>NZ_JBFAPE010000014.1:0-153180 GCF_040675615.1 Streptomyces sp. NPDC049585 | reverse complement strand
TTATTTCACTTGAGTGCAGTTCCTAGTTTAGAAATAGCTATACGGGGCATCCCCCCCGTCCCCGGCACCTCAAACGCCGGACGGGCTGCATTGCAGCCCGTCCGGCGTTCGAGGACACCGGGCGAAGCCCGGTCGGGGGTCCGGGGGCTTGCCCCCGGGAAACGGAGAGGGCGGGACCGGGGCGCGGCCCGCCGCAGGCGCACCGCCCCTACAGCAGCGCCGAGAGGCTGAGCACGCTCACCAGCCCCGTCACGGAGATCACCGTCTCCATCAGGGACCACGTCCGCACCGTCTCCCCCACGCTCATCCCGAAGTACTCCTTCACCATCCAGAACCCCGCATCGTTCACGTGCGAGAAGAACAGCGATCCCGCCCCCACCGCCAGCACCAGCAGGGCCGTGTGCGTCGTGCTCATGTCCGCCGCGAGGGGGGCGACGAGGCCGGCGGCCGAGATCGTGGCGACCGTCGCCGAGCCGGTCGCCAGGCGGATGGCCACGGCGATGAGCCAGGCCAGGAGGAGAGGCGACAGGGACCAGTCCTTGGAGACCTCCAGGATCATCCGGCCGACGCCCGCGTCCACGAGGGTCTGTTTGAAGCCGCCGCCGGCGCCGACGATGAGGAGGATGCCGGCGATGGGGGCGAAGGCCTTCTCGACGGAGGCGGGGACGGAGTCCGTGCCGCGGCCGAGGGTGGCCATGCCCACCAGGACGGCCAGCAACAGGGCGATCAGGGGTGAGCCGATGACGTCGGCCGCGCGCTGCACGGGGTGGTGGGGGTCGTCGACGACGACGTCCGTGACGGCCTTGGCGAGCATGAGAACCACGGGCAGCAGCACGGTCGCGACGGAGGCGGCGAAGCCGGGGCGAGGGCGGTCCGGCGCCTGCTCCGGAGCGTCCGGTATCAGCGCCTGCGGCGGCGCGACGTCCACCCACCGCGCCGCGTACCGCGCGAACAGCGGTCCGGCGATCACTGCCGTCGGGACGGCGACCAGCACGCCGAGGGCGAGGGTGACGCCGAGGTCGGCGCCGATGGCGTCGACGGCGGCGAGCGGTCCGGGGTGGGGCGGGACGAGGCCGTGCATGACGGACAGGCCGGCCAGGGCGGGGATGCCGATGCGCATCAGGGAGTGGCCGCCGCGCCGGGCGACGAGCAGGACGACCGGTACCAGCAGCACGATGCCGACCTCGAAGAAGAGGGGCAGTCCGATGACGCCGGCGATGAGCACCATGGCCCAGGGCATGGTGCGCGTGCCGGCCCTGGCGAGGATCGTGTCGACGATGCGGTCGGCACCGCCGGAGTCGGCGAGCAGCCGGCCCAGGATCGATCCGAGGGCGATGAGGACGCCGACGCCCGCGACGGTCGAGCCGAGCCCGGTGGTGAAGGAGGTGACGGTCTTCTCCAGCGGTGCGCCGGCGGCGACGCCCAGGACGAGCGTGCCGACCGTCAGGGCCAGGAAGGCGTGGAGCTTGAGCCGGCCGATGAGGACGACGATGACGGCGATGCCGACGAGGACGGCGATGCCGAGCCGGGCATGGCCCGCGGTGGTGATCGGTGCGGCGGGGGCCGCGGCCAGCATCTCGACGCTGAGAGTGCTCACGGGGCTTCCTCGGGGGGTCTTCGGGGGTCTTCGGGGGAGGTGGGGTCAGAGGCGGGTCAGGGCGGCGACGGCCCGTTCGGCCACGGTCCGGGGGCCGGGCGCGACGTCGACGGTGACGCCGGCCTCGTCGGCCCCGAGGGGTTCGAGCGTGGCGAACTGCGAGTCCAGCAGCCCGGGTTTCATGAAGTGGCCGGTGCGGGCCGCCATCCGGGCGGCGACGAGGTCGCGGTCGCCGGTGAGGTGGAGGAAGACGGTGCCGGGGGCGGCGGCGCGCAGCCGGTCGCGGTAGGCGCGTTTGAGGGCGGAGCAGCTGACGACGCCGCCGCGGCCGTGGGCGGCCTGTTCGTGCAGCCAGGCGCCGACGGTGTCGAGCCAGGGGGCCCGGTCGGTGTCGTCGAGGGGGATGCCGGCGGTCATCTTGGCGATGTTGGCGGCGGGGTGGAGGTCGTCGCCGTCGGCGTACGGCATGTCCAGCGCCCGGGCCACCAGGGCGCCGACCGTGCTCTTGCCGGTGCCGGCGACGCCCATCACGACAATGCTCATCACCCGGCCACCCAAACGGATGAGTACGACTTATTCAAGCCGCTGTGATGTAAACGTCATACTTATCGCGCTGTGTGGTGGCCCGTACGCTGGGCGCATGGACAACGGACTGCACGCCCGGGTGCTGGACTCCCTGGGGCCCGCGATCACGGCCGGGGAGTACCCGCCCGGCAGCGTGCTGCGCACGGACGAGCTCGAGCAGCGGTTCGAGGTCTCGCGCACCGTCGTCCGCGAGGTCATACGCGTCCTGGAGGCGATGCGCCTGGTCGCCTCCCGGCGCCGGGTCGGGGTGACCGTCCTGCCGGTCGAGGAGTGGAACGTCTACGACCCGCGGGTCATCCGCTGGCGGCTGGCCGGACCGGACCGCCCGCGCCAGCTGCGCTCGCTCACCGTGCTGCGCTCGGCGGTCGAGCCGGTGGCCGCCGGCCTGGCGGCGCGGCACGCGACCGCGGAGCAGTGCGCCGAGCTGACCGAGCACGCCCTGGGCATGGTCGCCACCTCCCGCGGCCAGCAGCTGGAGGGGTATCTGGTCCACGACGTCGCCTTCCACCGGGTGATCCTGCGGTCCTCGGGGAACGAGATGTTCGCGCAGCTGGGGGATGTGGTGGCCGAGGTGCTCACGGGCCGCACCCGCCATCATGTGATGTTCACCGACCCCGACCCGGCCGCGGTCACCCTGCACGTGCGCGTCGCCGAGGCGGTGCGCGAGCACGATGCGGGGCGGGCGGAGGCCCTGACGCGGGAGATCGTCACGGGTGCGATGGCGGAACTCGACGTCCTCGCGCCGTAGCGCCCCTTCGGGGCGCCCCGCAGGGGCGCGCCCCTAGGCCGTGTCCGGCGGTTCATGCAGTGCCCCGTAGGGGCGCGGGGAACGGCGCGACAAGCCACGGCGCAGCCGCAGATTGCCCGGGCCCCGGGGTGGCGTGTCAGCTGCGGGCCGTCGCCGGCTGGTCGCGCAGTTCCCCGCGCCCCTACGGGGCGCCGTGGTGGCGCGTGACGAAGATCCGCCGGACACGGCCTAGCGAGGGTGGCCGGGAGGCCAGTTCTCGTACCAGCGTTGGTCGGCCTCCAGCTGCGCGGCCAGCGAGATCAGCAGCGGCTCGCTGTTGGAGGGGCCGAGCAGCTGGACGCCCGTCGGCAGCCCCTCCTCCGTCAGCCCCGACGGCACGCTGACCGCCGGCCAGCCGAGCACGTTCCACGGCCACGCGTACGGGCAGGCGGCGATCATGCGGGAGTTGGTGTCGCGGCTGCGGAGGCCGGCCAGGTCGCCGGTGCGCAGCGGCGGTACGGCGGTGGTGGGGGTCAGCACGGCGTCGAACCGCCAGAACAGCTCGCCGATCCGGCGTCGCAGGGGCGCCTCGGCCGCGCGGGCCGCGCGCAGCACCTCGCCGCCGAGCAGCAGCCCGCCGCGTGCGTTGACGCGGGTGCGGGCGTCGAGGAGCGCGCGGTCGGGCACGCGCGCCGTCCAGTCGCGTACGCCCGCCATGGAGCGGGGCACGAAGGCCAGCCCTATGGGCCCGTAGCGCAGTTCCTCCTCCACCACCTCGTGCCCGAGCAGGGCCAGCCGGTCGGCGATGCGCAGGGTCGCGGCGCGCACGGCGGGGTGCAGCCAGTGGCGGACGGCGGCGAAGGCGGGGCGCAGGGAGAGGGCGATGCGCAGCCGGCGGCGGGGCTCGTGGCCGGCGGCGGCGAGGACGTCGACGGCGGGCGGGCGGTGCAGGTCGCCCTCGTGGGAGCCGGCGGCGGCGTGCAGCAGCAGGGCGGCGTCGGCGACGCTGCGGGCCAGCGGCCCGTCGCAGGTGATGCCGCGGAAGGCCTCGCGGTGGGGCCAGGTGGAGATGCGGCCGCGCTGTGGCTTGATGCCGACCAGGTGCGTCCAGGCGGCGGGGATCCGGATGGAGCCGGCCCCGTCGGAGCCGAGGGCCGCGGGGACGAGCCCGGCCGCGACGGCGGCGGCCGAGCCGCCGGAGGAGCCGCCGGGGGTGTGCTTGAGGTTCCAGGGGTTGCGGGTGACCCCGAACGCCGGGCCGTCGGTGACGGGCCACTGGCCGAGCTCGGGGGTGTTCGTCTTGCCGACGACGATCGCGCCGGCGGCGCGTAATCGGCGCACGGCCTCGCAGTCGGTGCGCTGCGGCGGGAAGATTCCGGGGCAGCCGAAGGCGGTGGGTTCGCCGGCCAGGTCCATGTCGTCCTTGACGGCCACGGGCACGCCCAGGAGCGGCAGGCGTTCGCCGGCGGCGAGGCGCTCGTCGGCCGCGCGGGCCTCCTCGACGGCCCGTTCGGCGCGGACGAGTCGGAAGGCGTTGATCGTGCTCTGGGTGGCCTCGATCCGGCGCAGGGCCCGCTCGACGAGCTCGCGCGCACTGACCTCGCGCTCGGCGAGGGCCCGGGCCTGGGCGGCGAGGCCCTCGGGCCATTCACTTCCGTAACCGGTCACGGGGGTTCCCTTCCCGTGGCCGAACACGTGTTAACCGTACGGGCGTTTGCCGCTGCCGCCGGACTTCGGGGACAACAAAAAACCCCGGCCGAAATCCGGTCGGGGTATATTGGTTGTTTCCATGCCTGAGCCCAACTCAACGCATGGGGAAGCTTGATGAGGCCATCATATCCGTGCGGGAGCCGAATTGTCAATCGCCGAAACCGCGGTGAACGCGGAAATGCGTCGTGAGCAGGAATTCATCGATCTGCTGCACGAACGCCTCACCGAACTGCGCACCCGGTCGGAAGCCGCGCTGCGCGCAGCGCTCGTGCCCGCCGGGAACACCTTCCAGGCGCGGCTGGAGCGCGATGTGCTGGTGGCCGAGCAGACGGGGCTGCTGGCGGCCTTCGACGCCGGGGAGCACGGGCTGTGCTTCGGCCGCCTGGCCTTCCGCGACGGGCGCGACCACCACATCGGCCGGATCGGCATCCGGCGCGACGACCCCGACCGCACGCCGCTGGTCGTCGACTGGCGCGCCGAGGTCGCCCGGCCGTTCTACCTGGCCACCGGGCACACGCCCATGGGGCTGCGGCGCCGCCGGCACATCAGCATGCAGGGCCGGCGGGTCACCGCCCTGCACGACGAGATCCTGGACCTGACCGACACCGAGCGCACCGGGCACGAGGGCAGCGACGCGGACGCGGTGCTGCTCGCCGCGCTGGACGCGGCGCGCACCGGGCGGATGCACGACATCGTGCAGACCATCCAGGCCGAGCAGGACCGCATCATCCGCGCGCCGCACCGCGGCGTGCTCGTGGTGGAGGGCGGTCCCGGCACCGGCAAGACCGTCGTCGCCCTGCACCGGGCGGCGTACCTGCTCTATGCGCACCGCGAGCAGCTGGCCCGGCGGGCCGTGCTGATCGTCGGCCCCAACCCGGCCTTCCTCGGCTACATCGGCGAGGTGCTGCCCTCGCTCGGCGAGACCGGCGTCCTGCTGGCCACGCCCGGCGAGCTGTTCCCCGGGGTGCGGGCGACGGCGGCGGACACGCCGCACGCCGCCGAGGTCAAGGGCCGGGCGCAGATGGCCGACGCCCTCGCCGCGTACGTGCGCGACCGGCAGGTCCTGCCCGATCCGGAGCTGCGCATCGCGCACGAGGACGGCGAGCTGCTGCTGACCGCGGACATCGCCCGCGCGGCCCGGCAGGCGGCCCGGGCGACGAAGCTGCCGCACAACCTCGCCCGCCCCTTCTTCGCCTTCCACGTCATCGACGCGCTGACCGCCCAGCTCGCCGACCGGATCGGCGCCGACCCCTACGGCGGGCCCAACTTCCTCGGCCCCGACGACGTCGCCCAGCTCGGCAAGGCGGTCGCGGGGAGCAGCGAGGTGCACGCCGCGATCGAGGAGCTGTGGCCCTCCCTCGTCCCGCAGCAACTCGTCGCGGACTTCCTCGACGAGCCCTGCCACCTGGCCGAGGCCGACGCGGAGGCGATCCGCCGGCCCGCGGCCGGCTGGGACGGCGCCTGGACGCCCGCCGACGTGCCGCTGCTGGACGAGGCCGCCGAACTCCTCGGCGAGGACGACTCCGCCGCCCGCGCCGCCGCCGAGGCCGAGCGGCAGGAACGCATCGCCTACGCCCAGGGCGTGCTCGACCTGTCGTACGGCTCGCGCACCCAGGAGTTCGAGGACCGCGAGGACGAGGACTCGGAGGTGCTGGCCGCGCACGACCTGGTCGACGCCGAGCGGCTGGCCGAGCGCCACGAGGAGGCCGACCACCGCAGCGCCGCCGAGCGCGCGGCCGCCGACCGCACCTGGGCGTTCGGCCATGTGATCGTCGACGAGGCGCAGGAGTTGTCGGCGATGGCCTGGCGGCTGCTGATGCGCCGCTGCCCGACCCGCTCGATGACGCTGGTCGGCGACCCGGCGCAGACCGCCGAACCGGGCGGTGTCGGCTCCTGGGAGGCGGCCCTCGCCCCGTACGTCGGCGACCGCTTCGAGCATGTGCGCCTGGGCGTCAACTACCGGACGCCCGCGGAGATCATGGAGGTGGCGGCGGCCGTCCTGCGCGCGGCCGGCGCCCCCGCCGCCGCCCCGCCGCGCTCGGTTCGTTCGACGGGCGTACGCCCCTGGGCGCTGCACACCGCCGACCTCCCCGGCGCGGTGGCCACGGCGGTGGCCCGGGAGACGGACGGGACCGGCCGCCTGGCGGTCATCGCCCCGGCCCCCCTCCTCCCGGCCCTGGCCGAGGCCCTGCCGGACGCCTCGTGGGGCCCGGCCCCCGACCTGACGCGCCCGGTGGTCCTGCTGGACCCGCGGCAGGCCAAGGGCCTGGAGTTCGACACGGTGCTCGTGGCGGAACCGGCGGAGTTCGGCGGCAGTGACCTGTACGTCGCCCTGACCCGGGCGACGCAGCGCCTCGGCGTGATACACGCATCGGCACTGCCGGCGCCGCTCGCGGACTGTCTGGCGGCCCCCCGGAGTTGACCGATGCCGCCGCCCCGTCAGGGGCGCGGGGCCCGCAGCGGCTGCCGCTAGAACAGCTGCTGCTGGCCCTCCATCGGTGGCTCCTCCGGGTCGAACAGCCGGGGCTCCGTCGCGAGCAGGGGGGCCGAGCGGCGCGAGCCCGGGCAGGAGATCAGCTCGTAGGTGGCCACGCGGCGGCCCGGCGGGTCGTGGCGGGCGTAGCGGCCGCCGACGACGGCGATCTCTCGGGCACAGACGGGACAGCTGCGGCGCGGGGAGGACATTCCACCAGTGTCTCCCACGTCAGTGCATGCCGGAGGGCGTGTGGAAGCCCCACACCTCGCGCAGGGCCCCGCACACCTCCCCCACCGTCGCCCGCGCCCGCAGGGCCTCCTTCATCGGGGGGAGGACGTTCTGTGTGCCGGCGGCGGCCGTGCGCAGGTCGGTGAGGGTCCGTTCGACGGCCGTGGCGTCGCGGCCGGCCCGCAGCCGGGCGAGCCGTTCGCGCTGGCGGGCCTCGATGGCGGGGTCGACGCGCAACGGCTCGTACGGTTCCTCCTCGTCGAGGCGGAAGCGGTTGACGCCGACGACGATCCGCTCGCCGCGGTCGGTCTCCTGGGCGATGCGGTAGGCGTTGCGTTCGATCTCGTCCTTCTGGAAGCCCTGTTCGATGGCGGCCACGGCGCCGCCGCGGCCCTCGACCTCGTCCATCAACTCCAGGGCCGCGAATTCGAGTTCGTCGGTGAGGGTCTCGACGGCGTAGGAGCCCGCGAAGGGGTCGACGGTGGCGGGCACGTCCGTCTCGTACGCCAGGACCTGCTGGGTGCGCAGCGCGAGCCGGGCCGCCTTCTCCGTGGGCAGGGCGATGGCCTCGTCGTAGGAGTTGGTGTGCAGTGACTGGGTGCCGCCGAGCACGGCGGCCAGTGCCTGGACGGTGACGCGGGCGAGGTTGACCTCGGGCTGTTGCGCGGTCAGCTGTACGCCCGCGGTCTGGGTGTGGAAGCGCAGCATCTGCGACTTGGGGTCGTGGGCGCCGAACTCGTCGCGCATGATCCGGGCCCAGATGCGCCGGGCCGCGCGGAACTTGGCGACCTCCTCCAGCAGTGTGGTGCGTGCCACGAAGAAGAAGGAGATCCTGGGCGCGAAGTCGTCGACGTGCATGCCGGCGGCGACGGCGGTGCGGACGTAGGCGACGGCGTCGGCGAGGGTGAAGGCGACCTCCTGCACGGGCGAGGCGCCGGCCTCGGCCATGTGGTAGCCGGAGACGGAGATGGTGTTCCAGCGCGGCAGCTCGGAGCGGCAGTAGGCGAAGATGTCGGCGGTCAGCCGCAGGGAGGGCTGGGGCGGGAAGATGTAGGTGCCGCGGGCGATGTACTCCTTGAGCACGTCGTTCTGCACGGTGCCGGTCAGCCGCTCGCCGGGCACGCCCTGTTCCTCGGCCACCAGCTGGTAGAGCAGCAGCAACAGGGCCGCCGGGGCGTTGATGGTCATGGACGTGGAGACCTCGTCCAGCGGGATGCCGTCGAAGAGCTCTCGCATGTCCTCGATCGAGTCGACGGCGACGCCCACCTTGCCGACCTCGCCCGCCGCCTGCGGGGCGTCGGAGTCGTACCCCATCTGCGTCGGCAGGTCGAAGGCGACCGACAGCCCGTGCCCGCCGGCGGCGATGAGCTGCCGGTAGCGGGCGTTGGACTCGGCGGCCGTGCCGAAGCCGGCGTACTGGCGCATGGTCCAGGGCCGGCCGGTGTACATGTCCGGGTGGATGCCGCGGGTGTACGGGTACGCGCCGGGGGCGCCGAGCCGGTCGGCGGGGTCCCAGCCGGCGAGGGCCTCGGGGCCGTAGACGGACCGGACGGGCAGCCCGGACTCGGTCGATCGCGCTCGGGTCGTCATGGTGCACGCCTCCCGCTCTCCCTCGGAGGCAGCGTCCGGGCGTTTGCGTTCCGGGGCTTCGGCCGGCCCCGGGCCCGGGCCTCCGCTTGGACTGTAGCGGCCGCGCGGGCCCGGTCCGGGCCGCCACGCACCGGTGACCAAACCGGGCGTGCGAGGGGGGCGCGGGCAGGACCGGGGGAAGAGCCCCGCCCGCGCCTCAGGGCGCGTGGAGCCGGCTTTGCATGGGGGGAACTCCGGCTCCTGCGCAGCCGATGACCAGTCGGCTCATTTCCTACAGCGTCGTGGTGCCCGAAAGTGTCACACCCTGTGCGACGACCGACGGGGAGACGCCCGGACGGGGGAGGCTGCGGGTGCGCGGAGCGCCGCCGCGCAGCAGGTCGTCCAGGCCCGAGCCGCTGCCGGAGGTGCCGGCGTCGAGCCCGGCGAGCAGGCGCTCGCAGTACGCGCGCACGGCGCCGGTGCCGCCGCCCGCGCTGCGCTCCAGGGCGCGCACGCCGTCCTCGTCGACGCCCTTGCCCCGGCCGGTGCGCTTGCCGTCGGCCAGGAAGTCCCGGCACAGCTTGGCGACCGTGGCGCGGGCGCTGCCGGTGACGTCGCCGGTGGTGCCCTCGTCGGTGTCCTCGCCGCCCTTGCCGGGCTTGCCGTCACCGCGCCGGCTGGGCGAGGGCCCGTCGGGGCCCGGCTCGATGCTCGGCCCGCCGGTCCTGCCCGTGCCGTGGCCCGGGGTGCCGGAGGCCTCCGGGCCGTGCCCGGGACGCGGACCGGGCGTTGCGCCGTGCGAGGGACCGGGGGTGGCGGGCGCGGTGGTGCGCGGGCCGCCGCCGTCGGCGACGGTCACGCTGGCGGCGGGCGCCGGCTCGCCGTCCGACCGCCCGAAGGGCCCGGGCAGCACCCCGGCCCCGGCCGCGACGGCCACCCCGCCGACCGCGCACCCGGCGAGGGCCAGCGCGAGCGCCTTGGTGGGCCGGTCGAGGAACGCCCGCACGACGGCGAACGGCGTGCGCCGCCGGGCGGCGCCGGAGGCGACCGTGGCCCGGGCCGCGAGGTCCACCCCGCTCTCCGCCGCGGAGCGGGCGGCGCGGGCCTCGCGGAAGGCGGCCAGGGCCGCCTCCTCGCCGGGCAGCGGGGCGCCCGCGGCGCGTGCCGCCGTGCCCGCCGGACCGGCCGGTTGCGTCAGGGCGCGCAGGGCCGCGGTCAGCTGGTCGGCGGTGGCCCGGGCGTCGGCGGGTGCGGTGCCGGAGAGGGGTTCGCCGCGCAGCAGTCGCTCCACGGCGTCGTCATCCAGCCAGCCCTGCTCGTACCGGTGGTCGTCCGCCATCACATGTCCTTCTGCGTCCGCATGCGCAATTGCGTCACACCCGCGGAAGCATTTGCTCCGCCGGCGCCCGCCCCCGCCGTCACCATCTCGGCCAGTCGCCGCAGCCCGCGGTGCGCGGCGGTGCGCACCGCCCCCGGCCGCTTGCCCAGCACCCCGGCGGCACTCTTGGCGTCGAGGCCGACGACCACGCGCAGCACCACGGCCTCGGCCTGGTCCTGCGGCAGCTGGGCGATGAGGGCGAGGGTACGCCCGGTGCCGAGGGCCTCCAGCGCCTCCCCGGCGGTGTCCGCGTCGCCGGCGCGGCCGGCCAGTTCGCTCTCGTCGCCGCCGATGAGGGGGCGCCGGCCGCGCATCCGTATGTGGTCCAGCGCCCTGTTGCGGGCTATGCGGGCGGCCCAGCCGCGGAAGCGGTCGGCGTCGCCGGTGAAGCGTTCCAGGTCACGGGCTATCTGCAGCCAGGTCTCCGACGCCACGTCCTCCGCGTCGGCGTCGCCGACGAGGGTGCGCACATATCCGAGCAGCCGGGGGTGCACGGTCCGGTAGACCGTACGGAATGCCGTCTCGTCCCCGCTCTGCGCCGCACGCACGGCGGCGGTCAGCTCAGCGTCGTCCCCCTGCACGGTCACATCCTGCACCACGGGTCGTGCCTGCGATTCAGGAGGCCGCCGGACCGGCGCCGTACGGTCCGTAGGGGGAAGGGGTCGGGGGGTGCACCAGCGCCCGCTGCTCCTGCATCCGCGTCAGCTGCCGCACGACGAGGATCGCCAGCGGCGCGGCGGCGAGCAGCAGCAGGGAGGAGAAGGCGTCCAGGACGAGCGAGGTCTTCATCAGCTCGACGCCGTCGCGCCAGTCGCCGTAGTCGAGGCCGCGGAGCTTGACCGTGGCGGCCCGGTCGAACACCGTGCTCACCGCGTCGATGCCGAACGACGTCACCCACAGCACCCACCACCAGTTCAGCAGCGTCCTGGGCGCGGCCTGGGGGCCGGCCGGGGAGCTGGCCCGGTAGAGGTCGTTGGCGATCTGCTTGGGGAACCACAGGTTGACCACGGGCGTGAACCACGCGCCCGCCGCCCAGCCGGTGCCGAAGCGGTGCGTACCGGGCGCGAAGATCTCGGCATTGACCCGCATCCGGCGGAACCACACGGCCCACACCGCCGCGGTGGCCGCGAACAGCACGAAGTGGACGACCCCGACACCGGTGGCGAAGGCGTCGGCGTCCTCCAGCGCCTGCCGGCCGGCCTCGTCGAGCGACCCCGTCCGCAGCAGCTTCTCGCACGCGCTGCGTTCCTTGCCGGCCGCCGCGATGTCGAACAGCAGCACCAGCATCATGGCCGACAGCAGCACGGTCAGCGCGATGCGCAGCCCCCGGCGCAGGTCGATCCCGCCGACCCGCGGCATGCCGGGCATGCCGGGCATCCCCGGGTACGGGTAGGGGGCGGGCGCCTGCTGCTGGTACGCGCCGCAGGCGGCGCACCGGCCGTCAGGACCCACGGCAGTGGCGCGGCAGTGACCGCACGGATACATCGGTGAGGACTCCCAGGGGTAGTGCCATGAGCGGGTGATACTACGCGCCTGAGCTTGTCTGTCCCCCACTGTGATGAAATTTCGTCCCCCGGCGCTGTAGGTAGTGCGGGCCTCACCAGGGTTCGCAGCGGACGGCGGCCGGAGCCTCTCCTGTGGGGGGTGGCGGCTTCGGCCGTCCCCGTCCCGCCACCGCGCACGCGGGCAGCGCCTCCTCCACCATGCCGAGGCCGGCGAGGAGTTCGCGGAACAGGCCCACCACGTCCGGCCCCGGATCGGCGGCCAGCACCCGCGCCAGCGCGCCGGCATCCGTCACCCGCCCGGCCGCGGCGGCCCAGGCCGCGCAGTGCGCCGCGGCCGTGCGCGGAGCCGGAAAGATGTCGTCGGGCCCGAGCCCGGTGCCGGCCAGGTGCCGCGCCAGGGCCACCCGGCCCAGACAGGCCGCCCACGGCGTGCCGGCGGGCACGGCACCGAAGACCACGGCACAGTCACCTGCCAGCACACCGGCCGCCAGCGCGGGAGCACCGGTGTCGTCGGCGAGGGCCCGCACGAGGTCGTCGACGGAGGCCACGGCGTCCTCCACGGCCGGACGCAGCGGCTCGGGCGCCATGCGGCACCACATCTGCCAGCCGTCGGCGAACGCGGCGGCCGGGACGAGGTGGTCACGCCCCGTGGCGAGGACCGGTCGAGCGGCCAGGGCCCGGTCCCCGCCACGGCCGACTAATAAGTGCCCCCAGAAACCCATGGACTGCGTCCCTTCTGTCGGAGTGCGGAGTGCCTCCGGCAGATACAGCGCCCCGCACGCCCCGCCCGTCACAGCGGTATCGCCTGCGGCGGGCCTTCCCCCACCCCGGCGCCCCGTAGGGGCGCGGGGAACTGCGCGATCGGCCACCGACGGCCTGCAGCCGAAGCACGGCCCCCACCTGCGGGCACGTCGTGGCTTGTCGCGCAGTTCCCCGCGCCCCTATGGGGCGCCTAGCGGCGGACGCGTTCCGCCAAGGAGCGGAAGTCCGGCCACGGCCGCGTCGGCGGTCGCGGGTCCCAGACGCGCTGGGCCACCGCGGCCAGCGGCACGTGGATGCCCGCCGCCACCTGTTTGGGCGTCTGCGCCGCCGCCCGATCGCACCACACGGCCAGCCGTCCGCCGAGGACCCGGTCCGGTCCCGCCGCCGACGCGGCCGCCGTCCCGCGCAGGACCGCCGGCCCCCACCCGCCGTAGATCCGCTCCCCGGTCGGGTACCGGAAGTCGTTGGGCTCGCCGAGCACGTAGTAGAGGAACTCGTCGTTCAGATTGACCAGCGTCCGTCCCTCGTTCAGGTAGTCCTGCGGGTTCCGCGCCCCGTTCTCCTTGCCCGTCCAGTACTCGACTTCGATGGATTTGTCGGGCACGACGACTCCGTCGGGGAAAAAGCCGTCGTTCCATGCCTTGGGCGTGCGGCCCAGGGAGCGCACGACGGCGGCCCGGTCGTTGAGCCATCCGGTGGCGAGGTCCTGCACCCTGGCCCGCGGCCCGTACTTCCGGCGGGCGGCGTCGGCGAGGCCGGGGTAGGAGGCCTGGGGGTCGCGGGCCATGAGGGCCCGGTATTCGTCGGCGCCGAGGTGGAACCACCGCCCGGGGAAGAGCGGCGCGTACTCCCGCAGGAGGTCGTCGACGATGCGGGCGGATTCGGGGTTGGAGATGTCGACGGCTCCGCGCGCGACCGCGCCCGTCGCGTCGCGCAGCTGCAGCCCGGGGTGGGCGGCGATGACCGCCCCGAGGTGCCCGGGCGAGTCGATCTCGGGGACGACCGTGATGTGCAGCGATCCGGCGAGCGTGACGATGCGCCGTACTTCGGCCTTGGTGAGGTGCTGCTGGGAGACGATCTCGGGGTGGCTGGAGCTTTCGATGCGGAAGCCCTGGTCGTCGGAGAAGTGCAGGCCGAGCTGGTTGAGCTTGAGGTCGGCCATTTCGCGGAGCCGGGCCTCGATCCAGTCGGCGGGGAAGTGCTTGCGGGCGATGTCGAGGTTCAGGCCGCGCTGGGGGCGGTCGGGGGCGTCCTTGATGACGCCTTCGGGGAGTCCGCCGCCGGTGCGGACGGCCTGGACGACGGTGCGGGTGCCGTAGAAGAGGCCGGTGTCGCCGGCCGAGGTGATGGTGACCTTGCGGCCTTCGGTGGTGAGCTCGTACGCCTCGGGTCCGCCGGCCTGTCCGACCCTGGGCAGGAGCTCGACGTCGCCGGCGCGGGCGGGGCCCCGGTCGAAGGGGAGGCCGAGGTCGCCGGCGAGGAGGCGGGCCTCGTCGGCGGCGGGGCCGTTCGGGTCGGCGACGACGCGGGCGCCGCGGGCGGGCCGCCAGCCGGGCCCGTCGCGCCGGTCGTACTGGCGTACGGCCGGCACGGTGGCGGGCGCCGCGGCGGGGACGGGGGCGGGTTCCGCGGCGGCCGCGCCGCCGGTGGAGGCGGTGGAGGCCGGGGCGGAGGCGCTGCCGCCCTGGGGCGAGCGGGCGTCGTCGCTGCCGGAGGGGTGGACGGCCCCCTTGCCGGGGCAGCCCATCAGGGTCATCGTGGCGAGCAGGCCGAGGGTGGCCACCGTCCCCCGGACGGCGGACGCCCGCGTCATCCTGACGGGACGTTCCTTGGAACCAGCGGAGCCCATGGAGTGAACCTCCCCATTGGTGCCTTCAAGAGGAAGATATGGCTTTTCTTCCCATCTGTCCGCCGTTCCCCTCCGGACACGCCGGGATGCACCGGACAAGCCGCCCCGGGGCCCACTCCCCGGTTCCCGGGCGTCCTAGGCCGTACGTGCCTGTTTGATCACACCTCCGCCACCCCGGGGGACCGAACCGACAAGGCGTCGCTACGATGGCCAGGGCCGGTGGACCGTACCCGGCCGGGCCCGACCGACAGTGAAGCCGGCAGGCCCCAATCCCGCTCCCGGAGGGTTTTCCGTGCCGGCTGGAACGCTGTACCGCGGCCGGGAAGGCATGTGGTCCTGGGTGGCTCACCGAGTCACCGGCGTCCTCATTTTCTTCTTCCTGTTCGTTCACGTCCTTGACACCGCTCTCGTTCGCGTCTCCCCCGAGGCCTACGACGACGTCGTCGCCACGTACAAGACGCCCATCGTCAACGTGATGGAGTACGGCCTGGTGGCCGCCATCCTTTTCCACGCACTGAACGGCCTCCGCGTCATCGCGGTGGACTTCTGGTCCAAGGGCCCGCGGTACCAGAAGCAGATGCTGTGGACCGTCGTCGGTGTCTGGGTCGTGCTGATGGCAGGCGCCTTCTACCCCGTGCTCCAGCACACGCTGCGCACGCTGTTCGGGAGCTGAGACGCGAGATGTCCGCTGAAACCACCCCCGCCGCGGCCGTGAGCGAGGTGTCGGCCTACTCCGCCGACAACCCGGCTCCGGTCATCGAGGCGCCCCGCAAGCGCACCAAGAAGACGCCCAAGGCGACCCGCACCAACTTCGAGATGTACGGCTGGCTCTTCATGCGCCTGTCCGGCATCCTCCTGGTCGTCCTGGTCCTCGGCCACCTGCTGATCCAGCTCGTGCTGGACGGCGGCGTGACCAAGGTCGGCTTCGCCTTCGTCGCCGGTCGCTGGGCCTCGCCGTTCTGGCAGGCCTGGGACCTGATCATGCTGTGGCTCGCGATGCTGCACGGTGCGAACGGCCTGCGCACGGTCATCAACGACTACGCGGAGCGGGACACGACCCGCTTCTGGCTGAAGATGCTGCTGTACACCGCCACGGTGTTCACCGTCCTGCTGGGCACGCTGGTGATCTTCACCTTCGACCCGAACATCCGCTAGAGCCCGGGGCTGACGCGACCATGAAGATCCACAAGTACGACACCGTCATCGTCGGCGCCGGTGGCGCCGGCATGCGCGCGGCCATCGAGTCGACCAAGCGCAGCCGCACGGCGGTGCTCACCAAGCTCTACCCGACCCGCTCCCACACCGGCGCCGCCCAGGGCGGCATGGCCGCCGCCCTCGCGAACGTCGAGGAGGACAACTGGGAGTGGCACACCTTCGACACGGTCAAGGGCGGTGACTACCTGGTCGACCAGGACGCCGCCGAGATCCTGGCGAAGGAGGCCATCGACGCGGTCCTCGACCTGGAGAAGATGGGCCTGCCGTTCAACCGCACCCCGGACGGCACCATCGACCAGCGCCGCTTCGGCGGTCACAGCCGCAACCACGGCGAGGCCCCGGTCCGCCGCTCCTGCTACGCGGCCGACCGCACCGGCCACATGATCCTCCAGACGCTGTACCAGAACTGCGTCAAGGAGGGCGTGGAGTTCTTCAACGAGTTCTACGTCCTGGACCAGCTGATCACCGAGGTCGACGGCGTCAGGAAGTCGGCCGGTGTCGTCGCGTACGAGCTGGCCACCGGCGAGATCCACGTCTTCCAGGCGAAGGCCGTGATCTACGCCTCCGGCGGCTGCGGCAAATTCTTCAAGGTGACCTCCAACGCGCACACCCTCACGGGTGACGGCCAGGCCGCCGTGTGGCGCCGCGGCCTGCCGCTGGAGGACATGGAGTTCTTCCAGTTCCACCCGACGGGCATCTGGCGCATGGGCATCCTGCTGACGGAGGGCGCCCGTGGTGAGGGCGGCATCCTCCGCAACAAGGACGGCGAGCGCTTCATGGAGAAGTACGCGCCGGTCATGAAGGACCTCGCGTCCCGTGACGTCGTCTCCCGCTCGATCTACACCGAGATCCGCGAGGGCCGCGGCTGCGGTCCCGAGGGCGACCACGTCTACCTGGACCTCACCCACCTGCCGCCGGAGCAGTTGGACGCCAAGCTGCCGGACATCACCGAGTTCGCGCGCACCTACCTCGGTATCGAGCCCTACACGGACCCGATCCCGATCCAGCCGACCGCGCACTACGCCATGGGCGGCATCCCGACCAACGTCGAGGGCGAGGTGCTGGCCGACAACGACACCGTCGTCCCCGGTCTGTACGCCGCCGGCGAGGTCGCCTGCGTGTCCGTGCACGGCGCCAACCGCCTGGGCACCAACTCGCTGCTCGACATCAACGTCTTCGGCCGCCGCGCCGGCATCGCCGCCGCGGAGTACAGCCAGAAGGCCGACTTCGTCGAGCTGCCGGAGGACCCGGCCTCCCTCGTCGTCGAGCAGGTCGAGCGCCTGCGCAACTCCACGGGCACCGAGCGCGTCGCGGACCTGCGCAAGGAGCTGCAGGAGACCATGGACGCCAACGTCATGGTCTTCCGCACCGAGCAGACCATCAAGACGGCCGTCGAGAAGATCGCCGAGCTGCGCGAGCGCTACAAGAACGTCGCCATCCAGGACAAGGGCAAGCGCTTCAACACCGACCTGCTGGAGGCCATCGAGCTGGGCAACCTGCTCGACCTGGCCGAGGTGATGGCCGTGTCCGCGCTCGCGCGCAAGGAGTCCCGCGGCGGTCACTACCGCGAGGACTACCCCAACCGCGACGACGTCAACTTCATGCGCCACACCATGGCGTACCGCGAGGTGGACGCGAGCGGCAAGGAGTCGATCCGCCTCGACTACAAGCCGGTCGTGCAGACCCGCTACCAGCCGATGGAGCGTAAGTACTGATGAGCACCGCGACTCTCGACAAGGCCGAGGCCGGCGCCGAGGCCCAGGTCTCGCCCTACATCACGGTCACCTTCCGGATCCGCCGGTTCAACCCGGAGGTCTCCGACGAGGCCACCTGGCAGGACTTCCAGGTGGAGATCGACCCCAAGGAGCGCGTGCTCGACGGTCTCCACAAGATCAAGTGGGACCTGGACGGCTCGCTCACCTTCCGCCGCTCCTGCGCGCACGGCATCTGCGGCTCCGACGCCATGCGGATCAACGGCAAGAACCGCCTGGCGTGCAAGACGCTGATCAAGGACATCAACCCGGCCAAGCCGATCACGGTCGAGCCCATCAAGGGCCTGACGGTCCTGAAGGACCTCGTGGTCGACATGGAGCCCTTCTTCCAGGCCTACCGCGATGTCATGCCCTTCCTGATCACCAAGGGCAACGAGCCGACGCGCGAGCGCCTGCAGTCCGCCGAGGACCGCGAGCGCTTCGACGACACCACCAAGTGCATCCTGTGCGCCGCGTGCACCTCCTCGTGCCCGGTGTTCTGGAACGACGGCCAGTACTTCGGCCCGGCGGCGATCGTCAACGCGCACCGCTTCATCTTCGACTCGCGTGACGAGGCCGGCGAGCAGCGCCTGGAGATCCTCAACGACAAGGACGGCGTGTGGCGTTGCCGCACGACCTTCAACTGCACGGACGCCTGCCCGCGTGGCATCGAGGTCACCAAGGCGATCCAGGAGGTGAAGCGGGCGCTGATCACGCGCCGCTTCTGATCCTCCGCCGAGGACCTTCCGCCGAGGGCCCGTCGCCACTCCTTCCGGGTGGCGACGGGCCCTTGCGCGTTCCTGCGGGCCGCCGCGGGGCGGGGCGTTCCCGGTCAGGCCGACCTCAGGGCCTCCGCGAGCAGGGCCTCGTCCTCCAGGCGGCGCGTCTCCATCGCCCCGGTCACCTCCAGCAACGCCTCCCGCTTGCGGCGCAGTTCGTCCATCTGGTCCTCGACGCGGGCGAGCTGGTCGTCGAGCAGCCGGCTGGAGCGTGCGCAGCCCACCAGGCCGCCGCTCTGCGCGCACGGCATCAGGTCGCGGATGACGTCGGTGGTCAGCCCGGCGGCAAGCAGTTCCCGGATGCGCGCGACGCGCTCGGCGGCGTCCGCGTGGTAGCGGCGGTAGCCGTTGGTGTCGCGCTCGGGCTGCAGGAGCCCCTGCTCCTCGTAGTAGCGCAGCAGGCGCGTGCTGACCCCGGTC
Organism: Streptomyces sp. NPDC049585; assembly: GCF_040675615.1. NCBI lineage: Bacteria > Bacillati > Actinomycetota > Actinomycetes > Kitasatosporales > Streptomycetaceae > Streptomyces > Streptomyces sp. NPDC049585. The sequence goes on along the minus strand of NZ_JBFAPE010000014.1, from coordinate 134,629 downwards.
CGGCGCGACAGTTCCCCTATCCGCATGAGATCCCCCTGACGACTTGACCTTCACACTGATGTCAAAGGGGAGCCTACGAGGCATGACGAACATTCCCGCGGGCTACCCGCGTCTGCACACGACCGTCCACGGCTCCGGCCCCGGCATCCTCCTCGCGCACGGCGCGGGCGGCAGCATCGAGGGCAACTACGCACCGCTGATCCCGGCCCTGGCCGAGCACCACACGGTGGTGGCCCCCGACTACCCCGGCTCGGGCGCGACCCCGCGCGCCTCCGTCCCGCTGAGCGCCGACGGCCTCGCCGACGCGCTGGTGGCCACGGCCGACGAGGCGGGCCTGGAGACCTTCACGCTGCTGGGCTACTCGATGGGCACCCTGGTGTCCGTACGCATCGCCGCCCGCTACCCCGAGCGCGTGAAGGGTCTTGTCCTGACGGCCGGTCTGGCCCGCCCCGACAACCGGGTGCGCGCCTCCCTGGACCTGTGGCAGAAGCTGCTGGCCGAGGGCGACCTGGATGCCTTCGCGCGGTTCGTGGCGCTGAGCGGCTGCAGCGAGGAGTTCTTCAACGCCGTGCCGCAGGCGGAGCTGCCGGGGTTCTACGAGGCCATCGCCCAGGGCGTTCCGGCAGGCGCCGCCGAGCAGGCGGCGGTGGTCACGTCCACCGACACCACGGCGGACCTCGCGCAGCTGACCGTGCCGACCCTGGTCGTGGCCACCGCGTACGACACCCTGGTCTCCCCCGCCAACTCGCGCTTCCTGGCCTCCCGCATCCCGGGCGCGGAGTACGCCGAGGTGCCCACCGGTCACGTCCCGGCGGCCGAGCGCCCGCAGGAGTGGCAGAAGCTGATCACCGACTTCCTGACCCGCCACGGGCTCTAGGCCGTATCCGGCGGATCTTCGTCACGCGCCACCACGGCGCCCCGTAGGGGCGCGGGGAACTGCGCGATCAGCCGGCGACCGCCCGCAGCCGACGTACCACGCTGGGAGTCCGAGCAATCTGCGGGCACGTCGTGGCTTGTCGCGCAGTTCCCCGCGCCCCTTACGGGGCACTGCATGATCCGCCGGACACGCACTAGGACAGCGCCCCGCAGGGGCGCCCCTGGCGGGGCGGCGTCAGATGCGGGCCAGCCGCCACAGGCGCCAGATGCCCGTGCCGTCGGAGACGTACTGCGTGCCGGAGACCGAGGACGTGCTCAGGACGTAGTCCTTCTTCTGCCACAGCGGCACCAGGGGCACGTCCTCGGCCACGATCTTCTGGATGGCGCGGAAGTCGGTCGCCAGGCGGCTGCGCTGGTCGTTCTGCTGGGTGCGGCGGATGAGCTGGTCGACGCGGGGGTCGGAGTAGCCGGAGTGGAGGGCGTTGTCGGTGCCGACCAGGGGCGTGGTGAAGGTGTCGGGGTCGGGGAAGTCGGCCACCCAGCTGACGCAGTACGCGTCGTAGGCGCCGCGCGCGTAGCCCTGCTGGAAGTCCTTCCACTCCGCCTTGCGGGTCTCCACCCGGAACAGGCCGGTGGCCTCCAGCTGGCGCTTGAGGAGGGCGGCCTCCTGGTCGGTGGCGCCGCCCTGGGAGTAGGCGAGGGTGAAGTGCACGGGGGTGGTGATGCCCGCCTCCTGCAGGATGCCGCGCGCCCGTTCGGCGTCGGGGGCGGGGTAGGTGTCGAAGAAGGAGGTGGCGTGGCCGGTCAGGCCCTGGGGGATGAGGGAGTACAGGGGTTCGACCGTGCGCTGGTGGACGTCGCGGGCGAGCGCCTGGCGGTCGACGACGGCGGCCACCGCCCGCCGTACTGCCACGGGTTTGGCCGGTGCGCCGGGGCGGAGGTTGAAGACGAGGAATCGGGTGTTGGCGGCGGCGTTGGCGCTCATGCGGATGCCGCTGTCCGAGGGGTTGAGGCCGGCGAGCTCACCGGGCGGCATCTGCCGGCTGACGACGTCGAGGTCCTTGTCGTGCCACGCCCGGCTCAGCCCCGCGGGATCGCGGAAGTAGCGGACGGTCACGGGGTGGCCGGTTTCCTTCACCGCGCCGCGGTAGTGCGTGTTGGGTTCGAGGTCGGCGCTCTCGCCGGCCCGGTAGGAGGTGAGCGCGTACGGTCCGGAGCCGTCGACGCCGGTGCCGGTGCGCAGCCGGTCGGCGGGGTAGCGGCTGCTGTCGACGATGGACGCCGCCCCCGTGGCGATCTTGAAGGGGAAGGTGGCGTCGGGCACCTTCAGCCGGAAGACGACCCGGTCCCCGCTGGTCTCCACGGACCGCAGGGTGTCGATGAGCGGGCCGGGGCCCTGCGGGGAATTGATGCGGACGATGCGGTCGAAGGAGAACTTCACGTCCTTGACCGTCAGCGGGTCGCCGTTGGCGAACTTCAGGTCGGGCCGCAGCGTGCACGCGTACGTGCGTAAGTCCTCGCCCTGGAAGCCGCAGCTGCGGGCGGCGTCGGGCACAGGGGCGTTGGAGCCGGGCGTGAAGGTGAGCAGGGACTGGAAGACGTTGCCGTACAGCGCCCAGGAGCCCGCGTCGTAGGCGCCGGCCGGGTCGAGGGCGCTGACGGTGTCGGTGGTGCCGACGCGCAGGGGACGGTCGTCCTCGTCGTCCCCCGGGAGCAGCCCGCAGCCGCCGGCGCCCGCCGCCAGCAGTGCCAGCCACGCCCCGGCCGTTCGCATCCGGACACCCCGCATCGCCCTGCGCCTCCCCCTGCCGCCCAGTGATGCGCATCACCGTAGACAGCCGAACGGGCGTGCGTCCGGGAAATCGGCCAAGTGATCGGCCGGAAACAGCGGTACGAGCTATGACGTTCGCCGCAAGGCACGCACACCGCGCAACCCGATGAGGCCGACAGCCGTCCCCAGAAGAAACGAGGTGATCGCCAGAGCCAGGTGCACCCAGAAGTACGTGGTGGGGTCACCCGATCGGTCGAAGGCCAGCCCGCTGCCGTCCTTGTAGAGATTCTTGATGAAAGTGGCCCAGATGACCCAGCTCCAGACGCCGAAGGCGAGCAGGAACCAGGAGACGGGACGGGTCAGGACAGCGGGGCCCGGGGCGGGCGCGGGGGTTCGCGGGGCGGCATCCCCGGAAGACTTCACCATGGGTTTCAGTATGCGTTCCGGCTGCGGCACTGGTCCTATCGGGTCCTCGGAGGGCTCCCGCCGTGAGGCGCCGTCCCGGTTCGCCGGGCGTGGAGGTACGTTCACGTCCGTGCCGACGACGACAACTCACCCCCCGCGGTACTCCGCGACGCCGCGACGCCGCTCCGCGGCCCTGCTGGCGGCCGGCGCCTCCCTGCTGCTCCCCCTGGCGACCGCCGCCCCCGCCCTCGCGTCCCCCGTGCCGAGCCCGGCCGCGTCCTCCGCGGGCCCGGGCGCCTCCCCCTCCGTGGAAGGGCGCACCGACGGCAAGGCCAAGCCGCCGCCGAAACAGCCGCCCGCCAGAATGTCCACGGTCGGCGGTGATCTGCTGGGCCGGCCCGGTACCCAGGTGCAACTGGGCCCGGGCGCGCCCGCGCTGCCCCGCGACCTGTCCGGGGCGTCCTGGCTGGTGGCCGACGCCGAGTCCGGCGAGATCCTGGCCGCGCACAACGCCCACTGGCAGCTGCCGCCGGCCTCCACGCTGAAGATGCTCTTCGCCGACACGGTGCTGCCGAAGTTCCCGAAGACCCGCAAGTACCAGGTGCGCGCGGCCGACTTCGAGGGCATGGGCGAGGGCAGCAGCCAGGTGGGCATGAAGGAGGGCCAGACCTACTCCGTCCACGACATGTGGATGGGCGTCTTCCTGCGCTCCGGGAACGACGCGGTGCACGTGCTGTCCTCGATGAACGGCGGTGTCGCCAAGACCGTCCGGGACATGCAGGCGCACGCCGACGACCTCCAGGCGCGCGACACGCACGTCGTCACGCCCGACGGCTACGACGCCGACGACCAGGTCTCCAGCGCGTACGACCTCACGCTCTTCGCCCGTTCGGGGCTGCAGAAGGCGGACTTCCGGGAGTACTGCTCGACGGCCCGCGCGCAGTTCCCGGACGACGAGCACCCCGGCCGGACGAAGGAGATCGTCAACACCAACCGCCTGCTCACCGGCCAGGACGGCGTCACGCTGTACAAGGGCATGGCGGGCGTGAAGAACGGCTCCACCACCAACGCGGGCAACACCTTCACCGGCGTTGCCCAGCACGACGGCAAGAAGCTGCTGGTCACCGTCATGAACCCGGACATCAAGGAGCGCAACCGGGTCTACGAGGAGACCCGCATGCTGCTCGACTGGGGCTTCGAGGCGGCCGGCCACGTCAAGCCGGTCGGCGTGCTCGTCCCGCCGAAGTCGGGGTCGTTCGACGCCGACAAGTCCGGGCGCTCGGGCGCGTCGAGCCCCAGTGGCGCCCAGGCCGCGGTCACCGGCGGCGGCAGCGACGGCGTCTGGACGGCCGTCGGGCTGACCGGCGGCGCGCTGGCCGTGCTGGCGGTGGCCGGGTACGTCGTCAACCGGCGTCACCCGCTGCCGGCGCGGGCGCGCAAGGGCCCGTCCCACGCCGGCCCGCCCAAGGAGTAGCGGACGCGGCGCCCCTCACGGGGCGCCCCGTCAGGGGCGTGGGGCAGCGTTCGATCTGCGGCTGCCGCCGCGTGGGCGCGACAACGCGTCGACTGCGGGCCGTCAGTGGCCGATCGCGCAGTTCCCCGCGCCCCTACGGGGCGCCGTCGTATCCGGCGGATCGTGCAGCGCCCCGTCAGGGGCGCGGGGAACTGCGCGACCGCTGGGCACGGCCTAGCGCTGCGTGGGTGTGGGTGTGTCCGTCGCCGTCCACGCGGCACAGAAGAGCGTCAGCTTCGCCGTGAAGTTGATCCACAGCAGCAGCGCGACCGGGGTGCCGAACGCGCCGTACATGCTCTTGCCGGCCACCCCCTGCAGATAGCCGCTCAGCACCAGCTTGAGCACCTCGAAGCCCACCGCGCCGATCAGGGCGCCCTCCACCAGGCGGCGGCGCGGGGGCAGGACACCGGGCAGCCGGGAGAGCACGTACAGCATCAGCAGGAAGTCCGCGAGGACGGCGATGCAGAACCCGGCGGCGGTCAGCAGCACCCCCGCCCCCTTCAGGCCCGCGTGCCCGGCCACCCAGTCGACGGCGGCCGAGGCGAACGCCGAGCAGCCGGCCGACATCAGCACGACCGCGCCCAGGCCCAGCAGCACACCCGCGTCCTTGAGCCTGAGCAGGACCGGATTGCCCGGGTCCTCCTTCAGCCCCCACACCACGCGCAGGCACTCGCGCAGCGAGCCGACCCAGCTGATGCCGGTGAACAGCAGCAGGGCGCCCGCGACCAGGCCGACGGTGCCGGCGTTGTCGACGAAACCGCCGATGTTCAGGCTGTCGGAGATGCCCGGCACCTGCTTGGCCAGACGGTTCTCCAGATCGTGGGTGCGCTCCTCGCTGAGCAGCGCCGCCGCGACCGCGGCCCCGAGCGTCAGCAGGGGGAAGAGGGCGATGAAACTCGTGAAGGTGACGGCCGCGGCGAGCCGCGTCCACTTCACCCGGTCGAGTGTTTCGTACGCGCGCCAGGCGTGCGTGCGCATGGCCCGCGTGACGGCGGGTCCGACCAGGGGCAAGCGGGTGAGCCAATCCATGGCACGACATCTACCCCATGGACCCGGCGGTCGGACCCGGCGGCTACGTAAAGCGGTTACGTAAAAGGCTTACTTAAAGGGCTTACGTGAAGGGGCGCGGCAGCGGCGACGTACTGCCCTGCCGGGGCACCGCGGCGGGCACCGCCGAGGTGCCCGGCGCGTCCGTGCCGAAGGGGCCGAAGGGGAAGTCGCGCTCCAGGCGCCAGATGCCGTCCTCGCCCTGCTCGTACAGCGCGAAGCCCTCGATGGTCCACTCCGCCTCGTAGTGCGCGAGCTCCTCGAAGGCCCGGTCCATGGCCTCCTCGGCGATGCCGTGCGCCACCGTGACGTGCGGGTGGTACGGGAACTGCAGCTCCCGCGGCACCGGACCGGAGGCGTCCCGCAGCTGCTTCTGCAGCCGGGCGCACTCCGGGGAGCCCTCCACGACGTTGACGAAGACCACGGGCGAGAGCGGGCGGAAGGTGCCCGTCCCGCTCAGCCGCATCCGAAAGGGCCGGCCCGCGGCCGCGACCTCGGCGAGGTGCGCCTCGATCGCGGGCAGCAAGGAGGCGTCCACCTCGGTCGGCGGCAGCAGGGTGACGTGCGTGGGGATGCCGTGGGCGTGCGGGTCGCCGAAGCCCTCGCGGCGCTTCTGGAGGAAGCTGCCGTACGGCTCCGGGACCGCGATCGAAACGCCGAGCGTTACGGTCCCCACTACGTTCTCCCTCCTGTGCGCCTGTACGTCCCCGTGGCAAGTGTGGCGGCTGCGCCGCACCCGCTGCCAGATCTCCCCGTCAGTGCTCCGGCCAGTGCTCCGGTTTCCGTGCCCCCCGTCAGTGCTTCGCCCGTCAGTGCTTCGCCGGCAGGAAGCCCATCCTGTCGTAGGCCTGTGCCAGCGTCTCGGCGGCGACGGCACGGGCCTTCTCCGCGCCCTTGGCCAGCACCGCGTCCAGCGTCTCCGGGTCGTCCAGGTACTCCTGCGTACGGGCCCGGAAGGGGGTGACCCACTCCACCACGACGTCGGCGAGGTCGGTCTTCAGCGCGCCGTAGCCCTTGCCCTCGTACCTCTGCTCGAGCTCGGCGACGGTGGTGCCGGTCAGCGTGGCGTAGATCGTCAGCAGGTTGCTGACGCCCGGCTTGTTCTCCGCGTCGAAGCGGATCACCGTGTCGGTGTCGGTGACCGCGCTCTTGATCTTCTTGGCCGAGACCTTGGGGTCGTCGAGCAGGTTGATCAGGCCCTTGGGGGTGGCCGACGACTTGCTCATCTTGGCCGTCGGGTCCTGCAGGTCGTAGATCTTCGCGGTCTCGCGCACGATGTGCGCCGACGGCAGGGTGAAGGTCTGCCCGAAGCGGCCGTTGAAGCGCTCGGCGATGTCGCGGGTCAGCTCGATGTGCTGGCGCTGGTCCTCGCCGACCGGCACCGCGTTCGCCTGGTACAGCAGGATGTCGGCGACCTGCAGGATCGGGTACGTGAACAGGCCGACCGTGGTGCGGTCGGCACCCTGCTTGGCGGACTTGTCCTTGAACTGCGTCATGCGGGAGGCCTCGCCGAAGCCGGTGAGGCAGTTCATCACCCAGGCCAGCTGCGCGTGCTCGGGCACGTGGCTCTGGACGAAGAGGGTGCAGCGCTCCGGGTCCAGGCCGGCGGCCAGCAGCTGGGCGGCGGCGACGCGGGTGTTCGCCCGCAGCTCCTTCGGGTCCTGCGGCACGGTGATGGCGTGCAGGTCGACGACCATGTAGAAGGCGTCGTGCGACTCCTGCAGAGCCACGTACTGACGGACCGCACCCAGGTAGTTCCCGAGGTGGAACGAGCCTGCGGTGGGCTGGATACCGGAGAGAGCGCGCGGACGATCAAGGGCCATGCACAACATTCTCTCAGGTGCGCGGGCCGCGCAGGGTCAGCGGTCGCAATGCGCCCCCGCGGTGGTGGTTCAGGGGTGTACAAAGGCGTCGGCGCCCGGCCACGATGGCCGACACGGCACTGCCGGCCGCCGGACCCGGCCGCCGCCCCCGCCCGCCGCCCGCCGTCCCCGGACAGGAACGGAGCACACGTTGACGACCGCCACGGAACGCAACATCGCCGCCGCCGAGGAACACAGCGCCCACAACTACCACCCCCTGCCGGTCGTGGTCGCCACCGCCGAGGGCGCGTGGATGACCGACATCGAGGGGCGCCGCTACCTCGACATGCTCGCCGGCTACTCCGCGCTGAACTTCGGCCACGGCAACCGGCGGCTCGTCGACGCGGCCAAACGCCAGCTCGACCGCGTCACGCTCACCTCGCGGGCCTTCCACCACGACCTCTTCGCGCGCTTCGGCGCGGAGCTGGCCGAGCTGTGCGGCATGGAGATGATCCTGCCGATGAACACCGGCGCCGAGGCCATCGAGACCGCCGTGAAGACCGCCCGCAAGTGGGGCTACCGCGTCAAGGGCGTCCCGGACGGCCGGGCGAAGATCGTCGTCGCCGAGAACAACTTCCACGGCCGCACCACCACGATCATCAGCTTCTCCACCGACCCCGAGGCCCGCGCCGACCACGGTCCGTACACGCCCGGCTTCGAGATCGTCCCCTACGGCGACCTGGCCGCCATGGAGGCGGCGATCGACGAGCACACGGTCGCCGTCCTGCTCGAACCCATCCAGGGCGAGGCCGGCGTCCTCGTCCCCCCGCCGGGCTACCTGGCCGGCGTCCGCCGGCTCACCACCGAGCGCAACGTCCTCTTCATCGCCGACGAGATCCAATCCGGCCTGGGCCGCACGGGCCGCACGTTCGCGTGCGAGCACGAGGGCGTCGTGCCCGACATGTACGTCCTGGGCAAGGCCCTCGGCGGCGGCGTCGTCCCCGTCTCCGCGGTCGTCTCCTCCCGCGCCGTCCTCGGCGTCCACCGCCCCGGCGAACACGGCTCCACCTTCGGCGGCAACCCACTGGCCTGCGCGGTCGCCCTGGAGGTCATCGCCATCCTGCGCACCGGCGAGTACCAGGCCCGCGCGGCCGACCTCGGCGACCACCTCCACCACCAGCTCACCCTGCTCACCGGCACCGGCGCCGTCACCGCCGTCCGCGGCCGCGGCCTGTGGGCAGGCGTCGACATCGCCCCGGAACACGGCACGGGCCGCGAGATCTCGGAACGCCTGATGGAACGCGGCGTCCTGGTGAAGGACACCCACGGCACAACGATCCGCATCGCGCCCCCGCTGGTCATCACGAAGGAGGACCTGGACTGGGGCCTGGACCAACTGAGGGCGGTCCTGACGACACCGGCGGCGAGCGCGGCGTAGGCGTGGCGACGGCGTCGCCCCGGCCGGGAGGGCCGGGGCGACGGCCACGTCAGGGGGTGGGGATCACGCGCAGAACGGTGATCGTGATGACGGCGGGGCTCACTTCGTAACGGACGAAGGCCACCGACCCGATCGAGGCGTCCCGCCGATCGGCGTCCCCGCGCACCGCGGCCGACCCGCAACCGTAGGGATCACCGGCCAGCGCTGCGATGCCCGTGTCGAAAGCCTTCTTGCGCTCCGCCGGGATGACGTCCCGCCCCGCCCGGGCCTCGTTCGTGTAGGCCACTCGGTACGTGCTCAACCAGCGCTCCTGTACTCGTCGACGATGTCATCGGCGAAGACCACGTCGGAGAAGTCGCCCGCCTTCAGGCGCGCGACGAGAGCCTCCTCCTCGTCGTCGTGCTCCGTGGGGATGCGCATGGCCCAGGAGGCGAGGAGCATCCTCAGCTCGTCGGCGCCGGCGCTCTCGGCCTCCGCGGTGAACTGCTCCCGCAGCTCCTCCGGGAGGGCCTGGCGAATGCCCAGGATCGTCGCGGGGACCTCCACCGTGCCCCCCGTCATGTGGATGGTGAACGTCTTCGCCATGACTTCGCTCTCCTCGCCGCCGATGGCCGGTGCACTGCCGGTCAGCGTAGCTGCCGGGCACACCGTCGCCGCCGGACGAATCGGTCTGCGGTCCGTGTGTTCGGCACTCCAACCGTAGGACCGGACCGACGAGGACACCCGCCTCGCTCACCTGTTGGGGGCAAGCGCACGGCTTCACCTGCAGTGACCGGGGACCACCGCCTACCATCCGCCGGTCAGGGCAGCCGGGAGGCGCAGGTCCGGGCCGCCGCCCGGCTGCTTCAGAGGATCACATGCGGGATGAACCGGGCGTACCCGTCCGTGACGGGGCCCGACGACTCGCGGATGCCGAGGCCCGCCGGTTCGCCGTCGACGACCCAGGCGCCGAGGACGACATGGTTGCCGTCGAACTGCGGGAGCGGGGCCAGTTGCTGGTAGCAGCAGGGGTCCGCCGGCGGGGGCGGGGGCGGGGTGCCCGGGGGGTGGAGGGTGATGCCGGCGCCCTCGCGGCCCAGGAGGGGTTTGGCCGCGTACCCGGTCGTGCGGGCCAGGTCGCGGGGACCGTCCAGGTAGGCCGGCAGAAGGTTGGGGTGGTCCGGGTAGAGCTCCCACAGGATCGCGAGCAGCGCCTTGTTGGACAGCAGCATCTTCCACAGCGGCTCGATCCACAGCGTGGATCCCGTGCCGCCGCCGTTGTCGAGCGTGTCCAGGGCCTGTGGTCCGAAGTCGTCGTCGACGAGCCATTCCCAGGGGTAGAGCTTGAAGCAGGCCCGCAGGAAGCGCAGGCGTTTGTCGACGAAGCGGCCGGAGAGGCCGTCCCAGCCGATGTCCTCCATGGAAATGGCCTCCGTGGCGAGGCCGGCCTGTTCGGCCGTTTCGCGCAGGTAGGCCGCGGTCATGAGGTCTTCGCCGATCTCGTCGCCGATGGAGTGGGCGAAGTGCACGGGTGCGCCGGGCGGCAGCAGGGCGGCCTGGCGCTGCCAGGCGGCGACGAGGCGTTCGTGCAGGGAGTTCCACTGGTCGGCGTGCGGCACGCCGGCGAAGCGTTCCTCCATCCAGAACCATTGCGGTCCGGCCGCCTCCACGAGGGAGGTGGGCGTGTCGGCGTTGTACTCGAGCATCTTCGCCGGGCCGCCGCGGCCGTCGTAGTGGAGGTCGAAGCGGCCGTAGAGGGAGGGCAGTTCCTCGCGCCGCCGCCAGGACTCGGCGATGAGTGCGGCCAGGCGTGCGTCGCGGATGCCGAGGTCGGCGTAGCGCTCGCGTTCGACGATGTGGGCGGCCGCGGCCAGGCACATCGCGTGGAGTTCGGCGACGACCTCTTCGAGGTCCTCGATCTCGGGGAGGGTGAAGGAGTAGTACGCGCTCTCGTCCCAGTACGGGCGCAGGGTGCCGTCGGGGTGGCGGGTGAGCGGGTAGACGAGGCCCTGCTCCTCGACGGTGCGCTGCCAGTCGGGGCGGGGGGTGGTGCGGTGGCGGTGCATGGTCGTACGTGTCCGGTGGTTCAGCCGCCGCTGGAGCCGGAGTGGCTCTTGGACGAGGAGCAGCCGAAGCCGCCGCGGGAGACGGCCTTGCTCTTGTCGAAGGTGCCCTTGTCGGCGCGGCCGGAGCTGTTGGAGCTGCCGTAGTACCAGGTGCCGGAGCTGCTGCCCGAGCCGCTGCTCTTGCAGGCCTTGGAGTCCAGGACGCGGTATCCCTTGCCGGCCTCGTAGCTGTTGCGGTCCACGCAGCGCTTGTCCGGTTCGGAGCCGCAGGAGGTCAGGGCGGTGGCGAGGATGCCCATGCCGCCGAGTATCACCGTGCCGGAACGCAGCCTTCGTCGTTTTTGTGCCATGTGCGACGCCCCCGTCGTGTTCGAAAGTGCGTCCACACTAACCACGCCGCACGCCTGACCCTGTACCGGTGCCCCGAAGGGGCGCGGGGAACTGCGCGACAAGCCACGACGCACCCGCAGACGGAACGCCGTGCTCGGCTGCAGCCCACCGGTGGTCGATCGCGCCCACGCGGCGGCAGTCGCAGATCAGCACTGCCCCGCGCCCCTGACGGGGCACTGCCTGTCCGCCCGACAGGCCCCGGCCTGCCGTCGCACCGCCGCCGAGCGGGGCTACGCCCCTTTGCGGAAGAGTCGGTTGAGGGCCGTGCCCAGGCGGGGTTCCCACGGGGTGCCCGGGGGCGCGGCGAGGCCCACGTCGGCGGCCAGTCTTCGCAGGTGGACGTCGACGGCGGCCTCGACCAGGCCCGCGTGCGCCGCGGCCGCCCGCCGGCCGCGGCGCCAGGCGACCGGCGCGGTGACGGCGGCCACGACGGCGGCCGGCCACCACACGCAGCCGAGGGCGGCGTAGCAGCCGGCCCATACGGTTGCGGTGACGGCGGCGTCGAAGCGACTGCGGGAGGCGCGCAGCTCGGCCCGGGTCTCCTCCGGCAGCACCAGCCACAAGGCGGGCCAGCAGGCGGCGAGGTCGATGTCGTACTGGCCGCGCAGGCGGCTCTCGGTGGCGGCGAACCGGTCGCCGGTGTGCGTGGGCCTGGTCGGCCGGGCGAGGGCGATGAGGTCGCGGCGGGCGGTGAGTTCGTCGATGCGCAGGCGGTCCGCGTCCTGACGGTGGTGGGCCGGGGTGGCGCGGCGGATGCGGTCGATCTCCCTCTGGAGGGATGTCCAGCGCCCGGCCCTGCGCGCGGTCAGCCGCCGGTCGAGGGCGCGGGCCGCGCGCGGCCAGTTCCCGGTCCACAGGCGTACGGCCGCTTCTTCGGCGCATATGCGGACGAACGCCCCTGCCGCCACCGACGCGAGGACGACCACCGCCACCGCCGCGACCTGGCCCGCGACCGGCCGGTGCTCCGCCGTCGCGGCCCAGTGGCCGGCCCGTTCGCGCAGCAGGCCGCCGTCGAGGGCGTGGTCGTGGCCGAGCACGGCGGCGGCCGCGCTCGCCGCAAGGAAGAGCAGCCCGGGGGCCGCCGATGCGGACACCCACTTCTCGGCCAGTTTCTCGCCGAGACCGTCGAGGACGGGGGCCACCGGCTCACGCGTCCAGGACGCGCAGCGGCCGGTTCCGCAGCCAGCAGCGGCCGCCGGCGGGCAGCGGGCCGCCCGGTTGCCGGACGTCCTTCAGGCCGCACCAGCCGTCGGGGCAGACGTACACCTCGCCGGCGGCGTGCGGTACGGGCCCGGGGGCTCCGCCCTCGCCCTCCCCGCGGGTTGCTCCGATGGCGCCGGTCAGGACGTGCAGCGGGATGCCCAGGCCGGCGATCGCCTGCCGCACGGTCGTCGTCCCGGCCCGGACGGCCTGCACGGCGGCGCGCAGTGCGTCGCTGCGCCCCTCGGCGGCCATGACATCGTCCAGCCAGGCCAGCGCCGCACAGAAGGCGGGGCGCAGCGCGCGGTCGTCGTCCATGTCTCCCTCGTCGTTCAGGGGTCTCCCTCGTCGTTCAGGGGTCTGCCTCGTCTTTCAGGGTCCGCTGTGGACGACCGAGGCCCAGAACAGCGGGTCGTTGTAGTCGTCGTGGGTGCGCAGGGCCCCGACCGCCCGGTGCAGCGCGTGGGCCGGGCCGGGCGCGTCCGGTGCCGCGAGGTTGCGGTAGACCTCGCCGGCGAGCAGGGGGCCCATGGCGTCGGTCACGGTCCACAGGCTGCCGATGACGTGCCGGTAGCCGCACAGCTGGAAGGCGGAGGCCACGGAGAGGACCTCGTCGGCGAGTTCCTCTCCGGTGGCCGCGCTGTGGCAGGCCGACAGGTAGGCGAATTCGGCGTCCGGCAGCCGTTCGGCGGCCAGTTCGCGCAGGGTGAGTTCGCCGCCGTGCAGCAGGAGCCTGCTGCGGGAGGGGGCGTCCGGGTCCCGTACGCCGTGGCAGGCGAGGTGCGCGTGGGTGTGGGTGCGCAGGGCGGCGCGTACGGCTTCGGGCGTGGCGTCGGTGTCGCGCAAGGTGTCGCGCGGGCCCTGCAGGGCGCTCGCGGCGGCCAGTTCCGCGTCCAGGGAGTGCAGGCGCGGGTACGGTCCGGCGTCCACGGCGACCGCGACGAGTGAGGCCCGTCCGGGCTCCGGTGCCGGCCGGGAGCGGGCGTGGAGCAGGGAGCCGAGGGTCGGTACGTACGAGGAGACGACCCGGTCGTGGACGTAGGCACCGTCCTCGAGCACCGCCGCGTGCAGCGGCAGCAGGGACAGGACGCCGGTCGGGCACCACCACAGCCGCGGCGGCGGCTGGTGGCCGGGACGGAGGCGGTTAAGGACGGGGCCGGCGATGTGGGTGCCGAGCCAGCGCAGGGTGGCCTTCATGGCGACGTCGTGCCGGTACCGCTCCGGGCCGGGGGTGGACGGGTCGGCGAGCGCGGCGACAGCGGTGCGGAAGGTCTCGGCGTGGGTGGCGATGTCGCCCGCCGTGACCTTCAGGGGCAGGTGGTCGAGTGCGCCCCCGTCGGCAGTGGGTGTCAGCAGGAGGGCGAAGCAGCCCGGCGGGGACACATTGATCACGGCGACCGGCCCGTGTGCCGCCGCTTCCCTCAACTTTTCCCAGGTCGGCGGCCTTTGGAAGTCCTCCGTACCAGGCAGGGCGCGGATCTTCTCCACCAGCGCGTCGAAGTCGCCCGCCGCCTTCCGGCGCTCCTCGGGGCTGCGGTGCGGGGCGACGAGTTCGGCACAGACCTGCTCGAAGCGGTCGGCGAGCGGGCGGGACGCGGCCCTGAGCTCGTCCTGCCGGCCGCGCAGCTGGAGCGCCTGGGCCAGCAGGACGCCACGGCCCTGTTCCAGGCGGACGAGTGCCTCTCGCGTCTCTCCGGCCATGAGCGAGACGGTCGCGACCGTGGTGGCCAGAGGGGGCTGCTCGCGCAGGCGCGCCTCCTGCGACTCCCGGCCGAGGGCCCGCCCGGCCAGCTTGGGCAGGAGTTCGGCCAGCGCCACGCCGAGGGCGGTGCGAGCGACTTCCAGGGCGCCGAGTTCGAGGGCTGCCGTGGCCCACCGGCGGGCACATATCAGCCGGCTGCGGATGTCCTGGGCGGACGCCCGCGCGATGGCCTCGTACTGGTCGATCGCGGCGGCGAGTGCGCTGGCGTCGCCCGTCATCCGCGCCCGTACGAACAGGACGTCGCCCAGTTCCATCCGGGCCAGCAGCTGGTGGCGGCCGGTGTCCGCGGGGGTGCCGACCAGGGGCCGCAGGAGCTTCTCGGCGGCGTCGAGGCTCTCGACGTCCCCCGTGCGCACGGCTCGTTCCTCGAGGGCGACGGCCAGCTTGATGACCATCACGGGGTGGTCGTGCTGGGAGGGCGGTGTGGCCTGCACCGCGAACGCCAGGTCGCCGACGGCCCGGTCGATGTCGGCGAGGTCGCCGGTGACGCGGTAGCGCATGGTCAGGACGGAGGCCCGGTTGGTGAGCCGCTGAGGGTGGGCGGGCGAGGCGGCGGTCGCCGGGTCGTCGCACGCGTCCCGTGCGGCCCGGGTGGCCGCCTCCAGGTCGGGGGGTTCCTGCAGTTGGATGTATCGGGCGAGGTGGGCGACGCCCAGGAAGGAGGAGGCGGAGGCCCGTGTCTCCGGGTCGGGGATTCCCGCCGCCAGGACGGCCTCCAGCTCGGCGATCGACGCGTCGAGGTCGGCCAGTTCGCCCGTCAGCTCGAAGCGGATCCGCAGCGCCTGCCCCAGTTCGGCGCGGCGCCGCGAGCGCTCCTGCTCCCCGGTCGTGGGCGCGTCGGCGATCGTCCGCAAAAGGTCGACGGCCCTGTCCAGCCGCTCCCGGCCGCCGTCCCGTATGTAAGTGGTGATCTCGGCTTCGGGGCTGCCGTCGGGATGCGTGGCCGGCGGCTGCCCTGCCAGCGTCCGCCGGAGCTCGGTCAGCATCAGCGCGTGGAACGGGTCACCGGCGGGCAGGGCGGCGAGGGCCTCGCGCATGTGGCGAATGCCCTCCTCCCTCGATTCCGGGGGAGCGTCCTTGCAGCGGGCCGCGGCCACCAGGGCGGAGCCCATGGTGAAGGTGATGGAGGGCTCGGACGGCGTGCCCCGGGCCTCCTCGCGCGCCCAGGCGACGAGGACAGCGCTCGCGAAGACGCCTTCGTCGAACCCGTCCCTCTCGCTGCTCAACAGCAGGGCACTGCCGACGGCATGCACGGTCTCGTACGCGGGGACCACGGCCTGCGTGTGCTGGTCGAGCACCTCGCGTATCGCCTCCGGCACGAGCCGGGGATCCGCCGCGTGCACGAGACCGAAGAGGAACCAGCCGGCGTGGCGGTCCCACTCGCGTTTCGCCTCGGGGAGGTGGAAGTACCGGGCGAGGTAGTAGTACGCGGCCATGTAGACCCGTACGAACACCTCGCTGCCGACCGGGCCCACTCCCTCGGGCGTCAGCCGGTCGCGCACCTCGTGGAGCGCCATGGCGACGTTGCAGTGCGTCCGGCCGGCGAGCACCTCGTCACGCGACTCGGCCGACCATGGCGCGGCCCCCTCCTCGTACTCCACGGCCCCTCCCCCGTTCCCCCACCGCGATGGACGGCAACGCTAGCGAGCGGAGGGGGTCGGGGCGGCGGCAATTGCCGAAATCAGAAGGGGAGCCGAGGACGAGCTCAGGAAACCGTCAGCACGAGCTTCCCCGTGACCCGGTTCGTGTCGCCCAGCGCATGCGCCTTCGCGGCGTCCTCCAGCGGGAAGGTGGCCTCGACGACGGCCTTGAGCCTGCCCTCGCGCACCAGGTCGGCGATGGCGCGCATGCCCTCCTGGTCGGCCTCGACGAGGAGGGGGTAGGCGCGGGCGCCGCGGGCGGCGGCCTTCTCGGCGAGGTCCTCGGGGAAGTCGCGGATGGCGATGTTGACCAGCTGGCCGCCCGGCTTGAGCACCTCGACCGACCGGGTGGCGGTCTCGTTGCCGATGGTGTCGAAGACGACGTCGACCGGCTCGATCGCCGTGAAGTCCTCGGTGCGGTAGTCGATGACCTCGTCGGCGCCCAGCTCGCGCAGCAGCGCGTGCTTGGGGGCGCTCGCCGTGCCGATGACGTACGCACCGCGCGCCTTGGCGATCTGGACGGCGAAGTGGCCGACGCCGCCCGCCGCGGCGTGGATCAGGACGCGCTGCCCCGGGCGGACGTCCGCCGCGTCGACGAGCACCTGGTACGCGGTGAGTGCGGCCAGCGGGATGGCGCCGGCCTGGACGTGGTCGATGGTCTCGGGCTTGCGGACCAGCGCCCGGGCGGGGGCGACCACGTACTCGGCGAAGGACCCCACGCCGTACGGGTACGGGAGCATGCCGAAGACCTCGTCGCCGGGCTGGTGGAGGGTGACGCCCCAGCCCACCTCCTCGACGACGCCGGAGACGTCCCAGCCCAGGACGAGGGGCAGCCGGTCGAGGAAGCCGGCGCCCTGGCGGTGCTTCCAGTCGGTGGGGTTCATGCCCGCCGCGCGGACGCGGACGAGCACCTCGGAGGGGCCCGGGACGGGGCGGTCGGTCTCGATCTGCTCCACGACCTCGGGGCCGCCGTACGTGTTCTGGCTGATCGCCTTCATCTTGCTCATGGTGCCCAGCCTCTCCGGCCGGCGCACGCCGGGACAGTGGCCCGGGGGCCATGATGTGCAAACATTGGGCCATGCATCGTGTGGTGGTCCTGGCGCTGGACGGCGTCATTCCGTTCGAGCTCAGCCTGCCCGGACGGCTCTTCGGCGTCGCCCGGGACGCCGCGGGCCGGCCGCTGTACGAGGTGCTCACCTGCTCGCTGGACGGCGGGCCCGTCCGTACGGCCTCGGACTACACGATCAACGTCGGGCACGCCGCGGCGGACGTCCTGCCCAGCGCGGACACGGTGGTCGTCCCCGGCGCCGAGGAGTTCACGGAGATCACGCACCGGGCGGCGCTGCCGGAGCCGGTGGCGGAGGCGATGGCCCTGATCCGGCCGGACGCCCGCATCGTCGGCATCTGCGTCTCCACGTTCCTGCTGGCGGCCCTCGGCCTGCTGGAGGACCGGCCCGCGGCCACGCACTGGTTCCACGCCGAGCACTTCCGGCGGCACTACCCGCGGGTCGACCTGGACGCCGACGTGCTGTTCGTGGACGCCGACCGCGTCCTGACGTCGGCGGGCGCGGCGTCCGGCATCGACCTGATCCTGCACCTGATCCGCAAGGACCACGGCAGCGCGGTGGCCAACATGGTGGCGCGCCTGTGCGTCATCCCGCCGCAGCGGGAGGGTGGGCAGGCGCAGTACGTGGAGCGCCCGGTGCCGGCCGGTACGACCGCCAGCACCTCCGCGACGCGCGCCTGGGCCCTGGAGCGCCTCCACGAGCCCCTGCAGCTCGCCGACCTGGCCCGGCATGCCGGGATGAGCCGGCGGACGTTCACCCGCCGCTTCCGCGCCGAGGTCGGCATGAGCCCGGGCCAGTGGCTGGTGCAGCAGCGCACCGATCTGGCCCGGCACCTGCTGGAGACCAGCGACCTGCCGGTGGGCCGCATCGCCGAGCGCACCGGCTTCGGTACGGATGCCACCCTGCGCCACCACCTGCACGCCACGATCGGCGTGTCGCCGGGGGCCTACCGGCGGACGTTCCGCAGGGCCGCCTGATCCCCCGGCGGGGCCTGCTCCTGCCGCTTCCACTCGCGGCCGATCGCGCGCAGGAGGGCGGGGTACACCACCGCGTACCGGAACGGCTTGATGGCCGCCATGTAGCAGGTGCCGAACAGGCCGTTCGGCCTGACCAGTACGGCCATCCGGCCGCGGTGGCCGCCGCCCGGGACCGGGACCCAGCTCAGGTGCAGGATGCCGTGCACGGTGCTGTTGGCCATTTCGGCCGCCCATTCGTCGTGCGTCGCGTACAGGGGGCGGAATCCGCCGGCCCCGAGGACGGCGTCCGGCACGGTGTCACGCAGGTCGGCCGGCAGGCGGTGCCGCAGGGTGGGCACCCGGGTGCCGAGGCCGGCGCCGGGCTCGTCCCAGCCGAACAGCTTGCCGAGCTTCCAGCGGATCGCGAAGAGCAGGCGGGCGGCGCCCGAGGTGCCGTCCATCAGCTCGCCCTCGGTGAACAGCCGCACGAGGCGGGGCAGGTCGTCGGGGCCGCCCGGGGTGGGCAGGTCCCACACGTCCTCCAGGTGGAAGTCGCCGGCGATCCCGTGGATCCGCAGGGGGCGGGAAGTGTGAGAGGTTCTGGGCAGTTTCATGAGCTGTTTCGCAAGCTTTTTCATGAGCAACCCCCATGTATACGGTGGCGTATAAATCGAGGGTAGGCGCGTCTGTACGGTGCCGTATAGATGCAGGGGCAGTGAGGGGAGACACAACCATGGCCGTGGCCCGCACGCCGCGCGGCAAGTGGATCGAGGCGGGCCTGGAGGCACTGTCCGCCGGCGGCCCGGACGCCGTACGGATCGAGTCGCTCGCCCAGGCGCTCGGCGTCAGCAAGGGCGGCTTCTACGGGTACTTCCGCAACCGCGACGCGCTCCTCGACGAAATGCTCGACGCCTGGGAGCGCGAGGTCACCGACGAGATCATCGAACGCGTCGAGGCGGACGGCGGGGACGCCCGCACCAAGCTCCAGCGGCTCACGGCCATCGCCTCGTCCGCCGACGGACTGACCTCCGACGTCACCACCGACCTCGCGATCCGCGACTGGGCCCGGCGCGACGAGGCGGTGGCCCGCCGCCTGCGCCGCTGCGACAACCGGCGCATGGCCTACCTGCGGGAGCTCTACGGCGACTTCTGCCCGGACGCGGAGGAGGTCGAGGTCCGCTGCCTGATCTCCTTCTCCCTGTGGATCGGCAACCACCTCGTCGCCGCCGACCACGGCCCGCGCACCCGCGCACAGGTGATGGAACAGGCCGCCCAACGCCTCCTGGCGTAGGACTCGCAGCGCCCCGCAGGGGCGCGGGGAACTGCAGGAGCAACCACGACGCACCCGCGGACGAAGTACCGTGCTGCGCCCCGTCAGGGGCGCGGGGCAGTGCCCCGTCAGGGGCGCGGGGCAGTGCCGATCTGCGGCTGCCGCCGCGTGGGCGCGAGCAACCACGACGCACCCGCGGAGGAAGTACCGTGCCGCGCCCTCTGCGGGCGCCTACGCGTAGTCGCGCCCGTTCAGGCCGCGGTAGACGAAGCGGGTCAGCGCCTCGGTCACCTCGTCGTCGCTGAGGGCGTCGAACTGGTGCCGCCAGCTCTGCAGGAACGTGTGGACCAGCCCGAACGCCATGCGGACGGCCAGCTCCGGCGGCCCCGGCAGGGTGCGGCCGGCGTCCGTCACGGCCGTGACGTGGTCGAGGATGTCGTCCGCCTCGGCGGCCGCGCGGCGGTCCACGGTGGCGGCGAACTCCTCGTTGACGAGCGCCGCCTGCTGCACGGCGCGGATCGTGACGACGTGTTCGCGGTAGTGGGCGATGTACGCCGCGACGTGCTGGCGCACGGCCTCGGGGTCGGTGAAGTCCTTCAGGTGCCCCGGTTCGGCGGCCACCGTGTCGGACTCGGCCGCCATGTCGGCCATGAGCGCCTCCAGCAGCGCTTCCTTGCTGCCGAAGTGGTTGTAGAAGGAGCCCGCGGCGCGGCCGGCCTCCGCGGTGATGTCGGTGATCTTCGTGGCCAGGTAGCCGCGTTCGGCGAACACGCGCTTCGCCGCGGCCTTCAGTGCGGCCTCGGTCTCCGCCGCCCTCTCCTTGCGCTTCACGGCACCTCCCTTGACGGGAACGGTATCAACACTGAAGATGAATTCAGATTCAGTGAACCACCATTCACTTTTTGAGGGGATCCCCATGCACACGCTCATCGCAGGAGCCGGCCCGACCGGCCTCACCCTGGCCGTCGACCTCGCCCGGCGCGGCCTCGCCGTCCGCATCGTCGACAAGGCGGACCGGCACTTCGCCGGCTCGCGCGGGGACACGCTCCAGCCGCGCACGCTCGAGGCCTTCGAGGACCTCGGCGTCCTCGACGCGGTGCTCCGGCAGGGCTGCCCGGTGCGGGCGACGCGCATCCACCTCGACGGGGCCCACGTCATGGACCGGCGGATGGTCGAGCCCGCGGCCCCGACCCCCGACGTGCCGTACCCGAACCCCTGGGTCCTCGGGCAGTCGCAGACGGAGGCCGTCCTGCGGGACCGGCTCGCCGGCCTCGGCGTACGGGTCGAACTCGGCACCGCCCTCGTCGACTTCGCCCAGGACGCGGACGGGGTGACCGCCCGCCTGTCGACCGGCGAGACCGTGCGCGCCGCCTACCTCGTGGGCGCCGACGGGGCGAGCAGCACCGTCCGCAAGGCGCTCGGCATCGCCTTCCCCGGAACGACGGACGAGGCGACGCGCATGCTGATCGCGGACGTGGCGGCGGACGACCTGGACCACGACTGGGGCCACTGGTTCGCCCGTGCCTCGGACCCCATGCGCGGCGTCCACCTGAGCCCGCTGCCCGGCGCGGACCGGCTCTTCCAGTACCACGCGCCGCTGCCCGAGGGCGTCACCGAAGCGCCCCTGGAGACCCTGCAGGAGATCCTCGACGGGTTCGTCGGGGGCATCCGGCTGAGCCGCCCCGCCTGGTCGAGCATCTGGCGGCCCAACGCGCGCCTGGCCGAGCGCTACCGCATGGGGCGCGTCTTCCTCGCCGGCGACGCCGCGCACGCGCACCCGCCCACCGGCGGCCAGGGCCTCAACACCGGTGTGCAGGACGCCTACAACCTCGGCTGGAAACTCGCCGACGGCTCGCCCGTCCTCCTCGACACGTACGAGATCGAGCGGCGCGCGACGGCGGCGCGCGTCCTGGGCATCTCCTCGGAGCTGCTGCAGCGCTACCAGGACAAGTCCGAGGACGCGTTCGAACGCGGCGAACACACCCGCCAGCTGGACGTCACCTACCGCGCGTCCGAGGGCCGTATCGTCGCCGGCGACCGCGCGCCCGACGCGCCCGTCACCGACCCGGACGGCCGGCGGATCCGGCTCTTCGACCTCTACCGGGGCCCGCACCCGACCCGCCTGACCTTCGGCGACGCCCCGGCCCCCGACGGCCCCCACGCGTACGCGGTGCTGCGCCCGGGCGACACCGCGCCCCCCGGCCCGTACGTCGTCGACCACGACGGCCACGCGCACGCGGCGTACGACGCCTCGGCCGGCACGCGCGTCGTCGTACGCCCCGACGGTTACATCGGATACATCGGATCGCGCAGCTGACGCATCAGGGCGGTCTCCCGCTCCACGTGCGAGAGCTTCTCGGGGTTGCGCACGGCGTACAGCCCGGAGATGAGGCCGTCGTCGAAGCGCACCGCCAGCACGGTGTCGATGGCACCGTCGAGGGACATGACCAGTGCCGGGTGGCCGTTGACCTGCGCCGACCGCATCGCGACCCGGCCGGCGACCTTGCCCAGCCCGCCGATCAGCAGACGGCTGACCTTGTCGGCCCCCGTGACCGGCCGCAGGACGGCCTTCTTGATGCCGCCGCCGTCGCCGAGGAGGACGACGTCCGGCGCGAGGATGTCCAGCAGGCGCTGCAGATCGCCCGTCTCGGTCGCCTGCCGGAACGCGTCGAGCGCGTGCTCGGTCTCGTTCCGGCTCACCACGCCGCGCGGCCGGCGCGCCGCCACGTGCGCCCGCGCGCGGTGCGCGATCTGGCGGACGGCGGCCGGGGTCTTGTCGACGGCCTCGGCGATCTCGTCGTACCCCAGGTCGAACACCTCGCGCAGGACGAACACCGCCCGCTCGGTCGGCGCGAGCGTCTCCAGGACGAGCATCATCGCCATCGAGACGCTGTCGGCCAGCTCGACGTCCTCGGCCACGTCCGGGGCGGTCAGCAGCGGCTCGGGCAGCCAGGAGCCGACATAGGACTCCTTGCGCCGGCCCAGCGCGCGCAGCCGGCTGAGCGCCTGGCGGGTGGTGATGCGCACGAGGTACGCGCGCCGGTCGCGGACCGCGCCGAGGTCGACGTCCGCCCACCGCAGCCAGGTCTCCTGCAGGACGTCCTCGGCGTCGGCGGCCGAGCCGAGCATCTCGTAGGCGACGGTGAACAGCAGGTTCCGGTGGGCGACGAAGGCCTCGGTGGCGGGGTCGGTTGTTGGTGTCACGCGCACAAGACGCCGGCCGGGGCGGTCCTGTGACACCGGGGGCCGGTGACATGGCCCACACCCACTTCCCGTCACAGAAAACGGCCCGTCGGCATCTTGTGGTCACCCAGTGCACGAGCACGAGTTACGAGTTACGAGTGAGGACGCCGTTATGGACACCACCCGGTTCAACATGTTCGAGAACGAGTTCGGCAGCAAGTTCGTCAAGCGCTTCGCCAACGCGGGCATGCTCATTCAGCAGTCGCCGCTGCCGATGTCCACGCAGCACCTCGTGTCGCTGCGCGCCAGCCAGATCAACGGCTGCGGCTGGTGCGTCGACCTGCACACCAAGGACGCCGTGGCCGACGGTGAAACGGCGGTCCGGCTGAGCCTGGTCGCGGCCTGGCGCGAGTCCACGGTGTTCACCGAGCCCGAGCGGGCCGCCCTGGCCTTCGCCGAAGAGGGCACCCGCCTCGCCGACGCCCACGAGGGCGTCTCCGACGAGACCTGGGCCCGCGCCCGCGAACACTACGACGACGACCAGCTCGCCGCCCTGATCGCCCTGGTGGCCCTCATCAACGCCGCCAACCGCCTGGCCGTCCTCGTCCACCAGAAGGGAGGCTCCTACGAGCCCGGCATGTTCGCGGCGGCCATGAACTGAACTGACGCTCGATCCCCCTGGGCGCGCCGTAGGCTATTGCGGTTTGCGGCCACTCAGGGGGGAATCGATGACCACGAACGCGAACATAAACGTCGGGACGACCTACGTCCGCCAGGGCGCCGGCGGCACCCGCACGGCCGCCGAAACGGCGCTGGAGAACCTCGGCCACTCCCTGGACTCCAGCGACACGGCCGCCGACGGCCACCACGGCTGGACCTCCGCCGCAGCCCTCAAGCAATGCGCGACCGCCTGGGAGAACCACATGGTCGACCTGGCGAAGCAGATGAACACCATGGCGGAGAACCTCCACAGCTCCGCCAACGCCTACGACACCACCGACCTCCAGGCCAAGGACGCCATGTCCCGGCTCCACCACGCCCTCTCCGACTTCGCGGGGAAGTGACGGGGCGATGGTCTCCTTTCACGACCTGTACACCTGCCGCGTCGACCAGTGGAAAAAGGCCGCCGACGACTGGGTGGCCCTCTCCCGGCGCTCCATGACCGCCTCCGAGGACATCCGCGCCCAGGGCAAGAAGCCCCTCGACGACCACTGGGCCGACGCCACGGGAAAGAAGGCCGGCAAGCGCCTGGAGGACATCGCCAACCGCCTGGAGGCCGGCGGCGACATCATCAAGGGCGTGGCCATGGTGCTCGACGGCCTGGCGTACGCGATGGAATGGTCCCAGCGCACGCTCTTCCACGCGGTGGAGCTGGCGAACGAGTACGGCCTGCACATCCAGGACGGCCGAGCCGTAGGCCCCTACTCCACCGCCGCCCCGACGGGCCCCAACGTGCCGCAGAACGTGCGCGACGACTATGCGAAGGACTTGGCGCACATAGCCGAAGTCAACGCCCTGATAGAAGAATCGTTGCGCCAGGCGACGCAGGCCGACACGAAGGCCTCGGCCGAACTGGCCAAGCTGGCGACGACGATCAACGTGGCCAACACGAGCAGAGCCCACAACGAGCTCGAGGTCGAGGCGTCGCACGTCGAGTTCGACATGATCAGAGCCAGCATCCCGTCGGGCAAGGACCCCCACCTGGTCCGCACCTGGTGGGACGGCCTGACCCCCGACCAGCAGAAAGCCCTGATGCGGGCGGATCCGGTGACCCTGGCCGACCTCAAGGGCCTGCCCGCGGAGGTGGGACGGGAGCTCAGGGGCCCGGACGGCAAGATCGACCGGGTGGAGATGGTGCGGTACGCGCTGGACCACTGGAACAAGGGCGACGACGTCGAGTTCGACAGCAACTGCGCGAACTTCGTGTCCTCCTCACTCGAAGCCGGCGGCATGAAGAAAAAGTTCGACTCCTGGTCGGGTCCCATGGGCGACAACACCTGGGGCCGGGAGAGCGGCACGGGGTGGGGGGACCTCGACAAGCGGTTGTACTACTCGCGCTCCTGGGCACTGGCCAAAGATCTCCACAGCTTCCTGGTGCGCAATGGCGGCGAAGAGATCCCGAGGTCGGAGGCACGCCCGGGCGACGTCATCTTCTATGAGCAGGTGGCGCCAGGAGCCAGTGAGCCACAAGGCCAGACCTATCACGCCGCCGTCGTCACCTCGGTCACGCCCGACGGCGATATCAAGCTGACGCAACACACCAGCTCATGGCGGAATGTCAGCCTGGAAAGCCGGGCCCATATCGCCTCCAGGAACGACGGCGAGCAGCGCATCCACATCGTCCGCCCCCACCCGAATTGGTACTGATGGCTACCTCCCCCTCCCCCGCCGCCCCGGCCCCTACCGCCGACAGGCGCCCGGTCGCGCCCGGCATGGTCCTCGCCGCGCTATGGGTGCCGGTCGCGACCATTGTCGGTGTGGTGACCTCGTGGCAGGTGCAGAACATTCACCGCGATTGGGTCCACCGGCAGCAGGCGGCATGCCGGCACATGCCCGCTCCGAAGGCGGAATTCATCGCCGCGTGGGCAGGGCCGGCGCTCGGCGTATCGGCGGTCGTCGTCTGCGTGATGCTCGCCAGGTGGATTCGCCGCCGGTACGGCGTGCGGATGTGGGAGACCAAGCGCGGGCTGGTGGCTTTCGTCGGCGTCCTGCCCAACGTCGTGACGATCCTGCTGGAGCTGTCCACCCTCTATGCCACGTACCACCCCCTCCACACCGGCTCGATCCTCGGCGACTGTGGCTAGCCGCCTGGTTACGCCCGGCACGGTCTTCACCGGGCTCCTGGTGCCCGCGTTGACCGTGGCCGGGGCCGTCAGTTCCCTGCACGCGCAGGACATCGAGAACGACTGGTCCTGGAAGCAGCAGTTCGCATGCCGGCACATGCCCTTCCCCGTGTCCGATTACGTCGCCGCATGGCTCGGGCTGATCCTGGGCGTGGGGGCCGTGGTCGCCTGCGTGCTGGTGGGCAGGTGGATCCACCGGCGGGACAACGTCCCGCTCTGGCAGCGGTGGCCGGGGGCGGTGGCCTTCGTCTGCGTGTGGTTCAGCCTGCTGACCATTCCGATGGAGCTGATCACGCTGTACGAGACGTACTCCATCGCTGACTCGGGCGTGTTCCTGGGCGACTGCGGCTAGGCCGTGTCCGGCGGACCTCCGTCACGCGCCACCACGGCGCCCCGTAGGGGCGCGGGGAACTGCGCGATCAGCCGGCGACGGCCCGCAGCTGACACGCCACCCCGGGGTCCGGGCAATCCGCGGCCGCGTCGTGGCTTGTCGCGCCCACGCGGCGGCAGCCGCATATCGACACCGCCCCGCGCCCCTTGCGGGGCACTGGGTGATCCGCCGGACACGGCCTACCCGCCCGGTCGCGCCCGGCACGGCTGTCGCCGCGTGGGCGCGATCGGCCACCGGCGGCCTGCAGCCGAGGTCCCCCCCCCGGGGCCGGGCGCAGCACTCCGTCCGCGGGCGCATCGTGGCTTGTCGCGCAGTTCCCCGCGCCCCTGACGGGGCGCCGTGGTGGCGCACAGGGGGCGCGGAGACGCCGGACGGCGGGGCCGTATCCTGGCGCAGGCGTTGCCGATGCCTCGCAGACGGGCGTCGCCCCACCCTCCGGGCATCAGGTGCCCGGCAAGCGATGAGGAGTTGACTGGTGATCGGTCCGGCCGCAGTAGGGGGAGTGGCCCTGGTCGAACTTGGCATGGCCCTGACTCCGGGACCGAACATGATCCACCTCGCCTCTCGGGCGATCACCCAGGGCCGCAGGGCGGGGCTGGTCAGTCTGAGCGGGACCGCCGTGGGGTTCGTGTGCTACCTGCTGGCCGCGGCCGCGGGTCTGTCCGCGTTGTTCGCGGCCGTGCCGCTGGCGTTCACGGTGGTCAAGCTCGCCGGGGCCGCCTATCTCGCCTACCTGGCCTGGGGCATGCTCAAGCCCGGTGGCCGCTCGCCGTTCGCACCGGCCCGGGATCTGGCTCCGGTCTCCGATGTCCGCCTGTTCTCGATGGGGCTCCTGACCAACCTGCTCAACCCAAAGATCGCTCTCATGTACGCGGCTCTTCTGCCTCAGTTCATGGATCCGCAGGCGGGCCCGAACTGGGCGCAACTGCTCCAGCTCGGTGGTGTGCAGATCGTCGTGGGGATCTCCGTGAACGCTCTGATCATGCTGGGCGCAGCACGCGTGTCGGGGTTTCTGGCCGCCCGGCCTCGCGTGATGACCGCGCAGCGGTTCGCGTCGGGCGCCCTGCTCGGTGTCTTCGCGCTGCGTACCGCCCTGTCGCGTACGCCTGTCCCGGCCTGACGATCACCGATCAATCACCTGCCCTGCGAACCGTTCGGGCGCGAGAAGTCCTGGTCGCCGCAGAGTGCCGTGCTCAGCACTCGCACGGCGGCTGCGTCCGCCTCCTTCGACTTCGTGAAGTTCCTGTTGAGTGCGAGGGTGACCTGTCGCTTGCCGTCCGCCGTCGTGAAGCTGAACGTGTTGTAGCCCGCCACGCTGCCGCTGTGGCCCCATACCGGGGCTTCCTTGCCGCAGTAGTTGATGGTGCCCTCCAGGCCCAGGCCGTAGGAGCGGCCCGCGCGGTCGGGGCCCATGGACTGCATGGTGTGCATCTCGCGCAGCAGGTGCGGCGGCAGCAGTTTTCCGTCCGCCAGGGCTCGGTAGAAGCTGTTGAGGTCGTGGGTGGTGGAGATCAGCGTGCCGGCGCTCCAGATGGTCGCGGGGCTGAATTCCGTGAGGTCGGTGGGGGTGGCCGTAGCACCGTCGAGCCATTCGTAGCCGTTCAGGTGGGGGCCGGGGAGCTGCGGGGTGGTGGGGAAGGAGGTGCCAGTGAGGTGCAGGGGGTGGATGATCCGGCGGTTGAGCTCCTGGCCCAGTGAGTGCCCGGTGAGGCGTTCCACCATCAGGCCGAGCACGACGTAGTTGGTGTTGGAGTATCCCCACGCCCCCTGCGCGCCGGGGTCGAACTTCCAGCCCTTTTCCACGGCCAGTGCCACCAGCTCACGCGGCGTGTAGTCGGCGGTCTTCAGGGTCCGTATCGCGTCGGGCTTCTGCAGCAGGACGTCGGTCAGGAAGTCCGGCAGTCCGCTGGTGTGGTTCAGCAACTGCCGTACCGTGACGCGCTCGCCGTGCGTGCCGGCCGGCACCAGTCCGGGCAGGTGGCGCTCGACGGGGTCGTCGAGGCGGAGCTTTCCCTCCTCGACGAGTTGCAGGACGACCGTGGCGACGAAGCTCTTGGTGACGCTCCCCGCGCGGAAGCGGTCCCCGGCCTTCACCTGCCGCCCGCTGCCGAGCTGCGCAACCCCGCTCGTCCCGCTCCACACCTTGCGCCCCTCCCGTACCTCGACGACCGCGCCGGGCACGCCGGCCGCCACCGTCGCGTCGAGGGCCTGCTGGAGGGCGGTCGTGCGCGGCGTGGCCGCGTGGGCCGGGGCCGCGTGGGCCGGGGCCGCGTGGGCCGGTGCCGCCACTGCCTGGGGCAGGACGGCGCCGGCGAGCAGGGCGGCGACAACAGCGGTTTTGCCGGACGGAAGCATGGGGCACCCGGGCCTTTCTCGGAGCGTGCGAGCTGATGCCCCATCAACTTATGCGGCCCGCCGGGCATGAGTGATCACGAGCAAGGTGGATTCTCGGCGTCCCGCCCCCTAAGGGAATCCCGAAGGGAATCCTGAAGGGGATCCCGAGGGGATTCCCGCACATACGCCCCCGCCCGTGCCGCCGCCTCCGCCGCCGCGGCGGCGCGCGTCGCCGCGGCCTCGTCGGGCGGGGTCGGGGTCGTCAGGAGGCGGTAGTAGAGGGGTGCGGAGACGGCGCGGACGACTTCCCGGGGGTCCGTGCCGGCGGGGAGTTCGCCGCGCTGCACGGCCCGTTCGACGCAGGGGGCCCATTCCCCGACCCGTCGTTCGTAGAAGCGGTGGAGGGCCTCCGCCGCCTTCTCGTCGCAGGTCGCGGCCGTGATCAGGGCCTTGAACAGGGGTCCTTGGCGGGGGTCGGTCAGGGTGCGGCGGACGAGGTCGGCGTTGGCGCGCAGGTCGCCGCCGAGGGTGCCGGTCTCCGTGCGCGATACGGACTGGTCCGCCATGTCCTGCAGGAGGTCGGCGACGAGGCCGGCGGTGGTGCCCCAGCGGCGGTAGACCGTCGTCTTGCCGACGCCGGCGCGGCGGGCGACGTCGGTGAGGTCGAGGCGGGCGAAGCCCGTCTCGGTGAGGGCGTCCTCGGCGGCGCGCAGCACTGCTTCCCGCACCCGTGCCGTACGCCCTCCCGGCCGTACGGTTCCCGGCTCGACCCCGGCCTCACCCTTCTCACCCTTCATAACGGGACTCCTGTTCCATTAACGCTTCGACCCTGCTATCTTCCTTCCTAACGGGACTATAGACCCGTTAACCAGGGAGGGATTCACATGGCCATGGAATACAGGCGACTCGGCGCTTCCGGACTCCTCGTCCCCGCGCTCAGCTTCGGCGCCGGCACCTTCGGCGGGCAGGGGCCGCTCTTCAGCGCCTGGGGCACGGTCGCCGGCGACGAGGCGCGGCGCCTCGTCGACATCTGCCTGGAGGCCGGCGTGAACATGTTCGACACCGCCGACGTCTACTCCGCCGGCACCTCCGAGGAGGTCCTCGGCCAGGCGATCAAGGGCCGCCGCGACCAGGTGATCGTCTCCACCAAGACCGGCCTGCCCCTCGGCGACGGCCCCCTCGACGCCGGCACCTCGCGCTCCCGCCTCGTCGCGGCCGTCGACTCCGCCCTGCGCCGGCTCGACACCGACTACATCGACCTGCTGCAGCTGCACGCCTTCGACGCCGGCACCCCGGTCGAGGAGGTGCAGGGCACCCTCGACGCCCTCGTCCGCGCGGGCAAGGTCCGCTACACCGGCGTCTCCAACTTCTCCGGCTGGCAGACGATGAAGTCCCTCGCCGCCGCCGACCGGCACGGCCACCCCCGCTACGTCGCCCAGCAGGTCTACTACTCCCTCATCGGCCGCGACTACGAGTGGGAGCTGATGCCGCTCGCCGCCGACCAGGGCCTCGGCGCCATCGTCTGGAGCCCGCTCGGCTGGGGCCGGCTGACGGGGAAGATCCGCCGCGGTACGCCGCTGCCCGCCGACAGCCGGCTGCACACGACCGCCGACTACGGCCCGCCGGTCGACGACGAGCACCTGTACCGCGTCGTCGACGTGCTGGACGAGATCGCCGAGGAGACCGGCAAGGCCGTGCCGCAGATCGCCCTCAACTGGCTGCTGCAGCGCCCCACCGTCGCCACCGTCCTCATCGGCGCCCGCAACGAGGAGCAGCTGCGCCAGAACCTCGGTGCCGTCGGCTGGTCCCTCACGCCCGAGCAGGTCGCGCGGCTCGACGCCGCGAGCCACCGCCCCGCCCCGTACCCGTACTTCCCCTACGAGCGCCAGGCCGCCTTCGCCCGCCTCAACCCGCCCCTGATCCCCGCCCCGCAGGAGCAGCCGCAGGAGCAGCCGCAGGAGCGGTGAGGGCCGCCAGCAGCCAGTCGTGCGCGACCCCGGCGGTCGGCTCCGGCCGCCCGCCGGGCGGCGTGACGACCTCGGCCACCAGCTCCCAGTAGCGGTCGAGCCGCGGATCGGACCCCAGCTGCCCGGCCAGCCGCCGGCGGAACCCCGCGCTGTCGCGCGTGCCGTACGCGCTCGCGTACGCGGCGACGAAGCAGTCCAGCGCCTCCCCGGGCTGCGGCGCCCGGTTCCGCCGGAGGGCGACGGCCGCCAGTTCGTACGCCTCGGCCAGCCCCCCGTACAGCACCGCCGCCCCACGGGCACCGGCCTCATGGTGTGCGTGCGGCTGCGGCGGTGCACCACCGGTACACGGCGCGGCCACCAGGGCGCACAACCGGGCGAACGCCAAAACCTGCCCCGGCGCCGGTTCGTCGGGCGGCTGCGGCACCGCCGCCTCCAGGAACTGCGCCGCCGCCCCGGCCGGCATCCGCGCCGGCAGCCACGCACGCCAGAACCGCACCAGCACGTCGGTGCTCGGCGCCGCCGTCACCGCCCCCACCAGCCGCAGCCGCTCCGCCCGTTCCCCCGGCGGACACTCCTGCACCAGCCGCAGCCCCGCCTCCCGCCAGCGCAGCGCCTTCAGGCCGGAGGCGACCTCGCGCAACTGCCCGGCGACCGCGTCCTCCAGCGCCCGCTCCCCCGCCGCCTCCTCGTCGAGGACCCGCCGCACGTCCGGCACCGGCAGCCCCAGGGCCCGCAGGGAACGGATCAGGCGCAGCCGGTCCGCCGCCTCCGGCCCGTACCGGCGGTGTCCCCCGGCACTGCGGCACGCCTCCGGCAACAGGCCGCGGTCGGAGTAGAAGCGGACGGTCTTGACGGTGACGCCGGCCGACTGCGCGAGCTCACCGATGCTGCACAGGCCGTCCTGCGCACCGTCCTGCGCACCGTCCTGCGATCCGTCCCGCGATCCGTCCTGCGACGTGAACACTTGAACCTCCACCAAGGGGAGTTCCTAACGTAACTGCCATGACCACCACCGCATTCATCCTGGTCCCGGGCCTCTTCACCGGCCCCCACGTGTGGGAGGCCACCGCCGCCCGCCTGACCGCCGCCGGCGCCGAGGTGCACACGCCGGTACTGGCCGGCCCGGACCTGGAGGCCGACATCACGGCCGTCCTGACTGCAATAGATGCGATCGATCCCGCCTCCGAGCAGCAGATCGTGCTGGCAGGACACGACTACGGCATCCACCCCGCCGTCGGCGCCGCCGACCGCCGCGCCGATCGCATCGCCCGCATCGTGTACGTGGACTCCGGCATGCCCCGCGACGGCGTACCGGCCGTGGCCGCCGTCCCCGACCAGGAGCTGTCCCGGCACCTGACCGAGACCGCCGGTGCACTCCCTCCCCCGGCCACCGGCGCCGAGTGGCAGCGCTGGGGCAGCACGGAGGGCGTCCCGGCCGCCGCCCTCGACCGCCTCACCGCCCTCGCCACGGAGCAGCCGGTGGGCACGTTGCTGCAGCCGCTGCGGCTGACGGGTGCCGTGGCCGCCGTCCCCACGACGGGGGTGCTGTGCACGGGCAGCGGCACGAGCATCGAGATGCTGCAGATGCTCGTGGGACTCGGCGACCCGGCCCTGCAGGCCCTCACCGACCCGCGCGTCAGCTTCTTCGAACTCGCCACGGGCCACTGGCCGATGCTGTCCCGCCCGGACGAACTCGCGGACGTCCTGCTGAGCGCCGCCGCCGGCGAGGGTCACCGGCTCAAGCCGGCCGCGGGCGGTGAATCGCCCACCCACCTGCGGCCGTTCCTGCTCGACGTACCCGAGGTGCCGCACGAGCGGCACGGCAACGTCGACCTGTACCTGCCGCCGGGCGCCGACGGTCCGCTGCCCGCGATCGTCTTCGTCCACGGCGGCCCGGTACCGGCCGGGGCGCAGCCCACGCCGCGCGACTGGCCGACGTTCGTGGGGTACGGCCGGTACGCAGCGGAACAGGGCGTCGTCGGCGTCACCCTCGACCACCGCCTCCACGACGTCGGCGACTACGAACGCGCCGCCGCGGACGTCGCCGCCGCGGTCGCCCTCGTACGGGCCGACCCGCGCGTCGACGGCGACCGGGTGGGGCTGTGGTTCTTCTCCGGCGGCGGGCCGATGACGGCCGACTGGCTGGCCGCACCGCCGGAGTGGCTGCGATGCGTCGCCGCCACGTACCCGATCCTCGCGCCTCTGCCGAACTGGGGCTTGGTGGGCGACCGATTCCGCCCGGCATCGGTGATCGCCCGCGCGGGCCGGCTGCCGTTTCTCCTCACGCGGGTGGGCCTGGAGATGCCGGAAATCGCCGCCACGGTGGAGGAGTTCGTCGCCGCAGCGAAGGACTGCGGCGCGAACCTCGAAATCATCGACGCCCCGCACGCCCACCACGGCTTCGAGACGCGCGACGTGACGGACGAATCACGCGCGGTGGTGCGGCGGGCGATGCGGGGTGTGCTGGCGCACTTGGGCGCGGTTTAGACCTTCGTGAAGCACATCGTGGAGTTGCTGAAGCGACCCACGGTACGGAGGCCGATGGCGTACTCCGGGCCGCAGTGCTTGTCGGCACCCAGCAGCGTTTCGCCCATCTTGTACTGCGCCTCGGGCGAGCCGCAGTCGACGATCGTCGGCAACGGATCGTTGTCCGGGTGCTCGATCTTCACGCAGTCGCCGCGCTGCGGCTGGTGCTTCTTGGCCTCGTCGACCTTGGCGGTCCGCTCGGCCTCCTTCTTGGCCTTCCCGCCATTGGGGTTGGTGTTGTAGTCGTACACGTACCAGGCGCCGCCGCCGAATATCGCCAGGAGGACGACGGCGGTTATCAGCCCGCGCAACGGGCTGGCCTGCGGCCGGCGGGGCGGGGCGGGCGGTTGCGGCATCGGCTGGCCGTACGGTTGCCCGTAGGGCTGCTGCGGGTGCGGGTACGGCTGCTGCCCGTAGGGCTGCTGCGGGTACGGCTGCTGGTGCTGCGGGTATTGCGGCGGTACGGACAAGGTGGAGTCCCCGTGATCGACTGGCAAGACCCGCCGTAGGTTACCGGGGGCCGCCCGCCTTGAGCGCACCCACGAACGCGGACCAGGCCCCGACCGGGATGAGGAGGGCGGGGCCTGCGGGGTTCTTGCTGTCGCGCACGGGGATGACGGCGGGGGCGGCGCCGGTGGGTATGTTGTCGGCGACTTCGACGCACGCTTCCTGTCCGGAGCTGTACGTCGACTTGCGCCAAAGGACCGCTACCTCAACACAGTCCTCTTGCCCGGCGCTGTACGTCGATTTCCTCCAGACGGCAGGCATCAGGTCAGCTCGCATCTGTCGTACTCCTCCATTACCTTTTCGATCCACTTGAACGACTCGGCCGGTGGCAGCGCCGCAGCATGCACCGAGTCGTACATGCGCGATTGCTCGGCCACCTTCTGCCGGTCGGTGACCATTTCGGTCAAGCCTGGTCCGCCTTCGAGATACACCAAGTCTGGTGCGTTACTGAAGGACAGAACGGTCAAGGATCCGCCCATCGCGGCGTGACAGCCTGACGCGAACGGCAACACCTGGCACTCGATGTTGGGCGCCGCGCACCACTCCAGCAGGTACGCAAGCTGTTTCCGCATACCCGTCGGTCCGCCCACCGGACGCCGGAGCGCTGCCTCGTCAAGGATGGACCACACCAAGGGCGGATTTTCCTTCGTGAGGATGCTCTTCCGCGCCATTCGCGCAGCTACTCGCTCCTCGATTTCCGCAGGCGTGCACCACGGCAGAGCCTCTGTCATCAGCTCACGCGCGTAGTCTTCCGTCTGCAGCTGGCCAGGCACGCAGTGCGCAAGGTACTGGTGCAGCGCCGAAGCCCGCGCCTCGTATTGCTTGTACCTGCGATACGCATCCGTAGGTGGAAACCGACTCGCGTGCTGCCACAAGTCCTTGAGGTCGCCGTCCGCCCCAAGGACCTCGTCCAGGCGATCCGAAACGTGCCGCGGGGGCGTCTCGTTCCCCAGCTCGAATTGCGCAATGCGGCTGTGCGCAATCGGTACGAGCGCGCCGAGTTCGCGCTGGGTGAGACCCGCCATGATGCGCAGTTTGCGCAGCTTCGCCCCGTAGAGGGCGGGGAGGGAGCGGGAAGGGTCGAGTTCCTTGGGTGCAGGCACCGTGCCACCTGTTTTCGAGTTGGAAAACCGAAAACCGTTACCCCTGGTGAGCGTAGCCCCACAGCGCGATGCTGAGAACCGGAACGGAGACACACACCCCACGACCGAGGTACCCCCACCCATGTCCTCACACGACAACATCCGTCATGCCGCCGCCCGTACCGCTCGTGAACTCGCCGACGCGTTCCAGGCGCACGGTTGCAGCGTGCAGGTCGTACCGCAGCCGCCCGTCGACGGGCAGGTGTACCTGTCCATTCACGATCCGCTCACCGGCTACGAGGCCGAACTGCTGACGGCCGCGCTGGCCGCGTACGCGTCCGCCCCCGCGCCTTCCCCCTGCGAGGAGTGCCGGGCGATCAAGCGGAAGCGGGCTCGGGCGCTGCGGGAGGGGGATCGGGCGACGGCGGTGGAGATGGCGACGGTGATGGGGTTCCACCAGCGGTACGCGCATGCGTGACGATCACGACTGCTGATCGCCGCGAGTGCTGATCGCTTCTTGGTCGGCGTCGCGCGCGCTGCTTGACTCGTCGCATGACAAGCACCGAACCCAAGGACGTCGTACGGGACTACTTCGCCGCGCTGGCGGCAGGTGACCAGGATGCGATCTGGAACGCGTGGGCTGCCGACGGCAGTTGCTGGTACGCGGGTGAGCTGCCGATCTCGGGGACGTGGGAGGGGCGGGAGCAGGTGATCAACGGGTTCCTGGCGACCGCCTTCGCCCACCTCGACCCGGAGCGGGAGGTCGGCCTGCGGGTGACGAACATCTTCGGCGAGGGCGAGCAGGTGTTCGTGGAGTGGGATTCGTGGGCGACGGGCCGGACCGGGCGGCCGTACCAGCAGAAGAACAGCGGTGTCTTCGCCGTACGCGACGGGAAGATCGTCAGCATGCGGGAGTACGCGGACACGCAGCACTGGGAGCGTGCGTTGGTCGACCCGCAACCCGTACGGGTGTCGGAATGACGGAACGCGCGCTTCCGGGCGGGCGTCTGCCGTACGTTGCGGCCCATCGGGTTGCTTCGTCCGTATACGGAGCGACCCCCGATGCTGGCTGCAACCGGCGACCGGGGGTCTACACCCGCTAAGGAGACGAGACCTCCCGCAAATGCCCACGCATGTTATCGCTCCCACGCGTTCCTTCACCCAGGTTCCGAACGAGATCCTGCGCAACCCGCGGCTGTCGTCCGACGCCGTACGCCTGCTCGTCTGGCACGTCTCGCTGCCGGCCGAGGCGCGCACCTCGCCGCTCTCCGACACGGCCCGGCGCGCCGGGATCAAGACGACCGCCTTCCAGCGCGCGAAGAACGAGCTGAAGGCCGAGGGGTACGTGCACGAGTGGCGCACGCAGGGGCGGCGCGGGCGGTGGGGGACGTTCCAGCTCGTGTCGAACGTCCCGCTGACGGACGAGGAGGCGCGGGCCGTACGGGACGGGTGGGCGGCACCAGCGTCACCGAGTACCGAGAAACCGGCAGTCGGTGGACCAGAGCGCCCGTCCGTCGGTCGCTCCCCTGAAAAGACCAGGGAGACAACATCCCTCCCTCCCCACCATCCGCTCGCCGACCGCGGGGCGGTCGTGCTCGCGTCCGTTGCCCGTGAGGAACGCCGACTGCGGCTGGGCGGGCGGGAGATCCGGCAACTCGCGCCGCTGGCAGGCGAATGGCTGGAGCGCGGGGCGACGCAGGCGGAGGTGCGGGAGGCGCTGACGGCCGGGCTGCCCGCGCAGATCCACTCCGTGGCGGGCCTGGTGCGCAACCGGCTCGTACGGAAGATGCCGGAGGCCGCGGAGGCGGCCCCGCCGCCCGTACCGCTGCTGACCTGCGCGGGCGGCTGCGGCCGGGTCGTACGGGCACAGGAAGCGGCCATCTGCCGGGACTGCCGAACACCGGCGCCGGACGACGCCACGGGCGCCGTCGAGGCCACGCGGCGCGGCATGGCCGCGGTCCGGGAGGCCCTGCGCGGCGGGCCGGCGCCCGCGACGGCGCCGGCTTAGGGCGTGTCCGGCGGATCACGCAGTGCCCCGCCCGTAGGGGCGCGGGGCGGTGTCGATCTGCGGCTGCCGCCGCGTGGGCGCGATCGGCCGGCGACGGCCCGCAGTCGACGCGCCGGGGCGAAGCGCGGCACCCCCTCTGCGGGCACGTCGTGGCTTGTCGCGCAGTTCCCCGCGCCCCTTACGGGGCGCCGTGGTGGCGCGTGACGAAGATCCGCCGGACACGCCCTAGAAATCCAGTGAAGGTGTTGGGCTGTTCTGGTCCCGGTTCGACAGGAGCGACAAGTGCGTGGGCGGGTTCCGGACCGAGACCGGGCAGGGGCGAACAACAGAGCGAGGGATCGATACGTCGGTACCCACACGGGTACGGCACGCATGCGGAACCGGAAGGCCGGGAAGATCCGGCCCATTCAACGGACCTACTCGAAGAGGTCGTTCATGCGCCGTATCGCCGCAGTCATCGTCGGAGCCGTCGCACTCGTCGCGTTCACCGCCTCAACAGCCAGTGCCGCGGACCTCGGCGCGAATGCCTCAGCACTCGTCAGCGATGCGTTCACGGGTATCGCCACCAGCGTCCAGGACGTTACCGGCATTCTCTAGGTCTGACTCGGTTCACAGGGCCCCTCGGGGAAGTAGCCGTACAGCAGGCGCCGCCTTCCCCGAGGTCCCGCCCTGCGTAGCCGCCCCGCCCGCCCGGCCCGGCGCCACATCTTCGCCAGGTGCGGCTCCGGCAGCACCCACTCCTCACGAGGCCATGCGACGACCCCCGGCACTGGACCTGTCCATGCAGAGATGACCAGTATCACGGAGCACATCGACATCCGGCAGGGCTTGACGTCACGGTGCCTGTTGTGGCTGGTCAGGGCGGTGAATTGGCTCCTCTGACCCTCCGTCATAGTGGGCGCCATGGACTATGACGCAGTGGTGGCCGGAGGCGGCCCGGTCGGACTGATGCTGGCCTGCGAGCTCCGGCTCGCAGGCGCGCGGGTGGCCGTCCTGGAGCGCCTCACCGACGTGAACC
This sequence comes from Streptomyces sp. NPDC049585, assembly GCF_040675615.1. Classification (NCBI taxonomy): domain Bacteria; kingdom Bacillati; phylum Actinomycetota; class Actinomycetes; order Kitasatosporales; family Streptomycetaceae; genus Streptomyces; species Streptomyces sp. NPDC049585. Next base: position 97,588 of record NZ_JBFAPE010000014.1, on the reverse strand, counting down.
CGACGATCAAGGGCGGGGCGATCACCACGCCCAGCGCCGAGGCGCTCTACCGGCGCGGCATGCTGCCCCCGCTGGCCGAGATCCAGCGGCAGGCGATGGACCGCTTCCGGGCGTTCGTGCAGGAGCGCAACGGCGGGGACGGAGACGGGGACGGAGGCGAGGCCGCGGGCCAAGGGCTCGGGATCGTGGGGCACTTCGCCGGGATCATGCTGCGCGCCGACCTCGTCGACCGTACGGAGCCGGGTCTCGCGGACGCCGGGCCCGCCGCCGACATCGCTTTCGTCGCGCAGCAGGACATCGAGCGGCTGCTCGCCGGGCGGGCGGACGAGCTCGGCGTCGAGGTGCGCCGGGGAGTGGAACTGACCGGCTTCGACGCGGACGACGAGGGCGTCACCGTGCGGACCGGCCACGGGGACATACGCGCCGGCTGGCTCGTGGGCTGCGACGGCGGCCGCAGCACGGTCCGCAAGCTCGCGGGGTTCGAATTTCCCGGTACGGACCCGGAGATCACCTGTCACCAGGCGGTCGTGGAGATGACCGGCGCCGAGGACCTGAAGGTCGGCTGGACCGCCACGGACACCGGGGTGTACGCCCACGGGCCGATGCCGGGCCGCATCGTCACCGTGGAGTTCGACGGTCCGCCGGCCGACCGGGAGGCGCCCGTCACCGCCGAGGACCTGCAGGCGCGGCTGCGCCGCGTGTCCGGCGTGGACGTCACGATCACCGAGGTGCGGACCGCGACCCGCTTCACCGACCACGCCCGCCAGGTCACCGAGTACCGCAAGGGCCGAGTGCTGCTGGCGGGCGACGCGGCGCACGTGCACTCCGCGTTCGGCAGCCAGGGCCTGAGCCTGGGCATCGGGGACGCGATGAACCTCGGCTGGAAGCTCGCCGCGGTGATCGGCGGCCGGGCGCCGGAAGGGCTGCTGGACACGTACACCTCCGAGCGGCACCCGGTCGGTGCGTGGGTCCTGGACTGGACCCGTTCCCAGGTCGCGGCCATGCGCCCGGACCCGCAGTCCCGGGCCCTGCGCGCGATCGTCGACGACCTGGCGGGGACGGTCGCGGGCACCACGTACCTCACCGCGCGGCTCAACGGTGGGGGCGTACGGTACGAGCTGCCGGGCGAGCACCCGCTGATCGGCCGCAGCACCCCGGACCTCGAACTCACCGACGGCAGCCGCCTCGCGGACCACCTCCACGGCGGCCGGGCGCTCCTGCTCGACCTCACCGACGACCCGGACCTGCGGGCCCTCGCCGCGGGGTACGCCGGCCGCGTCGACACCCTGACGGCCGGCTGCCCGTCCCGCCCGGAACTGGCGGCGGTCCTCGTCCGTCCGGACGGCTTCACGGCCTGGGCGGCCGACGCGGGGACGCAGGCGCCGGCGTCGACGGCCGGGCTGGCGGAGGCGCTGGTGGCGTGGTTCGGGGTGCCGGAGGGTGCGGTGACGCCGGGCTGACCCGCGGGGCCGCGGCGCTCTACTCCTCCCCCTGGGACCACGCCGCCACCGGCAGCGACAGGTAGATGCCGAAGTCGGTCAGGCCGGGCGCGGCGGCCGCGATGCGCTCGTGCAGCTCGTCCACCCGCCGCTGGCGGTCCGCCGCCCGGCTCTCGAACCACTTCGAGTGGATCTCGATGACGACGTCCAGCCCGCCGCTGTCCAGCGGGCCGGACTCGCGGAAGCGCAGCACCACGTCCCCCGGCTGCAGGTCGCCGTCGTACGGCTCCTCGGGGCACTCCACGGCCAGGGAGACCAAGTGCGGCAGGATCGACCGCAGTTGACGCAGGACGTCCTGCGGGACATGTGGGGCGTATGTGATGTCAACGAGCGGCATCGCACGATGCTAACCGGCGAGGCCCGTTGTCAGTGGTGCCCGGCATGCGCGCGCTTGCCCGTACGCACCTGCCCGCCGACGTCGCGGAGAAGTGGATCGGCCTGCTGCGGCCGGGGATCCGGCTTGTCGCGGCCGGCGCTGCCGGAGGGGGTGGAGTGGCCCGTGTGGGAGGGGAACGGGCCGCTCGGCTTCGTCGCCTCGCAGTGCGCTGAGCGCCCCGTAGGGGCGCGGGGAACTGCGCGATCGGCCAACGGCGGCCTGCAGCCGACGTCATCCGCGGGCACGTCGTGGCTTGTCGCGCAGTTCCCCGCGCCCCTACGGGGCGCTGCACGATCCGCCGGGCGCGCCCCTGCCTTACGGGGCCCCGTAAGGGGCGCGGGGCGGTGTCGATGTGCGGCTGCCGCCGCGTGGGCGCGACAAGCCACGACATGCCCGCAGACGGAGGGCCGGACCGGGCCCGGGACTACGCGAACGCGAAGGCGAGGACGAGGAGCACGACGAGCAGGGCGAGCGTCTCCCACCGGGCCGCGCGGCCCAGCGTGCGCAGCGATACGGGCCGTGCGGAGCGCCGCGAGGGCGCCGGTCCGCTCGGGGCGTCGTAGCTGTCGGACGTGGAGTCGCTCATTCCGCCATGCTAACCGCGTCGTCGGGCGCCGGCGGCAGCACGCTCAGCAGCGCCTCCAGCGCGCCCGAGAACGCATGGTCGGCCGGTGTGCCGTACGCCACGATCAGGCCGTCGCCCGGGATGCCGGGCGGCGCCTGGGGGTGGCGGAAGCGGCCGAGGCCCTCCAGGGCCAGGCCGCGCCAGGCCGCCGCGCGCAAGGTGGCCGCCTCGGTGCCGGGCGGGAGGGCGAGGACGGCGTGCAGGCCGGCGGCGATGCCGGTCACGGCGATGTGGGGGGCATGTGCGGCGAGGGCGGCGACGAGCTGGTCGCGGCGGCGCCGGTAGCGCAGCCGCATGGCGCGTACGTGCCGGTCGTAGGCGCCGCAGTCGATGAACTCGGCGAGGGTGAGCTGCTCCAGCTGGCCCGTGGTCCACTCCCCCGTGCGCCGCAGCAGCACCACGTCCGGCACGAGGTGTTCCGGCAGCACCATCCACGACAGGCGCAGCCCCGGGGCGAGGGCCTTGCTGGAGGTGCCGCAGTAGACGACGTGCTCGGGGGCGAGTCCCTGGAGGGCGCCGACGGGCTGGCGGTCGTAGCGGAACTCGCCGTCGTAGTCGTCCTCCACGACGAGCCCGCCGGTGCGGGTGGCCCAGTCGACGACGGCGGTACGGCGGTCGGGGTGCAGGACGCCGCCGGTGGGGAACTGGTGGGCGGGGCTCAGCAGGACGGCGCCCACGCCCTTGCGGCCGGGGCCCTCCAGCTCGGCCACGTCCGCGCCGCGGTCGTCGACGGGCAGGGGGTGGGTGCGCAGGCCGGTCCGTTCCAGGGCGTCGCGGTGGAACTCGAGCCCGTACGCCTCCACGCCCACCTCGCGGGCCCCCCGCGCGTGCAGGACGCGACCGAGGACGGCCAGGCCCTGCGTGAAGCCGGCGCTGACGACGATGCGCGCGGGGTCGGTGCGCACGCCACGGGCCCGGGCGAGATAGCCGGCGAGGGCGGCACGCAGTTCGGGGCGGCCCTGCCCGTCCCCGTAGCCGAGGGCCTCGTTGGGTGCGGCGGCCAGGGCACGGCGGGCGGCGGCGAGCCACTCGGTGCGGGGGAAGGCGGAGACGTCGGCGGTACCGGGCCGCAGGTCGTACGTGGGCGCCACCGGGGGCCGCAGCGGCGGCACGGTGCGCCGCACACCCGTCGTACGCGGCGCGGCGGCGGGCCGCGGGGCGACGCGGGTGCCGGAGCCGCGCAGGGCGGTGAGCCAGCCCTCGGCGACGAGCTCGGCGTACGCCTCGGCAACGGTGTTGCGGGCCAGGGCGAGGTCGGCGGCGAGCGTACGGGAGGACGGCAGCCGGGTGCCGGGGGCCAGCCGGCCCGAGCGCACGGCGTCGCGCAGCGCCCGCACGAGGCGGGCGCGCAGCCCGCCGGGACCGCTCAGGTCCAGGTCCAGGTGAAGATCACCGGCACCGGTACCGGCACCGGTACCGGCAGCGGCATTGGCCCACGATCCGTCCATGGAAATGGACCATACCTCCGGTCCACTGCCGCATTACGGTCGACCCATGACCACGAACCACCCCCGCATCGACTTCCACACCCTCGTCCCCAACGTCTGGCAGGCCATGCTCGGCCTGGAACGCGCCTCCCGCGAGGGCCTGGACCACTCCCTCCTCGAACTCGTCAAGATCCGCGCCTCCCAGCTCAACCGCTGCGCCTTCTGCCTCGACATGCACACCAAGGACGCCCGCAAGGCGGGCGAGAGCGAGGAGCGGATCCACCTCCTCAGCGCCTGGGAGGAGGCCGACGGCTACTACACCGAGAGGGAACGCGCCGCCCTCGCCCTGACCGAGGCCGTGACCGTCCTGACGGACGGCTTCGTCCCGGACGAGGTCTACGAGCGGGCGGCACGCCACTTCTCGGACGAGGAACTGGCCCGACTGCTGGCGGCGATCGTCACGATCAACGCGTGGAACCGCATAGCCGTCACGACCCGCAAGCAGCCGGGCACGTACCAGCCGTGACCCGGGGCCAGGAGTGGCCCGGGAATCCCGTACGGAAGTGGCCCACGGGAGCCGGCCCCGGCCGGCATACGGTCGGGCCATGACCACGACCGACCGTGCGGCGGCGTTCCGCGCGCTGCACCACCGCGACCCTCAGGGCCCCGACGGGCCCCTCGTCCTGCCCGGTCCCTGGGACGCGGCCACCGCCCGCATCTTCGCGGACGCGGGCTTCCGCGCCCTGGCAACGCCGAGTGCGGGGGTCTCGGCGTCGCTCGGGTACGCGGACGGAAGCGCGCCGGCGGACGAGATGTTCGCGGCCGTCGCCCGGATCGTCCGGGCCGTGGCCACCGACGGCATCGCCGTCTCCGCCGACGTCGAGGACGGCTACGGGCTGCCCGCCCGCGAATTCGTCGACCGGCTGCTCGCCACCGGCGCCGTCGGCTGCAACCTGGAGGACACCGAACGCGGTACGGGGCGGCTCAAGGAGCCGCAGGAGCAGGCCGATTGGCTGGCGGCCGTGCGGGCCGAGGCGGGGGATGCGCTGGTGATCAATGCGCGCGTCGACACGTTCTTGAAGGGCATCGGGGAGGTGGAACCGGCCCTTGAGCGAGGGCGGTTGTACGTGGCCGCCGGGGCGGACTGCGTCTATCCCATCCTCGCGCCGGGCGAGGCGCTCGCCGCGATGGCGGCGGGCGTCGGGGCGCCCGTCAACGCCCTCGCGATGCGGGGTGGGCCCACGCCGCGGGAGCTGGGGGCGCTGGGGGTCGCGCGCGTCACGTTCGGGGGTGGGCTGCACCGGGAGGCGATGGGCGCCGTGGAAACGATTGCGGCGCGCCTGAAGCCGGCCGGTTAGGCAGTGCCCCGTCTGCGGGCGCGTTGCGGCTTGTCGCGCAGTTCCCCGCGCCCCTACGGGGCGCCGTGGGGTTGGTCCAGTGCCCCGTAAGGGTGCGGGGAACTGCGCGATCGGCCATCGACGGCCCGCAGTCGACGTGCCGCCCTAAGGCCCGGGGCCCTAGGGGAACACCGGGTCCTGCTCATCGGTCAAGCGGGCCCGCCAGTCGCGGACGCAGTCGTGGGACAGGGAGGCGAGGCGGGCTATCTCCTCGTCGCTGCGCCCGTCGGCCCAGGCCAGGACTCGGGTGACGGTGCGGTTCCGCGCGGCGCGGAAGTCCCTGAGCACGCCTTCCAGGCGTTCCACCTCCTCGCCTTCGAATGCGAGCTGCTGGTCGACGCCGGCCCGTTCGTCCGCACGCAACTGCCGCAGGTAGGCGGGCAGGCCGGTGAGGACCAGCCCTTCCTCGTGTGCGGCGTTCTGGAAGCGTTCGGCCAGCGCCGCCAGCACACAGTCCGGCACATCGGCGAGCGTGGCACCGGGGGGTTTGGCCGCCTCCCACGTGCCCCGGCCGGCCTCCGTCGTCTCCAGCCAGGTGCGGGCCTCCGTCGGCGTACGGTCGCCGCACGCCTCGGCGCGCCAGGCGTACAGGGCGGCGCGGTCGCCGTAGAAGGTGAAGCCGCCGGCGATCTGCCGGTCGGCGGTGCTGCACGTCCGCCCGGGTACACCGCCGTAGCCGGAGTCGGGCCGGTAGTCGGCGTAGGCGTCCAGTTCCGCGTCGGTGGCCGTGCCCCAGGCGGGGTCGCACAGGTCGGGGTTGCTCGCGAGGAACGCGCCGACCTCGACGCGCCATGCGGGGACCGGGCTGATCCGGGGTCTGGGCCAGACGACCGCTCCGGAGGGGTCGAAGGCGCAGGTCGCGGCCTGCTCGATGTCGTCCCAGGCGGTGGCGGCCTCGGCGGACCACTCCGGTTCGCCGGCCGGCCCCACCCGGTGCAGCGAGCTCACGAGCCGCTGCACGGAGGGCAGCACGCGCGAGGCGAGCGCGTGCAGCTCCTTGGCGGTGAAGAAGCGCCAGGAGTAACCGCGCTCTTCGTCGTGGGACAGGTGGGTCAGCAGGTGCACCAGAATGCCCGGCTCGGGCAGCGTCCCGTCGCCGAGCGCCCTGCGCGGGACGCCGGGCAGCCGGCTTTCGATGTGCTCGCGCGCAGCACGCCAGTCGACGTCCCCGAACCACACCGCGCCGCTGTGCACATCGACGGCCAGCCACTGGTGGTATCCCACACCCGGGCCGTACCGCTCCTCCTCCTGCTCGGCGTCCTCGTCGCGCCACACGTACTCGGCGGGCGGCGGATTGAGCTCTACGGCCACGAAGCCGTCCTCCGGGCGGTAGCCGGTGAGGATGTGGGCCTTGCGCGGCATATCGGCGGCAGCAGTCATGAGGGGTTTCCTCTCCGTGGAACAGCGACCGCCGGTAACCGTAATGCGCCCTTCAGCCAATAGTTTAACTTTCAGCCAATCAGGGGCGGCCCGCGAGGGCGTGCTTACGGAGTCGAAGCCTGGACTGCACACGCGGTCTACGCGCGTCCACGCCCTCGCGTCAGGTTGGCTGCTTTCACACGGTCTCCACACTCCGTTCACATGGGGGACCGGCCGCCCGCAGGGCCTACGGCAACCACTTGCGCCAGACGTCGCGGTGGCGGTCCACCCAGCGCTCGGCCGCCGTCTCCGGGGAGAGCTTCTCCTCCGCGATCATTTGCGCGACCTCGTTCTGGTCGGACTTCGTCCAGTGGAAGTTGCGCAGGAACCGTGCCGCGTCGCCGCCCTTCTTCGCGAAGCCGGTGTTGAGGTACTTCTTCAGGGACGTCGTCGGGTACGCGCAGTCGATCGTCGAGGGGTCGGCCGTGCCCTTCTTCTCGCAGTCCTGCGTGTGCGGGGGGAGTTTCACCTCCACCAGCGGGACCTCGTTGAAGAGCCACTGCGGCTCGTACCAGTACGTCAGGAAGGGCCGCTTCTCCTTCGCGAACTGCTTGATCTGCGTGATCTGCGCCGCCTCCGAGCCCGCGAAGACGATCCCGTAGTCCAGCTTGAGGTTCTTCACCAGCGCCTTGTCGTTGGTGACGTAGGACGGCGAGCCGTCCAGGAGCTGGCCCTTGCCGCCGCTTTCGGGGGTGCGCAGGGACGAGGCGTACTTGTTGAGGTTCTTCCAGTCCAGGACGTCGGGGTGGGCGTCCGCGAAGTACTTGGGCACCCACCAGCCGATGTGGCCGGTCACACCCAGGTCGCCGCCGTCGGTGACGGTCTTCTTGTCCTTCACGTAGCGCTCGACCTGGTCCGGGTGACCCCAGTCCTCCAGGATCGCGTCCACGCGGCCCTGGCTGAGCGCGTCCCACGCGGGGACCTCGTCCACCTGGACGGTGTCGACGCGGTAGCCCAGCTCCTTCTCCAACAAGTACTTGGCAACCGATGCGTTCGCGCGGGCGCCGACCCAGGACTGCACGGAGAGGGTGACCGTCTTCGCACCCGCCGCGTTCGCGTACGGGGACGCCTGCTTGGTCATGTCGGCGGCGCCGCAGCCGGTGGCCGTGGCCAGTGCGGCCACGGTCGCCGCGGCGGCCGTCCATCGTGTGCGCTTCCTCATCAGCGCGCCTCCTTCGCCTTCGTCGGCTGCGTCACCCTGTCCAGCACCAGCCCCAGGCAGGCGATGGCCACACCCGCGGTCAGGCCGGTGGCCAGGTCGCCCTGGGCGAGGCCGAAGACGACGTCGTAGCCGAGCGCGCCACCGCCCACGAGGGCGCCGATGATCACCACGGACAGGACGAGGACGACGGCCTGGTTCACGGCCAGCAGCAACTGCGGGCGCGCCAGCGGGAACTGCACCTGGCGCAGCTGCTGCCCGCCCGTCGCGCCGAGCGAGCGCGCCGACTCCAGGGCGCCGGCGTCCACCTGCCGCAGCCCCTGGCCGACGATGCGGATCACCGCCGGCAGCGCGTACACGATCGCGGCCGCGGCCGCCGGGGCCCGGCCGACGCCGAAGAGGGCGACGACGGGGATCAGGTACACGAACTGCGGCATCGTCTGGAAGACGTCCAGGACCGGACGCAGCCAGCGCTCCACGCGGTCGCTGCGGGCCGCGGCCACGGCGACGGCGAAGCCGAGGACCAGGGTGACCGCCACCGCCGCCAGGACCTGGGACAGGGTGTCCATCGCCGGGTCCCAGCGGCCCAGCACGCCGATCGCCGCGAGGGCGAGGGTCGCGGTCGTGGCGGTGCGCCAGGTGCCGATCAGGCGGGCGAGGGCGGCCACGAGGATCAGGGCGGACCACCACGGGAGGGCCTGCAGGGCGTCCCGCAGGGGGTCTACGCACCAGGCGGTGTAGTGGGCGGCGAGGTCGGCGGTGCCGCCGATGCCGGGGATGCCGTTGTAGAGGTGGGTGACCATCCAGTCCTTGGCGGTGTTCACGGGGGCCGTGATGTCCACCGTCCAGGTGTCCGGCCAGGCGGTGCCGGACGCCACGGCAGCGGCCGCGGTCACGGCGATGCCGGCCGCCCACGTGATGGCCGCCCGGGTGCGGGCCGTCGGTCGGTTGTGCCCACCCGTCCCGCCCTGCGGAACGCCTGCCCACAACCGGCGGCGGTCGCCTCCCACAGCGCGGTCCAGGACGATGGCCAGGAGGACGATCGGGATGCCTGCTGCCAGGGCGCTGCCCACGTCCACCGTGGAGAGGGCCTGGTAGACGCGGTCGCCCAGGCCGTCGGCGCCGATGACGGAGGCGATGACGGCCATGGACAGGGCCATCATGATCGTCTGGTTGACGCCCAGCAGCAGTTCGCGGCGGGCGAGGGGGAGGCGGGCGGTCAGCAGGCGCTGGCGGCCGGTGGCGCCGAGGGAGTCGACGGCTTCGAGGACGCCCTTGTCCGTGCTGCGCAGGCCGAGGGCCGTCAGGCGGGCCATCGGCGGGGCGGCGTAGACGACGGTGGCCAGGACGGCCGGGGCGACGCCGATGCCGAAGACGAGGACGACGGGGAGCAGGTAGGCGAAGGCGGGCAGGGCCTGCATGGTGTCGAGGACCGGGCGCAGGGCGCGGTGGATGCGGTCCGAGAGGCCGGCGGCCAGGCCCAGGAGGGCGCCGACCACGAGGGAGAGGGCCACGGCGACGACCATGAGGGCCAGGGTGCGCATGGTGGGCACCCACATGCCGAGGGCGCCGCACACCGCGAAGGAGGCGAGTGCGGTCAGTCCGGCGCGGCGGCCGGCGAGGCGCCAGGAGAGCAGGGTGGCGGCGGTGGTGACGCCGGCCCAGCCGAGGGCGAGCAGGACGACGTACACCGCCCGTACCGCCGTGACGACGGCGTTGCTGATGTGCCCGAAGAAGTACAGGAACAGCCAGTGGCTGTCGCGGTTGTCGATGATCCAGTCGTTGGCCCTGCCGAGCGGTCCGCCGAAGTCGACAGTCAGTGTGCCGGGCCAGGTGCCGCTGCCGTAGCGCCAGGCGGCGAGGGCGGCGAAGACGGTCGCCGCCGCTGCCGGCAGCAGCCACTTGCGTACAGGAGCAGGTCGCGGGGAAGCCGGGATCGTCACCGGCACGGTACTCACGCCGCGGCCCTCCCGGGGGCCTCCTCGCCGGGCGCATCGGGTCCGGGCGCGTCGAGTCCGGCCACCACCCCCAGCAGGCCTCGGTGGTCGACGACGCCGAGGCAGCGCCGGCCGTCCATGACGCGCGCGGCCGAGCCGGTGCGGGCGACGGCCTCGATGGCGTCGGCCACGGTGGTCTCGGGGCCCACGGCGGGGCCGCTGTCGGCCTCGCCGGGCAGGGCGGCCCGCATGGCGCGGCGTACGGTCAGGACCTGCTCGCGCGGCACGTCGCGGACGAAGTCGCGGACGTAGTCGTCGGCGGGCGAGCCGACGATCTCCTCGGGGGTGCCGCACTGCACGACGCGGCCGCCGCGCATCAGGGCGATGCGGTCGCCGACGCGCAGGGCCTCGCCGAGGTCGTGGGTGATGAAGACCATGGTGCGGCCCTCGTCGCGGTTGAGGCGGACGACCTCGTCCTGCATGTCGCGGCGGATGAGCGGGTCCAGTGCGCTGAACGGCTCGTCGAACAGCAGGACTTCGGGGTCGGCGGCCAGGGCGCGGGCCAGGCCGACGCGCTGCTGCTGGCCGCCGGAGAGCTGGCCGGGGCGGCGGGCCTCCAGGCCCTCCAGGCCGACCTTGCCGACCATCTCGGCGGCCTTGGCGCGGCGTTCGGCCCTGGCCATGCCCTGGATCTCCAGGCCGTAGGCGACGTTGTCGAGGACGCTGCGGTGGGGCAGCAGGCCGAAGTGCTGGAAGACCATGGCGGCGCGGTGCCGGCGCAGGTCGCGCAGGGCGCCCTTGTCCATGCCGCGCACGTCCTCGCCGTCGATGGCGATGGTGCCGGACGTGGGCTCGATGAGCCGGGTCAGGCAGCGGACGAGGGTGGACTTGCCGGAGCCGGACAGGCCCATGACGACGAAGCATTCGCCGGGGCGGACGTCGAAGGAGACGTCGCGCACGGCCACCGTGCAGCCGGTGCGCTCGCGCAGGGTCTGCGCGTCCAGGTCGCCCAGCTCGCTGCCGGGCACGCGCTCGGCCTTGGGGCCGAAGACCTTCCACAGGTTGCGGACGGAGAAGACGGGGGTGGGCGCGACGTCCGCGCTGCCGGTCGTCTTCTGCTCGGGCGTGGTCACGGGCGCGTGGGCGGCGGTGCCGGGTTTGCCGGCGGTCGCGGAGGCGTTCACCGTGTCACCTCCTCCTCGGGGGCCTGGGCAAGCAGGTCGACGCACTTCTCCCCCACCATCAGCACGCCGATCATCGGGTTGACGGCCGGCATCGTCGGGAAGACGGAGGCATCGGCGATGCGGATGCCCTCCAGGCCGCGGATGCGCAGCTGCGGGTCGACGACGGCCGTCTCGTCGGTCACCGCGCCCATGCGGCAGGTGCCGGCCGGGTGGTAGACGGTGTGGGCGACCTTGCGGGCGTACTCGCTGATCGCCTCGTCCGTCGTGACGTCCGGGCCGGGGCAGACCTCGCGCTTGAGCCAGCCGGCCAGCGGCTCGGTCCGCGCGATCTCGCGGGCGAGCTTGATGCCGTCGACGAGGGTGCGGGCGTCGTAGTCCTCCTCGTCCGTGAAGTAGCGGAAGTCGAGGGCGGGCTTGACGGAGGGGTCGGCGCTGGTGAGGTAGAGCCGGCCGCGGCTGCGCGGCTTGGGGATGTTGGGGGTCATCGACACGCCGTGCGCGGGCTTCTCGTAGCCCAGGCGCTCGGGGTTGTCGGTGAAGGGGATCTGGTAGAAGTGGAACATCAGGTCCGGGCCGTTCGCGGCCGGGTCCCGCCGGACGAACAGGCCCGCGTCGGAGTCCATCGCGGAGTTCTCGGGGATCGGGCCGTCGGTCTCCCAGACGATGACCGACTCGGGGTGGTCGAGCAGGTTCTCGCCGACGCCCGGCAGGTCGTGGACGACGGGTATGCCCAGCGCCTCCAGGTCGGCCTTGGGGCCTATGCCGGAGAGCATCAGCAGCCGGGGGGTGTCGACGGCGCCGGCGCACACCAGCACCTCGCGTGCCGCCTCGACGTAGACCTCCTCGCCGTCCTTGGTACGCACGTGCACGCCCTTGGCGCGGGTGCCCTCCAGCTCCAGCCGGTACGCCCAGGTCTCCAGCATCAGGTGGAGGTTGGGGCGGTCGAGGAAGGGGTGGAGGTAGGCGACGGAGGCGGAGGAGCGCTTGTTGTTCTCCGGGTGGTAGGCGAGGTCGAAGAAGCCGACGCCCTCGTGGAAGGGCTTGCGGTTGAAGCCCTCGACGCGGGGGACGTCCGCGGCCTTGCCGGCGGCCTCGACGAAGTCGCGGGCGATGGCGTTGCGGTCCTTCTCGTCCACGGCGACGATGTTGTTGCGCAGCCGGGCGAAGTACGGGTCCATGGACTCCGCGTCCCAGCCCTCGGCGCCGGCCTCGGCCCACTCGTTCCAGTCGCCGGGCAGCGGCTTGAAGGAGATGAGGGTGTTGTGCGAGGAGCAGCCGCCGAGCACACGGGCGCGGCTGTGCCGGATGTGGCTGTTGCCACGGGGCTGTTCGACGGTGGGGTAGTCGTAGTCGAGGTCGCCGCCGAGCAGGCCGAGCCAGCGGCGCAGGGTCAGGACGTCCTCGCGGTCGACGTCGGAGGGGCCGCCCTCGATGACGGCGACGGTGACGTCGGGGTCCTCGGTGAGGCGGGAGGCGATGACGGAGCCGGCGGTGCCGCCGCCGATGACGACGTAGTCGTAGACGGGCATGTGGGGGTGAACTCCTTGTCCTGCGTACGGGTACGGGGGTGGCAGGCCCGCTAGCCCGCGAACCAGCGCACCGGCCTGGGGGCGAGGTTCTGGTAGACGTGCTTGGCCTCGCGGTACTCCGCCAGGCCCGCCGGACCCAGCTCGCGGCCGGTGCCGGAGCGGCCGAAGCCGCCCCACTCCGCCTGCGGCAGGTAGGGGTGGTAGTCGTTGATCCACACGGTGCCGTGCCGCATCCGGCCGGCCACGCGCCGCGCGCGGCCCGCGTCCGCGGTCCACACGGCGCCCGCCAGCCCGTACTCGGTGTCGTTGGCCAGGGCCACGGCCTCGTCCTCGGTGTGGAAGGTCTCCACGGTGAGGATCGGGCCGAAGGTCTCCTCGCGCACGACCGTCATCGCCCCGTGGCACAGGTCGAGGACCGTCGGGGAGTAGAAGTAGCCGCCCTCCGGGCGCACCTCGCTCGGCTCGGGACGGCGGCCGCCGCAGCGCAGCACGGCGCCCTCGGCGAGGGCGGAGGCGACGTACGCCTCGACCTTGGCGAGCTGCTGGGCGGAGACCAGCGGGCCGCACTCGACGCCCTTCTCGGTGCCGCGGCCGAGCCTGATCCGCTCGGCGCGGCGGGCGAGTTCGGCGACGAAGCGCTCGCGCACCGGCTCCTCGACGATGAGACGGGCACCGGCCGAGCAGACCTGGCCGCTGTGGATGAAGGCGGCGTTGAGGGCCTGGTCGACGGCGGTGTCGAAGCCCTCGTCGGTGGCGCAGGCGTCGGCGAAGACGACGTTGGGGTTCTTGCCGCCGAGTTCGAGGGCGACCTTCTTGACGGTCGGGGCCGCGGCCTGTGCGACCTTGACGCCGCTGGCGAGGCCGCCGGTGAAGGAGACGAGGTCCACGTCGGGGTGCTCGGCCAGGCGGGCGCCGACGGGGTCGCCGGCACCGGTGACGAGGTTGGCCACGCCGTCCGGCAGGCCGGCCTCGGCGAGCAGGCGCACCAGGTGGACGGTCGACAGCGGGGTGACCTCGCTGGGCTTGACGACGAAGGTGTTGCCCGCGGCCAGCGCCGGGGCGATCTTCCAACTCGCCTGCAGCAGCGGGTAGTTCCACGGCGTGATGAGCGCGCACACGCCGACGGGCTCGTGCACGACGACGCTGTGCACCTCGTCGGAGCCGGCGTCGACGACGCGGCCGCCGCCCTCGTTCACGACGAGGTCGGCGAAGTAGCGGAAGGCAGCCGTGACGTCGTCGACGTCGATGCGGCCCTCCTCCAGGGTCTTGCCGGTGTCCCGGCTCTCGACCAGCGCGATCTCCTCCCGGTCGCGCTGCAGCAGATCCGCGACGCGACGCAGCAGGGCGGCCCGCTCGGCGACCGGGGTGCGCGGCCAGACGCCGGCACCGCCGTCGAACGCCCGCGCGGCCGCGGCCACGGCGGCGTCGGTGTCGTCCACGCCGCCCTCGGCGACGACGGCGAGCGTCGTGGCGTCGGCCGGGTCGAGCACCTCCCGCCGTGCGCCGGACGCGGCGGAGCGCCACACCCCGTCGACGTGGATGGTCTCGGGTGACGACATGACTACTTCACTGCCTTCCGGTGGAAAACGAATGCCGTCACCGGCCCGGCCCCGTGGGGTAAGGCCGGGACGGCAACGGGACGCCCCTAACCAGAAGCCCGCGGGCTATGCCGTTTCTTTGGCAAAGAGTGACCCGAGTCACTCGGGACCACGGGTTTGCAGCTCAGAAGCCGAAAGCGCAGTGACCCGTACGACAAAAGGCCCGCCGCCGGCCCCTTCGGGGTCGAGCGGCGGGCCTTTGCGCAGGGTCACGTGGTGCAGTGGCCCGTCGGGCAGAAGGAGTCCACCAGCGCGCGGTACACGGAGCGCACCGCCGAGCGGTCGCTGTCCGGTCCGGCGCTGAGCAGGGCGTACTGGTTGCCGTCGGGGGCGCGGTAGGCGCGCATGACGACGTAGCGCGTGGTGGAGTCGGGCTGGACGTAGGTGTACTCCAGCTCCGCCGGGTCGCCCGGGCCCACGACGTGGCTCAGGCTGCTCTTGCGGTAGCCGCTGTAGCCCGAGATGTACGTCTCGGACTCCGCCAGCGAGTCGTACGGTGTGGCCCGCTGCGGGTCGAAGGGGAAGACCTGCAGGAGCCGCGCGCCGCCGGGCGAGGTGTAGAAGACGCTGGTCTTCTGGCGGCTGCGCAGCCAGCCGGTGGGCACGTCCAGGCGGTAGCCGGACGGGTCCGCCGTGCGGACGAAACCGGGCCGGGCCCCCGGGTCGGAGGTGGCCGACGAGCCGAAGATGCCGGAGGTGGGCGTGGGGTACGGGTTGTAGGTGTAGCCGCCCGAGGTGCCGCCGTAGGTGCCCGACGGCGACGGGCTCGGCCAGGGACTCGAACTGGGCGTGACGAGGTTCGTGCTGCCGCCCTTGTCGTCGTCACTGTTGTGGACCAGCGCCCAGATGCCGGTGCCGATGCCGCCGGCCAGCACCACCCCGGCCAGCGCACCGGCCAGCACCGAGGCGCGCGAGGCGCCGGAGGGCGGCTCGTCGGCGGGGTCGTAGGCGGTGTCGGGGGGCGGCGCAGCGCCGTCGGGGGGCCGGGAGACCCACTTCTGCTGATCGGCGTCCCAGAAGGAACTCATGTGCCTCGCCGCCTCACGCCACTAAGCGGCTGATCGCCTCGACGACGGCGGCCAGCGACGCCAGGCCGCCGACTGCCGTGGCGCCGCTGGTCAGGAGCGTGCGCAGGCGGGCGAGCCGGCTGCGCCCGGTCTGCCCGGCGACCTGCGCCTCCCGCTGCACGGCCGCCAGTTCCGCGTCGACCTCGTCGAGGCCGTCACCGGCGGCGCGCTCCTGCACCGCGAGCTCCTCGCGCATCCGTGCGACGGCGGCCAGCAGTTCGGGCGTGGCCGTCACCAACTGCCGCGAGGCGTCCGTGGCCTGGGCCTCGCGGCCCTGCGCCAGGGCGCCGCCCGACATCGCACCGACGGCCATCCCCCCGTCCCGCGGCGGCGGCACGGGCGCCGGGCCACCGGCCGGCGGTGCGGCCGGCGGGCCCACGCGCTCCGAGCGGTCCTCCGCCTTCGCCCGCTCGCCCTGGGCCACCGCGCCGCCGCTGATCGATCCGATGGAGATGCCCCCGCCGCCCGTGCGGCCGGTGCCCTCGGCCACGTCCTTGTCGTCCCGGTCGTCCCGGTCGTCCCGGTCGTCCCGCGTCATCGTCCCCCGCTTCCCGCGAGGTGCTTGGCCTCGGCACCGGCGCCCTGGGCGACGGCGCCGCCGCTCATCGCACCGATGTAGATGCCGCCCTCGCTGATCTGCACGATCTGCTGCTCGAACTGGTCGGTCTCGTAGCCCTGGGAGCGCAGCGCCGCCCGGACCCCGCTGGCGATGCGGTCGGTGACCGTCTTCACGTAGCGGCTGACGTCCATCTCCTGGAACAGGGAGACGTCCGGGGCCGCCGCGATCTCGCGCACCGAGGTGGCCGGTCCGTCCGGCGCCGCCCGCCGGGGGTCGGCCAGCCAGGTGCGGAAGCCGGAGACGGCCGAGCGCGCGGTGGACACCAGGGAGGCGAAGCCGGCCGCGGGCGCCGTCAGGAACGCCCGTACGCCGTCGCGCAGCAGGTCGTCGTCGCCGCGCGCGGCGATCACGTCGACCGCCCGGAACTCCGGCCGCACCGGCGTCAGCACATGCGGCACCACCTCCAGGACGAGCATGCCGCCCTGGGTGTGCACGCGGACCAGGACCGAGACGACGACCTGCTCGTCCCACGCGCCGATACGCACCCGCAGGAAGTAGCGGCGCGCCTCGCCACCCTCGTTGACCGCCTCGGCCAGGTGCCGTCGCACCGTGTGCTCGTCGTAGGAGACGGCGGGCCGCTGCGGGCCGACGGGGAGGTAGACGAACTCGTCGATCTCCAGCTCCCGCAACCGGTCCCGGCTGGTCTCGGCAGCGGCCTGGCGCAGGCCCTCCAGCCGCGGCCGGATCAGCTCCACGACGGTACGCCCGGTGAACGGCGGCACCGGACCCCCGCCCGCCCCGGGCGCGTCCTTCTTGCGGGTGAGCTCCATCGCGAAGGACCAGGGCTCGTACGGCCGGCCCATCCCGATGAACGGCCGCGAGGGGTCGTAGATCGTCAGGCCCGCGTACTGCTCGCGGTCGATGGCCCGGGCGATCCTGCGGTGGTACGCGGACTCCGGGAAGGCCCTGGGCACCGTGGCGAACGCCTGCCGGCTGAGCTCCGAGCGCATCACGGCCGCGACCCGCGCCCGGTGCGCCCACACGGGCACCACCAGCAGCAGCGGGAAGATGACCGCCGCCCAGTTGTCGGCGCCCTCGGCCAGCGCCCAGAAGGCGGCGACCCAGTAGGCGAGGGTCATCATCGGCACGCCCACCGGCAGCAGGGCGCGCAGCGCGCGGTTGGCGCCGCTGCCGATGAGGGCCTGGCGCAGGGTCCGCTTGTCCACGACGTACGCGGCGGAGCCGCGGCCGGCGGCGGCGTGGGCGCCCCAGTGGATCAGGCAGACCAGGGCGTAGGCACCCGACCAGATCGGGAAGGCGGGGCCCTCGGCGACGGAAGCGCCGGTGTAGGGGTCGACGCCCTGGGACGTGGGGGACGCCGTGGAGAAGTCGACGGCGAAGAAGGCCACCCACAGGGCCAGAAGGAACAGGGCGGTCAGGGTGTCCTGGCCGCGGGCGCGCAGTGCGTGGGAGAGCACCGGCACCACGTCCACGCCCAGCGAGGGGGCCGTGGGTCTTTCTTCATGCTCCACCAGCTCTTCGATGACGCGGCGGCGGAACTCGATGTCGAGGTAGGTCCCCGCGCAGAGTAACCGGGTGGCCTCTGTCGGGGACTCCTGGGCGGATTGACTCATTTCGATCCCCCGATCCGTCGAACTTCGCTTCGAACAAAGCGAGTTGACGCATTTTCGGAAGAACCCAGAATAAGCCAGAAGGCCCGCCCCCGCCCCCCGTCGGGAGGCGATTGGCGGGCCGGAAACCACGCTCGTACGGGTGATCATGGGACACCCGTACGAGGGCGGTCGGGGCAGACCAGGTGAAATTCGGTCAGATGAGGCCGAGCTCGCGAACGGCGTCGCGCTCCTCCACCAGCTCCTGCACCGAGGCGTCGATGCGGGTGCGGGAGAACTCGTTGATCTCCAGGCCCTGGACGATCTCGTAGGTGCCGTTCTTCACGACGACCGGGAAGGAGGAGATCAGGCCCTCGGGCACGCCGTAGGAGCCGTCCGACGGGATGGCCATCGAGGTCCAGTCGCCGGCGGCGGTGCCGTTGACCCAGGTGTGCACGTGGTCGATGGCGGCGTTGGCCGCGGAGGCCGCCGAGGAGGCGCCACGGGCCTCGATGATCGCCGCACCGCGCTTGGCCACGGTCGGGATGAAGGTGTCGGCGAGCCACTGCTCGTCGGCCACGACCTCGGCCGCGTTCTTGCCGGCGATCTCGGCGTGGAAGATGTCCGGGTACTGGGTGGCGGAGTGGTTGCCCCAGATCGTCAGCTTCTTGATCTCGGAAACACCCACGCCGGCCTTCTTCGCCAGCTGCGACAGCGCGCGGTTGTGGTCCAGACGGGTCATCGCGGTGAAGCGCTCGCGCGGCACGTCCGGCGCGGCGGCCTGGGCGATCAGGGCGTTGGTGTTGGCCGGGTTGCCGACGACCAGGACCTTGATGTCGTCCGCGGCGTGGTCGTTGATGGCCTTGCCCTGCGGCTTGAAGATGCCGCCGTTGGCCTCCAGCAGGTCACCGCGCTCCATGCCCTTGGTACGGGGACGGGCGCCGACCAGCAGCGCGACGTTGGCGCCGTCGAACGCCACGTTCGCGTCGTCGGTGATCTCGATGTTGCGCAGCAGCGGGAAGGCGCAGTCGTCGAGCTCCATGGCGGTGCCCTCGGCGGCCTTCAGGCCCTGCGGGATCTCCAGCAGGCGCAGGTTCACGGGCACGTCCGCGCCGAGGAGCTGACCGGAGGCGATGCGGAAGAGCAGCGCGTAGCCGATCTGACCGGCGGCGCCGGTGACGGTGACATTGACGGGAGTGCGGGTCATGGCGGTCTCCTGCGAACTGGCTGGTGGGTGTCCCTGCCCAAGGTGTGCGGATCTCTCTCGGTATCAAGAGATCCGGCGTCAGGCTATCCGACCGCGCCCGCCCCGCACCGCCTACCCGGTGTGCAACACCTCACCGTCCTTGCGGACGGTTTGTGGGCAGGCAGCTCATCGGCCCTGCCAGGGCCTGCCCGGCGGGTCCGCGTCGCGCGCACCACGGCGCCCCGAAGGGGCGCGGGGCGGTGTCGATCTGCGGCTGCCGCCGCGTGGGCGCGATCGGCCGGCGACGGCCCGCAGCCGATGCGCCACCCCGGGGGCCGAGTGCGGGCGCGTCGTGGCTTGTCGCGCAGTTCCCCGCGCCCCTGACGGGGCGCCGTGGTGGCTGCGTGACGAAGGTCCGCCGGACACGCCCTAGGGGAGCACCCCGTTTGCGGGAGCGTCGTGGGTTGTCGCGCCCACGCGGCGGCAGCCGCAGGGGGGGCTGGCTAGGGCGTGTCCAGTGGATCATGCAGTGCCCCGTCAGGGGCGCGGGGAACTGTGCGATCGGCCGGCGACGGCCCGCAGCTGACACGCCACCCCGGGGGCCGAGTGCGGGCGCGTCGTGGCTTGTCGCGCCCACGCGGCGGCAGCCGCAGATCGGCACTGCCCCGCGCCCCTGACGGGGCGCCGTGGTGGCTGCGTGACGAAGGTCCACCGGACACGCCCTAGGGGAGCACCCCGTTTGCGGGAGCGCCGTGGGTTGTCGCGCCCACGCGGCGGCAGCCGCAAGGGGGCTGGCTAGCCCAGGGGGCCCAGGGCGCTCTGCGGAGCAGACCGCTTCGTGCAGCCGGTGCGGCCCGAGACCAGGGCCGCGCACGCCGACGCCTGCCGGGAGTCGGACACGGCGACCATGCGCGTGTGGCCGTCCGCGCCCCGGTCGACCCGCCCGCTCTCCGTGCCTCCGGCACTCCCCGCGGACGTTATCCGCAGTGTGTCCCCGGGCCCGGCCTGGGTGATCCGCGCCCACGCCGCCCCGCAGACCTCGCTGTAGCGGACCTCCAGGTACGCCGCACCGACCGTCACCGAGCCGGCCGTCGTGGCGTGCCGGCCGCCGCAGCCCATGCTCTCCGGGTCCTTGCCCGCGCAGTCCGCCCCCGTGCACCGCACGCCGGAGGGCAGGGACGGCGCTTTGGACACGCTGGGCGTGGCGGCGGCGCCGGGTGCCGTCCTGTCCTCGCCGCCCGCGCCGACCAGCAGGACGACCGCGGCGACGACGAACAGCGCCCCCACCGCGCCCACGGCGAACAGCACGGCGTTGCGGCGACGGGTGGGCGGCGGGGCGGCCGCGGGAGGGCCGAACCGGCCGGGGGGCGCGGGCGCTTGCGGCTCCGACGGCTCCGTTT
Organism: Streptomyces sp. NPDC049585; assembly: GCF_040675615.1. Taxonomy (NCBI): domain Bacteria; kingdom Bacillati; phylum Actinomycetota; class Actinomycetes; order Kitasatosporales; family Streptomycetaceae; genus Streptomyces; species Streptomyces sp. NPDC049585. The sequence continues at coordinate 77,616 of NZ_JBFAPE010000014.1, read as the reverse complement.
CCTGTGCGGGCTTGCCCGAACGCTTCGGCTTGCGCTGCTTGCGCAGGGGAATGGCCTTGTCCCGCACGTCGGCGGCGCCCGGCGTGCGCGGCAGCCCGAGGTCGGTGCCGTCCGGGCCCTCCCCCAGGCCCTCGCCGTGCAGCGCGGCCGTACGGGGCGCGGCCGCGCCGCCGTTCGCGGGCTGCGGGCCGAAGCCGGCCAGGGCCGCGCGCGCCTCGGCGACCCGGATCGCCTCCATCGTCACGTCGTGCCGCAGCTCCGAGCGGCTCCAGGCCCGTTCGGCCAGCTCCCACAGCGTGCCCAGGTGCCCGACGTCGGTGCCGGTGGCCTCCGCGAGGGCCTCGGCGGCGCCGCGCGGCGGCAGCAGCCTGCCGTTCAGGTAGCGCTCCCAGGACGTCTTGCTGTACCCGGTGCGGTCGGCGACGGCGGCGATGCTCAGCCCGCTGCGCTCGACGAGTCTGCGCAGCTGTTCGGCGAACTCGCGCACCTGCGGATCGAGTTCGTCCGGTAGCGCCCTCCAACGTGGCATTGCCCTCCCCTGTCCCCCGGTTGCGTACGGCGGTCTCCCGTCGCCCTTCCACGGCCTGGTTCCGGCTACCCATGGGGATGCCTCGGATCAGCATGTCAGTTCCCGGGGACCCGGCGCACGAGAGCATTCGAGGTTGATCCACGCAGTGGGGCGCGCGCCCCCGGCGCACGCCCGGGCATGCGGCGTACGCGCCGCCCGTCACCGTTCGGTGACACTTCCGGGCACCTTGCTACGAAAAAGCGACCTCGTACCGGAACGGTCACGCGCGCGCCACAGCGGCACGGCCGACCTTGCTCCGGCTTGTCGCGATCATGATCCTCGAAGGGTGGCCGGTGGCCGGTCCTCCCACGGGGGTGGAGGACCGGCCATCGGCACTCCGACACCCTCTTCCTACCCATTTGCCACGCTTCCCACGCGGCGACTTCAGGCCGCCCCGAAGCACTGCTGCGGGCCGCCCGCCGGCAGCAGGCAGACCCGGGCCCCGTGCGGGTCAGCGGTCACCGTCATCGCCGTCGACAGGTACGTCTCCGTGTCCCGCTGGCTCGCGGCCGTGACCGTCTTCGTCCCCGCACCCGGCAGCCGCAGCTCGACCCGGTCGCCCACGTGCAGACCCTGGGTCTTGCCCCACACGGCCGCGCACTTCTCGCTGTACCGCAGCTCCACCTGCTGCCCGCCCGCCGCCCGGCGCTTGAACAGCGTGACCGCCTCCAGGCCGCACCCGGTGCGGGTCGGATCCGCCGCCTCGCAGACCTCCCCCTTGCAGGCGGGCTCCTGGTACTGCAGGTACGGGGAGGTGGCGGCGAGGCCGTCGTGGTCGTGCCCGCCGGGCGCCGAGCCGCCGGTCGTGAGGAACACCGTCACGGCGAGGGCGAGCGCCAGGACGGCGACGGCGCCCGAGACGACGGGCGTGCGCCACCCCCGTTCTGCCGGGCCGGGCGGGGTGCGCACCACGCGCGCAGCATCCGTGCCCGCTTCCGCGGACCGCCCGCTCCACGCCTGCTCGGCCAGCTCCCACAGCGCCACCAGCCGCCCCGCGGGCTCCTGCGCCAGTGCACACAGGGCCTCGACCGCCTGCTTCGGCGGCAGCTTCTTCCCGTTGAGATAGCGCTCCCACGAGGACTTGCTGTACGGCGTGCGCCCGGCCAGCGCGGCCAGGCTCAGGCCCGTGCGGTCCTTCAGCTCCCGCAGCCCCGCGGCCAGCCGCGCGCACTCCGCGGGCAGCGGCCGCTCGCCGCTCACCGGCGCAGCTCCCCCCAGGTGTCGGGGCCGATCACGCCGTCCACGACCAGCCGCCGGCTCTTCTGGAAGTCCTTGGCCGCCCGCTTCGAGCGCTCGCCGTAGGAGCCGTCGGCGATGCCCGGGTCGAAGCCGTGGTACTTCAGCAGGCACTGGGCCTCCAGCACCTCCCAGCCCGAGCTCTTGAGGTCCATCAGCTTGTCGTGCGTGGTGCTGTACCCGGCGCGCAGCTCACCGCCCACGCGCTTGACGGCGCACGCCCGTTCCCGGCCCTCGACGAAGACGAAGGGCGCCGGGGTGTCGCCGGCGGCGGGGGCGGGCTTCGCCTCGTCCTGCCAGGGGCGGGTGGCCAGCAGCGTGGCGACCAGCGCCGCCGCCAGGACGACCACGGCGGCGGTGAGCGCCCAGATGACCGGCCGCCGGCCGTCGCGTACGTAGAGATCCGAGTCGTCCTCCTGCGGATCGGCGACGGCCGGCTCACCGCTCCACGCGTCCGCGGCGAGTTCGTGCAGCACCAGCAGCCGCGTGGGGTCCGTGCCGCACGCCCGGGCCAGTTCCTCGACCGCCTCGCGCGGCGGCAGCTGCCTGCCGTTGAGGTACCGCTCCCAGGAGGAGCGGCTGTAGGAGGTCTTGGCCGCCAGGGCGGCCAGGCTGAGTCCACTGCGGTCCTTCAGCCGTCTGAGCCGGACGAGCAGTTGCCGCACTCGCTGGTCCAGCGAGGCGGGTAATTCCTTCCACCGCGGCATGTTCCACCCCATACGCGTCACCGGGCCCGTAGGTGGCGAGCCTCCTATGGCGCACATGATGGCGATGTCCGGGCAGCGGTTCCGTATGTCGCCCGGGGCCACCGCGCGATCCGGCCATGAGCACGACGGCCGGACCGTCCCACGACGACATCCTGGGACGGCGCATCCCCGCAGGTCGGACCGTGGGACGTCCCACGAGGACCCGAGTCGCCGGCAATCCCTGGCCGCCGGCGAAGTGGCGCGTCATCGTCATCCCTGCACGCCGCGGCCGGTGCGGTCCACCCCGCACCGGCCGCCACGCCAACGGGAGGAACTGACCATGAACGTACGCAAGCGCGTTGCCGCCGCGGCCGTCACGGCCGCTGTCGGAGCGGGCCTCGCACTGACCGCCCCCGCGGCCCAGGCCGCGCCGGCCGGCGGGGCCGGGACGCAGGGCTGGCACATGCTCTTCGACCAGCCCCACGGACCGACCAACAAGTGGTCCACGCCCGACTTCGTGCCCGACCGCGGCAACCTGCACATCGTGTACGGCTGCTACGGACACGACGGCGCCAAGATCAAGGCCGAGATCGTCCGCACCAAGGACCGCAAGGTCGTCGGCCGCAGCAACGGCTCCGACTGGTGCGCCGACGGCGCCGAGAAGAAGGTGACAACGGGCAACGTACGGGCCGGCGACGCGTATTACATCCGCCTGAAGATCTCCGGGCCCAAGCACTCCCTGTACGCGAGGGCCTTCGACTCGCACTGAGTCCGATCCGCGTAAGCGGCGCGCGGCCCGTCCTCTTTCGGGGGAGAGGACGGGCCGCCGTCGCGTTCATCGCGCCGAGGCGCGCACGCTCACTGCACCGTGAAGTGGAGTATCCCCGCGAGGAAGGGGATCCTCAGCCACGCGTGCGGCTGGGCCATCAGCGCCAGCAGGACGATCGCCGCGCCCATCCCGCCGTACGTGAGCATGTCCGTGAAGCGGGAGCGCACCGCCAGCCAGCCCACCGACGGCAGCCACCAGCGCAGCGCGGCGCCGCCCAGCATCGCCAGGCCCACCACGAGCGTGCCGACGCGGAACGCGTCGAACGCCACGATCAGCAGGCCCAGGCCCGTCACGCCCAGCACCGCCAGCAGCGGCCACTGCCGGGCCGGGGCGGGGGCGCCGCCGGGCGCGGCGCGGCCGCCGCCCTCGGGGCGCGCGGTGTCGCGGGTGAGCCGGGGCGGGCGGCGGGTGAGCCGGCGCGGCTTACCGCCCTCAGTGCTCATCGGCGGCTCCGGCGGCGCGCTCGGCGGCCTCCACGACGTTGACCAGCAGCAGGGCGCGGGTCATCGGGCCCACGCCGCCCGGGTTGGGGGAGATCCAGCCCGCGACCTCGTGCACGCCCGGGTGCACATCGCCGACGATCTTTCCGTTCTCGTCGCGGCTGACGCCGACGTCGAGGACGGCGGCGCCCGGCTTGACGTCCTCCGGCTTGATCAGGTGCGGCACGCCGGCCGCCGCCACGACGATGTCGGCCCGCTTGAGGTGGGCGGCCAGGTCGCGGGTGCCGGTGTGGCACTGGGTGACGGTGGCGTTCTCCGAGCGGCGGGTCAGCAGCAGCGGCATGGGGCGGCCGATGGTCACGCCGCGACCGACGACGACGACCTCGGCGCCGTTCAGCTCGACGCCGTGCCGGCGCAGGAGCGTGATGATGCCGTTGGGGGTGCAGGGCAGGGGGGCGGGCTCGTTGAGGACGAGCCGGCCGAGGTTGGTCGGGTGCAGCCCGTCGGCGTCCTTGGCCGGGTCCATCAGCTCCAGGACGCGGTTCTCGTCGATGCCGCGGGGCAGCGGCAGCTGGACGATGTAGCCGGTGCAGGCCGGGTCCTCGTTGAGCTCGCGGACGACCGCCTCGATCTCCTCCTGCGTGGCGGTGGCGGGCAGCTCGCGCTGGATCGACGCGATGCCGACCTCGGCGCAGTCGCGGTGCTTGCCCGCGACGTACTTCTGGCTGCCCGGGTCGTCGCCGACCAGGATCGTTCCCAGGCCGGGGGTGACGCCCCGCGCCTTCAGCGCCTCCACGCGGGAGGCCAGTTCGGACTTGATCGCGGCCGCGGCGGCCTTGCCATCGAGAATCTGGGCGGTCATGTTTCCATCCTCGCGGATCGAGTGGCCCCGGTTCCAATCTGCACCAAAGGAACAAAGGCATAGGGGCATCAGCTGGACAAAATTCGAATGTCAAATAACGATGATCGGCGTGCCGCGGGCGTCGGACGGGGCAGGACCGCCGAGCCGGCTCGCCCGTCCGGCAGCCCGCGTCGTCCCCGCACGACGTCGACGAAGGAATTCCCGCCATGAGCTTCGGCCAGCCCAACAACCCTTACGGACCCCCGCCGCAGCAGCCGCCTGCCCCGGGCTACGGATACCCGCAGCAGGCTCCGCCGCCGTACGGTGCGTACCCGCAGGCACCCGGTGGCTACCCGATGCCGCAGGGGCCGGTGGCGATGCCGGGCCTCACCAAGGCCGCGAACGTCCTGATGTACGTGATCGCCGCCATTCACGTCGTCGTGGCGGGCTTCTTCGCGTACGCCGCGAACAAGATCGGTGACGCGGTCCGCGACGCCGGGACGAACGGCACGGTCACCACGGCCCGGGGCGACACGGTCGACGTGGACACCATCGCCGACGTCAGCAAGGGCGTCATCTCCTTCTTCGTGGCGCTCGCCGCGATCTTCGCGATCATCGGTTTCATCCTGGCCGCGCGCTACGGCAAGGGCCGCAACGGCGTGCGTGTCGGTTCGATCGTCTACGCCTCCTTCGGCATCATCAGCGGCATCTTCACGCTGGGCGTCTACGGCCTCGGCCTGATCACCTTCGTCGGTTCCATTCTGGTGATCGTTTTCGCTGCGAAGCGGACGTCGGCCGAATGGTTCCAGCGCCCCCGCTACTGATTCCGCCGGTACCGATTGCGTCGGTGCACCGGCCGAAAGGGCCGCGCCCCCGTGGGGCGCGGCCCTTTCGCGCATCAGTGGAAGAAGTGGCGGGTGCCGGTGAAGTACATCGTCACGCCCGCCGCCTTCGCGGCCTCCACGACCTGCTCGTCGCGGACCGAGCCGCCCGGCTGGACCACGGCCTTCACACCCGCGGACGTGAGCACCTCCAGCCCGTCCGGGAAGGGGAAGAACGCGTCCGAGGCGGCGTACGAGCCACGGGCCCGCTCCTCGCCCGCCCGCTGGACGGCCAGCTTCGCGGAGTCCACGCGGTTGACCTGGCCCATGCCCACGCCGACCGTGGCACCGCCCTTGGCCAGCAGGATCGCGTTGGACTTCACCGCACGGCAGGCCTTCCAGGCGAAGGCCAGCTCGGCCAGCTCCTCGGCGGGCAGCGCCTCGCCCGTGGCGAGCGTCCAGTGCGCCGGGTCGTCGCCCTCGGCCTGCAGGCGGTCCTTCTCCTGCAGCAGCAGCCCGCCCTCGACCGGCCGGGCCTCCTTCACCGCGCACGGGGCGTCGGGGCAGCGCAGCACGCGGATGTTCTTCTTGCGGGCGAGGATCTCGACCGCGCCGTCCTCGTAGTCCGGCGCGACGACGACCTCGGTGAAGATCTCCGCAACCTGCTCGGCCATCGCGACGGAGACCGGGCGGTTGACGGCGATCACACCGCCGAACGCCGACAGCGGGTCGCACGCGTGGGCCTTGCGGTGCGCCTCGGCGACGTCCACGCCGGTCGCGATGCCGCACGGGTTGGCGTGCTTGATGATCGCCACACAGGGGTCGGCGTGGTCGTACGCCGCCCGGCGCGCGGCCTCGGTGTCGACGTAGTTGTTGTACGACATCTCCTTGCCGTGCAGCTGCTCGGCCGCCGCAAGGCCGGTGCCGCTGCCGTCCGTGTACAGGGCGGCGGGCTGGTGCGGGTTCTCGCCGTAGCGCAGCACGTTCGAGCGGGAGAAGGCGGCGCCCAGGAACTCCGGGAAACCACTGTCGTCGGCCGCCGCGTAGCCGGTGGCGAACCAGTTGGCCACCGCCACGTCGTACGCGGCCGTGTGCTGGAACGCCTCCGCGGCCAGGCGCTTGCGGGCGGCGAGGTCGAAACCGCCGTCCGCAACCGCCTTGAGCACCTCCTCGTACCGGCCGGGGTTGACCACGACGGCGACGGACGGGTGGTTCTTCGCCGCGGCGCGGACCATCGACGGACCACCGATGTCGATCTGCTCGACGCACTCGTCCGGGGAGGCACCGGAGGCCACCGTCTCCCGGAACGGGTAGAGGTTGACGACCACCAGCTCGAACGGGGCGACACCCAGCTCCTCCAGCTGCGCCCGGTGCGCCTGAAGGCGCTGGTCGGCGAGGATGCCGGCGTGCACGCGCGGGTGCAGGGTCTTGACCCGGCCGTCGAGGCACTCCGGGAAACCGGTCAGCTCCTCGACCTTCGTGACGGGCACGTCCGCGGCCGCGATCCGGGCGGCCGTCGAACCGGTGGAGACCAGCTCCACACCGGCCTCGTGCAGGCCACGGGCCAGCTCCTCCAGCCCGGCCTTGTCGTAGACGCTGACCAGCGCCCGGCGGACGGGCCGCTTCATACCTTCGGCGGTCACTTCGGCGGTCACGGGATCCTTACCTTTCGTCCCTCTATGCGGTAGCCGTCGCGGGCGAGACGCCCCACGACATCGACGAGCAGCGTGCGCTCGACTTCCTTGATCCGCTCATGCAGCGCGGACTCGTCGTCGTCCTCCCGGACCTCGACCACGCCCTGGGCGATGATCGGGCCCGTGTCGACGCCCTCGTCGACGAAGTGGACCGTGCACCCGGTCACCCGCACGCCGTACGCGAGGGCGTCGCGCACACCGTGGGCACCGGGAAAACTGGGCAGCAGCGCCGGATGGGTGTTCACGACCCGGCCCGCGAAGCGCGCCAGGAACTCCTTGCCGAGGATCTTCATAAAACCGGCGGAGACCACCAGATCCGGCTCGTACGCCGCGGTCGCCGCGGTCAGCGCGGCGTCCCACGCCTCCCGCGAGGAGTACTGCGCCACCGGGCACACGAACGTCGGCAACCCGGCGCGCTCCGCCCGCTCCAGACCGGCGATCCCCGCGCGGTCGGCGCCCACCGCCACCACGCGGGCGCCGTAGCCCTCGGGATCGGCGGCCACGGCATCGAGCAGCGCTTGCAGGTTCGTGCCCGAACCGGAGACGAGCACGACGATGCGGGCGGGACGTCCAGCAGGGGCGGCCACGGCAGGCCCTTTCTCGCGGGTGCGGGTACTGCGGTTTGTACGGTCGTACGAAAGCAGGGCACCGCCCGATACGGGGAACCCTACGAAGCCGCCGACCGCCAGCAACGATACCGGCACGCGGAACCGGCCCCACGGGACGGGGGCACGCCCGCCGGGTAGCGTCGGCACGGGACGCGTCGCCGTACGCTCGACGCAGGACGACCATCAAGGGGAAGACACACTCCACATGCCCCACATGCATGAGCGGGACGACGACCGGGACATCCGGGACAATCCCTTCGCGGCACCGCCGCAGGGCCGGGAGGACCGGCCCTGGCAGCCGCGCCTCCCGTCCGGCGATTCCGACGACTCCGGCTCGGGCTCCGGCTCCGGTTCCGGTTCCGGCGAACCCGACCGCGACAAGCAGCAGCCGCCCGCGTGGGGCAGCCAGTGGAGCAACCGGCAGCCCGGCCGACAGGGCGGCGACTTCGGCGGCGGACCCGGCGGCGGCCCGGGCGGCCCCGGCGGCCTGCGCTGGGACCCCACCGACCCCGCCCAGCGGCGCGCCCGCTACGCCCTCCTCGCCGGCATGTGGGGCTTCTTCTTCGCCCTCTTCAGCATCCCCCAGGTCGCCCTCCTCCTCGGCGCCCTCTCCGTCTACTGGGGCGTCAGCTCCCTGCGCGCCAAACCGAGGACCCCGAGCCCCGACGCCCCGGCACCCCCGCCCGTCCCCGGCGGCCTGCGGCCGCAGACCACGGCGGCGGTGAGCGGCCTGGTCACGGGCGGCCTGGCCCTGGCGATCGTGGCGGCGACCTTCGCCTTCCACATCGCGTACCGCGACTACTACACGTGCGTGGACGACGCGCTGACGCAGGCGTCGAAGGCGGCGTGCGAGAAGCACCTGCCGAAGCAACTCCGCCCGCTGCTCGGCAACCAGGACTGAGCCCCGGGCCCCGTCGGGGGCGCCCATAAGGGGCGCGGGGAACTGCGCGACAAGCCACGACGGTCCGCAGACGGGGTCCAGAGGTGGCACCCCGACCGCGGGCCGTCACTGGTTGATCGCGCAGTTCCCCGCGCCCCTACGGGGCCCTGCGGCTCACTGGCCCTCCGGCGGGAAGTCGGGCATCAGGCCTCCGCCCGAGTCCTTCAGTTCCGCCCAGCGCCGGCGGCGCTCCTCCTCGTCCTCCGGCTCCGTCCGCGTCGGCACGGACGCCTCCCCCGCCGGCCGTACATGCCGGGTCGAGATCAGTGGCAGCGTCTCCGGCTCGTAGACGACGTCCTCGTCCGGAGTCGGCACCGGTTTCGCCTCTCCCGGGGCGCGGAAGCCGAACCATCCGAGCAGCGACCGCCACCAGCTCCGCCGCGGCTTCGCGGGCTCCGGCTCCGGCTCCGGCTCGGGAGCCGCCGGCGGCGCCGGCACCGGCGCCGGCGCCGGTTCGACCGCCAGGCCCAGCAGCCACCCCACTCGCCGCCACCCCTTGAGCACCGGCACCGGCTCCCCTTCCTCGTCCCGCAGTGGCTCGTCCTGTGCTGCGCCGCGGCGCCACCGCACCACCAGTGCCCCGGGTACGCCGATGGCGCCCGACCAGGCCGCCGCCGCGGCTCCCGTGTGCCAGCACAGGGGGCCGAAGGAGGCGAGCGTGCCGTTGCCGATGGCGCCCGACGACACGTACGCCAGGACCGTCATCACCGCCCCGCACAGCAGGGCGCCGAGCGTCGCGGTCGCCGCGACGAGTCCGTAGCCCGGCCGGGGCGCGGCGCGGCGGGGTACGGCGCTGCGGGCGAGGGCGATGCCGGCCGCGGCGGCCAGGGCGGCGGCCGTGGCCAGGACGAGGGGGCCGGCCTCGCCGGGCGACGGCAGTGCGGCGAGGAGGGGGAAGCGCGGCAGGAGGGGCCGGTCGGGCGTCGGGTTCAGCGGTGCCACGAGGCTGCCGCCGCCGACGGTGAAGCCGGGCCCGAGTCCGTAGGCCGCGGCCCAGATGGCCGCGTTGGGCAGCAGGGCTGCACTGGCGAGGGCGAGGGCGACCCGCCCCGACCAGCGGGGCGCCAGTTGGACGAACGCCTCCTGGGCCGCGCCCGCGTGCAGCGCGAGGGTGCCGCCGACGAGGAGGAGCCCGCCGCCGAGGAGTACCGCCGTGGTGATGGCAGCCGCGCGGACGACACCGGCGAGGTGGGCCTTGGTGAACCAGCCGCGCAGCCGTCCGGGCACGGCGCGGCGGACGAAGGGCGGGGCGGGCAGTCCGGGCCGGCCGGCGGCCGTCCACACGCCGGCGCCGACGAACGCGCCCGTCACGAGCGGCAGCTGCAGCAGCGTGCTGAGTGCGTCGGGCCGTACGGGGCTGGACCAGGCGTAGGCGACGGCGGCGAGGGCCACCAGCAGGTAGCCGCCGGCCATGGCGGTGAAGGCGGCGCGGGGCGGTGGTCCGGGGGTTTCGGGCGGCATGTCCTCGGGCGGTTCGAGGGCGTGCCGGGCCGCACGGTAGAGCAGGGTGCAGGGCACGAGGGCGCACAGCATCGGGGTGAGCGCGAGGGGCGCGGCGGGGCCGGCCAGGGTCTCGGTGCGGACGAGGGCGGCGCCGTGGGCGGCCAGCCACAGGTCGGCGGCGATGCGCAGGGCTCCGCCGGGGCCGCTGTCGGGGTAGGGGGAGGTGATCCACATGGCGAGGACGACCATGGAGAAGGCGCCGAGTCCGAGGCCGGCGGCGAGCACTCCGCCGACGAAGGCCGTGCTGGCCGACGTGGCGGCCGTGGCGGGCAGCCGGTACGTCGGTGACGACGTCCCGTGCTCGGCCTGCTCGGCGTAGTGGCTCACAGGGCCATGCTGCCAAGAACGCGGCTTTTGAGCTGGTAGCCGCGTTTTGACCGTCGTGTCGTATGCGTCGTCCGGCGGATCTTCGTCACGCGCCACCACGGCACCCCGAAGGGGCGCGGGGAACTGCATGATCCGCCGGGTACGCGCACGGGCCCGTACCCCCGAGGGGGGGACGGGCCCGTGCGGCGTGTCGCTACCGGTGTCAGCCGGCCAGGACGGCGCGCGCCAGGAGGGCGGTCTCGGACGGCGTCTTGCCGACCTTCACGCCCGCGGCCTCAAGGGCCTCCTTCTTGGCCTGCGCGGTGCCGGAGGAGCCGGAGACGATGGCGCCGGCGTGGCCCATGGTCTTGCCCTCGGGCGCGGTGAAGCCGGCCACGTAGCCGACGACCGGCTTGGTGACGTGCTCCTTGATGAAGTCCGCGGCCCGCTCCTCGGCGTCGCCACCGATCTCGCCGATCATGACGATCAGGTCGGTCTCGGGGTCCTCCTGGAACGCCTTGAGGGCGTCGATGTGGGTGGTGCCGATGATCGGGTCACCGCCGATGCCCACGCAGGAGCTGAAGCCGATGTCGCGCAGCTCGTACATCATCTGGTAGGTCAGGGTGCCGGACTTCGACACCAGACCGATGCGGCCGGGCTTGGTGATGTCGGCCGGGATGATGCCCGCGTTGGACTGGCCGGGGCTGATCAGACCCGGGCAGTTGGGGCCGATGATGCGGGTCTTGTTGCCCTTGGCCTGGGCCAGCGCCCAGAACGAGGCGGTGTCGTGGACCGCGACGCCCTCGGTGATGACGACGGCCAGCTCGATCTCGGCCTCGATGGCCTCGACGACGGCGTCCTTGGTGAACTTCTCCGGGACGAAGATGACCGTGACGTCGGCGCCGGTCTTCTCCATGGCCTCCTTGACGGAGCCGAAGACCGGGACCTCGGTGCCGTCGAAGTCGACCGTCGTGCCGGCCTTGCGCGGGTTCACGCCACCGACGATGTTGGTGCCGGAAGCCAGCATGCGCTTGGTGTGCTTCTGGCCCTCGGAGCCGGTCATGCCCTGGACGATGACCTTGGATTCCTTGGTGAGGAAGATAGCCATGTTTCTGGTGACCTCGTCCCTTACTTAGCGGCCAGCTCGGCGGCGCGCTCGGCGGCGCCGTCCATGGTGTCCACCTGCTGCACCAGCGGGTGGTTGGCGTCGGTCAGGATCTTGCGACCCAGCTCCGCGTTGTTGCCGTCGAGGCGCACGACCAGCGGCTTCTCGACCTTCTCGCCCTTGGACTCGAGCAGGGCCAGGGCCTGCACGATGCCGTTGGCGACCGCGTCGCAGGCGGTGATGCCGCCGAAGACGTTGACGAAGACGGACTTGACGTCCGGGTCGCCGAGGATGATCTCGAGGCCGTTGGCCATCACCTCGGCGGAGGCGCCGCCACCGATGTCGAGGAAGTTGGCGGGCTTGACGCCACCGTGGTTCTCACCGGCGTAGGCGACGACGTCGAGGGTGCTCATGACGAGACCCGCGCCGTTGCCGATGATGCCGACCTGGCCGTCGAGCTTGACGTAGTTCAGGCCCTTGGCCTTGGCCGCGGCCTCCAGCGGGTCGGCGGCGGCCTTGTCCTCGAGCTCCTCGTGCGAGGGCTGACGGAACGCGGCGTTGGCGTCCAGGGAGACCTTGCCGTCGAGCGCGATGACGCGGCCGTCGGCGACCTTGGCGAGCGGGTTGACCTCGACGAGGAGCGCGTCCTCGGCGACGAAGGTCTTCCACAGGGTCACGAGGACCTCGGCGACCTGCTCGGCGACCTCGGCCGGGAAGGCGGCCTGGGCGACGATCTCGCGGGCCTTGTCGATCGAGACGCCCTCATTGGCGTCGACCGGCACCTTGGCGAGCTTCTCGGGGGTCGTGGCCGCGACCTCCTCGATGTCCATGCCGCCGGCGACCGACGCCATGGCAAGGAAGGTGCGGTTGGTGCGGTCGAGGAGGTACGAGACGTAGTACTCCTCGGCGATCTCCGGAGCGGTCTCGGCGATCATGACCTTGTGAACCGTGTGGCCCTTGATGTCCATGCCGAGGATGTCCGTCGCGCGGGCGACGGCCTCGTCCGGGGTGGCGGCCAGCTTCACGCCGCCGGCCTTGCCGCGGCCGCCGACCTTCACCTGAGCCTTGACGACCGAACGGCCGCCCAGACGCTCAGTGGCCTCGCGCGCCGCCTCAGGCGTGTCGATGACTTCACCGGCCAGCACCGGTACACCGTGCTTGGCGAAGAGGTCCCTCGCCTGGTACTCGAACAGGTCCACGCGCGTCCGTCCCTTTTCTGGATATCGCGGTTCGTTGTCTGCGCGGGCGTGCCGCGGGGCAGCGTGAGGACGCGATCTATTACGAGGGCGGCACACGTTCACCGTTGACGCGGCATGTCCGTCTCGCAGGTTATCCCCGCGGGAGGGCGACCCCTAAATCGCAGGTCACACTCCGGCCGTGATTACGCTCACAGCATGCTGCGATCACCCGTCGGCGTGATCGGCCGGCCGGTCACCCCGACGGCACCGGCAGCGGACGCTTCTCCAGCGCCGCCGCCATCACCTCCGGGAACAGGTCGGGCGTGCAGGCGAAGGCCGGGACGCCCAGCGCCGCCAGGGCCGCCGCGTGCTCGTGGTCGTACGCCGGCGCCCCCTCGTCCGACAGAGCCAGCAGCGCCACGAACTGCACGCCCGACGCCTTCATCGCCGCCACCCGCTTGAGCATGCCGTCGCGTATCCCGCCCTCGTACAGATCACTGATCAGGACCACGACCGTGTCCGCCGGGCGGGTGATGCGGGACTGGCAGTGGGCCAGGGCCCGGTCGATGTCGGTGCCGCCGCCCAGCTGCGTGCCGAAGAGCACGTCCACCGGGTCGGCCAGCCGGTCGGTCAGGTCCACGACGGACGTGTCGAAGACCACCAGCCGGGTGTCGAGGGAGCGCATCGACGCCAGGACGGCGCCGAAGACGGAGGCGTACACGACGGAGGGAGCCATCGAAGCGGACTGGTCGATGCACAGGACCACCTCCTTGCGCACCGCCCGCGCGGCACGGCCGTGGCCGACGAGCCGCTCGGGCACGACCGTGCCGTACTCGGGCAGGTAGTTCTTGAGGTTGGCACGGATGGTGCGGTTCCAGTCGATGTCGCGGTGCCGCGGCCGGCTGATGCGGGCCGACCGGTCCAGGGCGCCGGCGAGGGTCGCCCGGGTGTGCTGCGTCAGCCGCGCCTCCAACTCGCGGACGACCTTGCCGACGACGACCCGGGCGGTCGCCCGCACACGCTCCGGCATCGCCTTGTTCAGCGACAGCAGCGTGCCCACGAGATGGACGTCCGCCTCGACGGCCTCCAGCATCTCCGGCTCCAGGAGCAGCGTCGACAGCCCCAGACGGTCGATGGCGTCGCGCTGCATCACCCGGACGACGGAGGCGGGGAAGTACGTACGGATGTCCCCCAGCCACCGCACCACCCGCGGCGCGGACCCCCCGAGCCCCGCCCCGGCCCCGCCACCGCCGTAGACGGCCTCCAGGGTGCGGTCGACGGTCACGTCCTGCGGCTGGAGCCCGACCCCGGTGCCGTCCTGCTCCCCACCGAGCACCAACCGCCAGCGGCGCAGCCGCTCGGCGACGGGGTCGGAGCCACCCTGGCTGTCGGCGGTCATGCGGATGCCCTTTCGGTTTCGATGTCGGACGGATGCGGGGCGGGGAGGCCCAGGAGCAGGCGCAGGGTCGGCAGGACCGCCCTTGTGCGGGCAGGGTCATGGGTCGGGGCGAAGCCCGGTGGGGTGAGGGCGGACGGGGCGGGCGCGGTGGCGCCGTGGCGCAGGTGGGTGCCCAGGGCACGGCGTATGCCCGGGTCGAAGGCCGCGAACGTGCGGCGCAGCAGCGGCAGGACGGCCGGGAAGGCGTCCGGCGCCACGCCCGTGAGCCATGTGTCGACCAGGCCCAGCAGGCGCTGGTCGTGCAGCAGGAGCATGCCGCCGGAGGCGCCGGTGCCGACGAAGCCCTCGATCCAGGCGGCGGCCTCGGCCGGGTCCGTACCGGGTGAGAGGGCCAGGCCCATGAGGCGGGCGGCGCGCTCCTCGTCCAGCCGGCCGTCGTCGAGCAGCAGCCGCGCGGCGCGGCCGCGGATGCCGCCGGGCAGCCCGTCGCGCCCGGCGAGCGTGGCGAGGACGGCGGACCACCGCTCCCGCATGCAGCCGTCACCGGACCCGGCCCCGGCCCCGGCCAGCAGGCCGACCGACTGGTGGACGGCATCGACGTGGCCGCGCATGCCGGCCGCGGCGTCCGCGTCGAGGCCCGAGCAGGCGGCCGGGAGTCCGACGAAGACGCGCTCCGCCAGGCCGGCGGCCACGTCGGCCAGGGCGGCGGTGTCCGTACGGCGCACGTCCCCGTAGCGGACGGCGCGCACCAGGGCGGGCAGGGCCTGCGCCAGGTGACCGACGTCGGAGTCGAGGGCGGCGAGGTCGGCGAGGGCGCGCATGACGTCGGGCAGGGCGTCGCCGAGCCCGGCGAGCAGGCACTGCTCGGCGAGGGCTGTGACGTCGGCGAGGGCGGTGGCCTCCCCGGCCAGCGCCACGGCCCGGGCCGTGGCCGCGCCCTCCACCGTGGTGCCCCAGGCGGACGCCTCGGCGAGCCGCACGGACAGCTCGGGCTCCCAGCACAGCCGCCAGGGCTCCTTGAAGGTGCCGAGCCCGCCGCGGGAGCGGGCCGGCTCGCCCCAGGGGACGCCGAGGAGCCGCAGTCGGTGCAGCAGCCGGCTGCGGGCGGCGTCGGTGTCCTTGCGCAGGTCGAAGTCGACGTCGCGGGCGGCCGCTTCGGGTTTGAGCCGAAGGCTGCGCTGCAGTGCGGCGAGGTCGCGCTGCAGGGGCGAGGCAGGTGCGGCGGCAGGGACCTCACCGAGGTCGTCGCCGACGATCAGCCGGTCGCCGATCAGGGCGAGCGGGACGTCGGAGCCCTCGCACATCACGGCCCGGACGGCGTCCACGGTCTCGCCGAGCCCGGGCTGGGGGCGGCCGCGCACGGCCGCAAGGGTCTGCGCGAGCCGGACGGCCTCGATGACGTGCGCGGAGGAGACGGGGTGGTCCTCGGCGCGCAGCAGCCGGGCGACAGCGGTCAACCAGCGCTCCACGGGCCGGTCGGGGGCCTCGAAGAGGTGGGCGTACCAGCCGGGGGAGGCGATGCCGGCGCCGTAGCCGCTGCGCCGGGCGAGCCGGCGATGGGTCCACGGAACCCAGCTCAGCTCGGTCCTGGCCTTGGGCAGCCCCTTGAGCAGCTGCCGGTCGGCGGTGACGGTGCGCTTCTCGGAGAGCGCGGGCACGTGCCAGGCGCCGCACACGACGGCGATGTCGTCACCGAATTCGCGGCGGGCGCGGCGCAGTTCGAGACGCATGAACGCCTCGCGCACGGCGTCGCGCCCGCCGGTGGCGGCCGCGCCCAGGCCCGCCCGCAGGGCGCCCATGGCCTCGGCGACGGCGGGGAAGGGGTCGCTGTCGCGGCGGTGCTCGACGACGTCCTCCCACCACTGTTCCGGATCGTCGTGGCCGGCGGCCGCGGCCAGCATCGCCAGCGGGTCGTGCCCGGCCTCCTCCTGGTCGCCGTCCTGGTCGCCGTCCTGCTCGCCGAGGGCCAGGGTGTGCGCGGCGGGCAGGTCGATGAAGCGGACGGGCACCTGGTGGCCGAGGGCCCAGCGGATGGCGACCCACTCGGGCGAGAAGCGTGCGAAGGGCCAGAAGGCGGACCGACCGGGGTCACCGGCGACATGGGCGAGCAGGGCGACCGGCGGGCGCATCTGCGGATCGGCGGCGTGGTGCACGAGGGCGTCGGCCTCGGGCGGGCCCTCGACCAGCACGGCCGCGGGGCGGAGCCGCTCAAGGGCCGCGCGCACCGCCCGGGCCGAGCCGGGGCCGTGGTGGCGCACGCCGAGCAGCGCGGGCCCGGTGCCGTTCACGCGGAGACCTCGCGGCAGGCGCGGTAGAAGTCCTTCCAGCCGGCGCGCTCACGGACGACCGTCTCCAGGTACTCCTGCCAGACGACGCGGTCCGCCGCCGGGTCGCGGACGACCGCGCCGAGGACGCCGGCGGCCACGTCACCGGCGCGCAGCACACCGTCCCCGAAGTGCGTGGCCAGCGCGAGACCGCCGGTGACGACGGAGATGGCCTCGGCCGTCGAGAGCGTGCCGGAGGGCGACTTGAGCCTGGTACGGCCGTCGGCGGTCACCCCGTCGCGCAGTTCGCGGAAGACCGTCACGACGCGCCGGATCTCCTCGACGGCGTCCGGCGCGGCGGGCAGGTCGAGCGAGCGGCCGATCTGGTCGACGCGGCGGACGACGATGCCGACCTCGTCCTCGGCGGTGGCGGGCAGCGGCAGGACCACCGTGTTGAAACGGCGGCGCAGCGCACTGGAGAGCTCGTTGACCCCGCGGTCGCGGTCGTTGGCGGTGGCGATGAGGTTGAAGCCGCGCACGGCCTGCACCTCCTGACCCAGTTCGGGGATGGGCAGGGTCTTCTCCGACAGGATCGTGATGAGCGTGTCCTGCACGTCGGCCGGTATACGGGTCAGCTCCTCGATACGGGCCGTCATGCCCTGCGCCATGGCGCGCATGACGGGACTGGGCACGAGGGCCTCGCGGCCCGGGCCGTGGGAGAGCAGCCTGGCGTAGTCCCAGCCGTAGCGGACGGCCTCCTCCGCGGTGCCGGCGGTGCCCTGCACCAGCAGGGTGGAGTCGCCGCTGACGGCGGCGGCCAGGTGCTCCGACACCCACGTCTTGGCGGTGCCGGGCACGCCGAGGAGCAGCAGGGCCCGGTCGGTGGCGAGCGTGGTGACGGCCACCTCGACGACACGGCGCGGGCCGACGTACTTCGGCGTGATCACGGTGCCGTCGGGCAGCGTGCCGCCGAGCAGGTAGATGGCCACGGCCCACGGCGACAGCCGCCACCGCGCGGGCCTGGGACGGTCGTCGGCCGCCGCGAGGGCCTTCAGCTCGCCGGCGAAGGCGTCCTCGGCGTGCGGCCGCAGGGCCTGGGTCTCGGTTCCGGGCACGGTCACGGATGTCCCCCTCGTCGTGCGCTTCCGGGATGTGCGACCACCCTGCACCCAGCCACTGACAATCGCCCTGACCTGCGATTCCGGGCGGTTGTCAGTGGGGGGTCCTAGCGTCGTGGACATGAATCCGCAGGGGGAGCACCGGACGGTGGAGCAGGGTTTGGCACGCGGACCTGACGTGGCATCACGCGAGGCGGCGGCACGACGCCGCGCCGAGCGGCGCGCGCAGCGGATCGCGGCGGGAGCCGCCGAGTTGGAGCAGCGGCTGACCGACCTCCTGCAAGGCGGACTCGCCGCCGCGGAAGGCGCGGGCTACGAGCAGTGGGACGAGACGGCGGCCCGCATGGTCGACGCGCAGGCCCCGGGCCTGGCCGCGCGCGTACGCGACCTGGCGGGCGTCGGCGCCGGCGCCGGCGCGACACGGGCCTCACGAATGCTGGAGGAATGCGCCCTCCTGCACACGCTGAACCAGGGCTTCCTGCGCGTGGGAGAGCTCCCGGAACCCCTCGCCGCGACCGTCCGCTCCCGCGTCGGCCTCCCTGCCACCACCACCGGACCACCCGTACGGGACCACTGGCTCGTCCTCGCCCAGCGCGACAGCGACGACGGACGCCTGACGACACGGCGCATATGGCTGCGGGGCCGCGACACGGGACGCATAGCACTGCTGCTCGCCTACGGCGGGGGCGGACGACCGGTCGAACTGACGCTGCCCGTCGGGCTGGAGATCGATGCGGAGCTCTCCTTCCACGCGGGGGCACGGCCGCTGCGAGCCGTACTGGGGGCTTCCTACGGCACCCCGGCGCCGGGGGCGGATCCGCCGCCGGGGGTCGGCATCGGGGATGCACTGCGGACGTACGGCGCGGTGCTGGCGGACGACCCGTGGGTGGAGGGGTGGCCGGTGGTGGTGGAAGGGGTGGTGCCGGTCCCTCCGGGGGGCGTGGAGGAAGGGTGGCAGCTGGCCGATCCGGTGGCCGGCGAGGCCGTGCCGGTCGAGGACGGGGAGGGCCTGTGGCGGCTGGCAGCGGTCTCCGGGGGCACGCCGGTACGGGTGTTCGGCGAGTGCGGCCACCGGGGCTTCGCACCGCTGGGGGTGTGGGCTGCCGCGGGGTGGTACTGCCCGGTGGGCGGGTTGGTGCCCACCCGTTCCGCCCAGCGGAACGCCTGCCCACCAACGGGTGCCGAATTCAGCCCGGCCGGCGCTTGAGGCCACCGGGCGGAGCCCGGTCCGGGGGTGCTAGGGGGCGCAGCCCCGCTAGGAGACGGGGAGAGGGTGGGGCTGGGGATCGGCCCGCCGCAGGCGTATACGACACATCACAGGAGGAGCCATGAACGGCCGTTGGGGCGAGCTCGTCGCCACCGCACTGCTCGGCACCGACCGCCAAGGCGGCGACCCCGTCGCCCTGCTCGACGAGGCCGCCGTCCGCACCGTGCAGCACCGGGCCGCCCTGCAACCCGGTACCCCACGTCCCCTCCCCCCGCCCGCCGGCGACGATCCCCGTCCCGGTCTGCCGCCCGCCGCCCGGCGGCGCCTGGCCTCGCTGCTCGCCGGCGGCGGCCCGCGGCACGGCGGCGCGCCGGATCTGACCGAGCTGCTGCCGCAGTGGCTGGCCGCCGCCAACCGGCACGGTTACCGGGCGCCCGAGGAGTTGCTGCCCGCCCTGCTGGAGGTGGCGCGTGCCCGCAGCGACCTGCGCCCGGAGGCGCTCGTCCTCGGTGGCCCCCGCGCCCTGTGGCTGGCGCGCCTCAACCCGCAGTGGAAGTACGCGCTGCGCGCGCACGGGGCCGTACCGGAGGGCGAGGAGGAGCGGCAGCGCACGTGGGAGGAGGGGTTGTTCGCCGAGCGCGTGGCGGTGCTCACCGCGCTGCGCCGCAGGGATGCCGCGGCGGGTCGGGAGCTGCTGGCGGCCGGCTGGGCGAAGGAGCGCGCCGAGGACCGGCTGCTGTTCCTCGACGCCCTGCGCGAGGGTCTCGGCAAGGACGACGAGCCGTTCCTGGAGGCGGCACTGGCGGACCGCAGCCGCAATGTCAGGGCGGCCGCGGCGGAGTTGCTGGGCGCCCTGCCCGGTTCGGCGCTGACGGCGCGCATGGCGGAGCGGGCCCGTTCCTGTGTGGCCCTGGACCGTACGGCGGGCACCGGGCCGCGGATCGTGGTGGAGGCTCCGCACGAGTGCGACCGGGCGATGGAGCGGGACGGGGTGGTGGCGAAGCCGCCGTCCGGTCGCGGGGAGCGGTCGTGGTGGCTGGGTCAGCTGGTGGAGGCGGCGCCGCTGGCGGTGTGGTGCGAGCGGTTGGGGGTGGGCGGCCCGCAGGAGGCGGTGGCGCTGCCGGTGGCGGACGGCTGGCAGCCGGAGCTGCATGCGGCGTGGGCGAGGGCGGCGGTGCGGCAGCAGGACGCGCGGTGGGCGAGGGCGCTGCTGGGTCCGCCGGCCGCGCCGCCGGAGCCGCAGGGGGCGGTGTGGCTGGATCCGGCGAGGTTGTTGTCGGCGCTGCCGGCGGGGGAACGGGCGCAGTGGGTGGCACGGTTCGTGGCCGCGAACGGCCTGGCGGACTCGTTCCGGCTGCTGGGCGCGTGCGCCGTGCCGTGGGCCGAGCCGCTGGGGGCGGCCGTGGTGGACGCGCTGGACGCCGCGCGGGACGCCGGCGGCTATCCGTGGAGCTTCAGCGGGGTGATGGGCATGGCGGAGCGCTGTCTGGACCCGGCGCAGGCGGACCGGTTGGCGGCCCTGGAGCTGCTGCCGCGGCAGCCCGAGGTCGGCAGTGCGCCGGGTTACTGGGCGGAGGCGTTCCAGCGGCTGTTGGGCACGCTGCGCCTCCGCGCCACGATGCTGGCGGAGCTCGCCGGACGACCGGGGTGACCCGATGACCCGGTGACCCGGTGACCCGGTGACCCGTCAGGCCTCGGCGGTCTGCCGGACGTTGGTGTTGACCCATTCGACGATCGCGGTGGTGGTCGCACCGGGCGTGAAGATCTCGGCGACGCCGATCCGCTTGAGCGGGGGGATGTCCTCGTCGGGGATGATGCCGCCGCCGAAGACCTTGATGTCCTCCGCGTCCCGCTCCTTGAGGAGCTCTATCACCTTGGCGAAGAGGGTGTTGTGGGCGCCGGAGAGGATGGACAGGCCGATGGCGTCGGCGTCCTCCTGGATCGCGGTGTCGACGATCTGCTCGGGGGTCTGGTGGAGCCCGGTGTAGATGACCTCCATGCCGGCGTCGCGCAGCGCACGCGCGATGACCTTGGCCCCGCGATCGTGGCCGTCGAGGCCCGGCTTGGCCACCACCACGCGGATCGGACCGGTCACTCCCATCACTGCCTCCATGTGAACGAACGTTACGTCCAGCATCCCGCACGCGGTCGTTTCGCGGGACGGAGCGAGGGGGAAATCACACGTGGGACACCACATTCGCTAAGCACCGCTCCCGTACCCCGCGTCTCATGGGTCACTGCACCCACCTCCGCTTCGAGCCGCCGGACCACGGGGCGAGAGCACACGGGGGAAAGGGTCCGCCTTCCGTGTGCTGTTCGGGAGGTCGGTCGGCCATGAAGGCCTTGCCCTTTCTCTGTACGCTCATACGCTCTTGTGCTCTTGTGCGCCCGACGGCGGCGCTCGTCCGCTCCACCGTGCTGGAGCTGGCCATCCTGACCGCGCATGTCCTGATGTATCCGACGGGCATGGTCCAGGAGCGGCGCCCGGTCCGCCTTCCGGTGCCTCGCGGGGAGGCACTGGCGGCGGAGCCCCTGCCGCCGCAGGAGGCCGTGGGGCCGGCGGCGGGCCGGCCGCCGGTGCTGCTGCTGCACGGTTTCATCGACAACCGCTCGGTGTTCGTGCTGTTGCGCCGCTCGCTGCGCCGGCACGGCTGGCCGCTGGTGTGGTCGCTCAACTACTCGCCCCTGACGTGCGACCTGCGCACGGCGGCCGGGCTGCTGGGCCGGCATGTGGAGGAGGTCTGCGCGCGCACCGGGCACGAGCGGGTCGACATGGTGGGGCACAGCCTGGGCGGGCTGATCGCGCGCTATTACGTCCAGCGGCTGGGCGGCGACGCGCGGGTGCGCATGCTGGTCACCCTCGGCACGCCGCACGGCGGCACCCGGGTGGCGCCGCTCGCGTCCGCGCATCCACTGGTGCGGCAGATGCGTCCGGATTCCGAGGTGATCCGTGAGCTGGCGGAGCCGGCGCCGCATTGTGCAACGCAATTCATCGGATTCTGGAGCGACCTGGATCAGATCATGGTTCCGGTCGAGACCGCCCGAATCGACCATCCCGATCTCCGGGTGCGCAACGTGCGGGTGAGCGGAGTGGGACATCTGGCACTTCCGGTACATGCGGCCGTGGCCGCGGGCATCAGGCAGGCTCTGACCACCGAAGAGGCGCGGACGGGGGCGACGGGGGCCGTCTCGGTCGCCTGACGGTTCTCGAACGAATATCGAACATCATCTCTTCCGGAGTGGGTCAGTCCGCCAAAAGGCGGCTAAATACCCGGGTACTCCGCGCCCGTAAGGTGGGGAAGATTGTCGCCGCCGCATACCGCCGGGTACAGTCGCCGCTAATTCTCCTGACTGCCAAGGCGAAATGGATGTGGTGGTGAACGACCGTCACCCGTCGGCGGGCCCGGATCGGCCCGTTCCCGTTCCCGACGCCCCTTTTGGGCACGGGCACTACTCCTCCTCGTACGAGCAGCAGAGCTACGCCGGTTACGACGGCACCGGCACCGGCACCGGTCAGTGGGACACGACCGGCTCCTGGGACACCCAGGGCCAGACCCAGACGTGGAACACCAGCGGCTACGAGACCTACGGCGGGCACCCCTCCGGGCAGTGGGACACCTCCGGCCATTGGAGTGATCCCGCGCAGTCGGGGCAGTCGGGTCAGTACAACTCCGGCGCCTGGCACACGGGCTCCTACGACACCGGTTCCTACGACACCGGCCAGCACCACTCGGGCCAGTGGGACCAGTCGGGCCAGTCGGGCCAGTCGGGCCAGTGGGACACCTCGGGCCACGGCCACGCCGCCACGTGGGACACCCACGGCGGCCAGAACACGTACTGGGACGCCTCCGGGCAGTGGGGCGACCTCGCCGCGCAGCACGCCCAGCAGACCCAGACCTGGGACACCAGCGCGTACGCCGACGTCGCACCCGCGGCCGCCCAGCCGACGCCCACCCTCATGGTCGACCTCTCGGCCGCCACCGCGGACCCCGCACCGGCGGCCGCGACCATGGCCGACGCCGAGACCCGCGCCATGCTGGTCATCGAGGAACCCGAGGCCGAGGCGCCCGCAGAGGCGCTCCCCGACGACGCGCCGGCCGTCCCCCGCCAGGCCCGCTCCGGCCGTCGCAAGGGCACCGCCCCCGGCCGCGCCGGACACCGCCCGGGCCAGCGCCCGCACCGCCGCGCCCTGCTCACCGTCGCCGTGCCCTCGGTCGCCGTCATGGGCGTCGCGGGCATCGCCGCCGCCTCCGTCATGACGGGCGGCGCCGCCAAGGACGACAAGCAGACCACCGCCGCCACGGCCCCCGACGCCTCCGTCAAGACCGCGGCCGCCAACAGCAAGCTCGACACCCAGCTCGCCGGACTCAGCCAGGGCGCCGACGACTTCGCCTCCCGCGCCAGCCGCACCCAGGAGCGGCTCGACCTCAAGCTCCGGCAGGAGGAGGAGCGCAAGCGCAAGGCCGAGGAGGCCGCCCGCAAGGAGCGGGAGCGGCCGAAGTTCTCGCTGCCGGTCACGCAGCACGGGCTGAGCGCCTACTACGGCCAGGCGGGCGTCAACTGGATGTCGGTGCACACCGGCATCGACTTCCCCGTCGCCTACGGCACGCCCGTCATGGCGGCGACCGACGGCACGGTCACCACGCAGTACAACGTGGCCTACGGCAACATGGCCAAGGTGACCTCGGCCGACGGCACCGAGACCTGGTACTGCCACCTGAGCAACTACAAGATCCGCTCGGGCCCGGTGAAGGCCGGTGACGTCATCGCCTACTCAGGCAACTCCGGCAACTCCACCGGACCGCACCTGCACTTCGAGGTACGCCCCGGCGGCTCTGCCATAGACCCCCTCCCGTGGCTGAGAAGCCACGACCTGGACCCGACCTGACAGGGGCCGCGGGGCTGTACTGACGTGCGGCTCCGCCGCGTGGGCGCGAGCAGCCCCCACCGGCCCGCAGCCGAGCGTCAGAGCTTCTCCACCGGCGCATACCGCAACAGCAGCCGCTTCGGCTTCTCGTCACCGAAGTCGATCGTCGCCTCCGCGTTGTCGCCGCTGCCCTTCACGCCCACGACCGTGCCGAGGCCGAAGGAGTCGTGCGTGACGCGGTCGCCGATGGTCAGCGCGACCACCTGCCGCTCCTTCGCCCGCCGCGTCGCGAAGCCGCTCGGCTGGGCCCGCGACGTGGTGCTGCGCGACGAGAAGCCGGACGTGATCCCGGAGCCGGCACCCAGGGAGGACGCCGACGGCGTGGCGGGCCCGGTGCGGCGCCATGTCACGTACTGGTCGGGGATCTCCTCCAGGAACCGCGACGGCGGGTTGTACGAGGGCTGGCCCCAGGCGCTGCGCATGCTGGAGCGGGTCAGGTAGAGCCGCTCGCGGGCGCGGGTGATGCCCACGTAGGCCAGGCGCCGCTCCTCCTCCAGCTCCTTGGTCTGGCCGAGGGCGCGCTGGTGGGGGAAGACGCCGTCCTCCATGCCCGTGAGGAAGACGACGGGGAATTCGAGGCCCTTCGCGGTGTGGAGGGTCATCAGCGTGATGACGCCGCTGCCCTCCTCGTCCTCGTCGGGGATCTGGTCGGAGTCGGCGACGAGGGCGACCTTCTCCAGGAAGTCGGCCAGCGTGCCCGGCTCGTCCTCCGTGCGCTCCTGCTCGAACTCCAGGGCCACCGCGGCGAGCTCCTGGAGGTTCTCGATGCGGGTCTCGTCCTGGGGGTCGGTGGAGGACTGCAGCTCGGCGAGGTAGCCCGTCCGCTCCAGGACGGCCTCCAGCACGGTGGCCGGTCCGGCGCCGGACTCCACGACGGTGCGCAGCTCCTCCATCAGCGCGTTGAAGCGCTTGACGGCGTTGGTGGAGCGGGGCGCCATGCCGTACGCCTCGTCGACGCGGCGCAGAGCCTGGGCGAAGCTGACCTTCTCGCGCAGCGAGAGTGCGTCGATCATGGCCTCGGCGCGCTCGCCGATGCCGCGCTTGGGCACGTTGAGGATGCGCCGCAGCGGGACGGTGTCCTCGGGGTTGGCCAGGACGCGCAGGTACGCGAGGACGTCGCGGACCTCCTTGCGCTCGTAGAAGCGCACGCCGCCGACGACCTTGTAGGGCAGCCCGACCCGGATGAAGATCTCCTCGAACACACGGGACTGGGCGTTGGTGCGGTAGAAGACGGCCACGTCGCCGGCCTTGGCGTCGCCGGCGTCGGTGAGCCGGTCGATCTCGTCGGCGACGAACTGGGCCTCGTCGTGCTCGGTGTCGGCGACGTAGCCGGTGATGCCGGCGCCGGCGCCGGCCTGCGTCCACAGGTTCTTGGGGCGGCGGTTCTCGTTGCGCTCGATCACCGCGTTGGCGGCGTTGAGGATGGTCTGCGTGGAGCGGTAGTTCTGCTCCAGCAGGATCGTGGTGGCGTCCGGGTAGTCCTCCTCGAACTGGAGGATGTTGCGGATGGTCGCGCCGCGGAAGGCGTAGATCGACTGGTCGGCGTCGCCCACCACGCACAGCTCGGCGGGGCCCTCCTCGCCGGTGGTGGCGGGGGTGCCGACGAGCTCGCGCACGAGCGTGTACTGCGCGTGGTTGGTGTCCTGGTACTCGTCGACCAGGACGTGCCGGAAGCGGCGGCGGTAGTGCTCGGCCACGTCCGGGAAGGCCTGGAGCAGGTGGACCGTGGTCATGATGATGTCGTCGAAGTCCAGCGCGTTGGCCTCGCGCAGCCGCGACTGGTACATCGCGTACGCCTCGGCGAGCGTCTTCTCGAATCCGTCGGCGGCCTGCGCGGCGAAGGCCTCCTCGTCGATGAGCTCGTTCTTCAGGTTGGAGATCTTCGCGCTGAAGGACTTCGGCGGGAACTTCTTCGGGTCGAGGTCCAGGTCGCGGCAGACGAGCGCCATCAGCCGCTTGGAGTCGGCCGCGTCGTAGATCGAGAAGGAGGACGTGAAGCCCAGCTTCTTGCTCTCGCGGCGCAGGATGCGCACGCACGCGCTGTGGAAGGTCATCACCCACATCGCGTGGGCGCGCGGGCCGACCAGCTGCTCGACGCGCTCCTTCATCTCGCCGGCGGCCTTGTTGGTGAAGGTGATGGCGAGGATCTGGCCGGGGTGGACGCCGCGCGCGCCCAGCAGGTGCGCGATGCGGTGGGTGAGCACGCGCGTCTTGCCGGAGCCGGCGCCCGCGACGATGAGCAGCGGCGAGCCGGTGTGCACGACGGCGGCGCGCTGCTGGTCGTTCATCCCGTCCAGCAGCGCCTCGGGGTCCACCACGGGCCGGTGGGCGCCGTCGCGGTAGTACGCCTCGCGGGGGACGGGCACGTCGAACGCCCCGCCGAACAGGTCGTCCGGCAGGGGCTCGGACTCCGTGTCCTCCGGAGGCGGCGGGGCCTCCTCGCCGGAGGGGTCCGAGGGGGCGAAGTCCGCCAGGAAGCTGTCGTCAAAGAGGCTGCTCATCGCCTCCCGAGTCTAGGCGTCCCCACCGACACCCGGCCGGACGATCCGGCCGACAGTGGCCCGCACCACATGGGGGCCGGTCGTCACACCCACAGCACGGCGATGAAGATGTTGGCCGCGGTCAGCGCGCCGACCGTGCCGAGCGCCGCGGACTCGACCTTCTCCTCGTCCCGCTTGACGTAGACCAGGCCGAGGATCACCACGAGCAGGGCCAGCTTCACGCCGATCTTGATGGTGTTGATCGTGTCGCCCTGCGTCTGGTGCAGGCCGACCAGCGCGACGCCGGTGACCAGCATGGTCAGCGCGCCGTGCAGCATGGCCGGCGTCATGCGCGCCGTGCCCTGGCCCATGGCCTTCATCTGGGTCAGGAAGCCGCCGAGGAGGGCCGCGATGCCGACGATGTGCAGGCCGACGACGGCGTGAATGAGTACGTCCATGCCAGCGACCCTAATGGGGCCATACCACCCGCCCGTCGGCAGGTGGCCGGGGATCGGGACTTCGATCAGTCCACGGCCGGATCCTTACGGTTCGGCCGGGAACGTACGCCATCGCCGGTCGGCAAACAGCAGATTCAGGGCAATAGCGGTCATGCCCGTTTCCGGCCGGGTCCGAGGTTTAGCGTCCTCCTCCAGACGCGGCGGCCCGCCCCTCCCCCCTCGTGCGGGCCGCCGCCGGCCCCTTGGACGAAGAAGCCCGGACGAAGAAGCCCGGACGAAGAAGCCCGCTGGACGAAGAAGGAAGTGACGGCCGACGTGGCGACGCACCGAAAGCCCAAGCAGCGCCCGCTCGCCGGCGGCACGGCCCGCACCGCGGCCACGCTCGCCCTCGCGGGGGCCGCCACGGCCACGGTCCTGGAGGGCACCGGCCACGCCGCCCCCGCGCCCACCGTCGCCGAGGTCCGGGCCCAGGTGAGCCGGTACTACCAGCAGGCCGAGGTGGCCACCGAGCAGTACAACGGGGTCAAGGAGCGCGCCGACCGGGCGCGCAGCGCGCTGGGCCGGCTCCAGGACGAGGCCGCCCGCCGCACCGAGCGCCTGAACGCCGCCCGCAACGCGCTGGGCTCCTTCGCCACCGCCCAGTACCGCGAGGGCGGCGTCCCCGCCGGCGTGCGGCTGCTGCTCTCCAGCAGCCCGGACCGGTTCCTGCAGGACGCCTCCCTGGCCGAGCGCGCCGGCCAGGAGCAGGCCGGCGCCCTGGCCCGGGTGCGCCAGGACCTGCGCGACGTCCAGCAGGTGCGCACCACCGCCGAGGACCGGCTGACGGAGATCCGGCGGGAGGAGGCCGCGCTCGCCGCGCACAAGCGCACCATCGAGGAGCGGCTGGACGCGGCCCGGCAGCTGCTGGACAAGCTCTCCGCGACCGAGCGCACGGCCGTCGAGGCCGCCGACACGGCCGCCTCCGCCGCCCCCGCCGCGGCGGCCGCTGCGGCGGCCGGCGCGCAGGAGGCGGTGGGCCGGGCCGTCCAGGGCCGCGCCGCGCGCGCCGTGGCCTTCGCGTACGCCGCGCTCGGCAAGCCGTACGTGTGGGGCGCCACTGGGCCCGACGCCTTCGACTGCTCAGGGCTGACCCAGGCGGCCTGGCAGGCGGCCGGGGTGTCGCTGCCGCGCACCACGTACACCCAGATCAACGCGGGCCGGCGCATCGCCCGCTCCCAGCTGGCCCCCGGCGACCTGGTCTTCTTCTACTCGGGCATCAGCCACGTCGGGCTGTACGTCGGCGACGGGAAGATGATCCACGCCCCGCATCCCGGGGCGCCGGTGCGCGTCGCACCGATCGACGAGATGCCCTTCGCGGGCGCGTCGCGGCCGGCGTGAGCCGGGCTGCGGGCACCGTCAGTGCGCGACCTGCTTGGTCAGCCACTTGAAGACGTCCGGCACCTGACGCTTCCACACGGCCGTCCCGTGGCCGCCCGCGCCCGCCGGTATCAGGGTCACCTGCACGGTCGTCGGCGGCTTGGCCGCCTGCTTGAGCGCCAGGCCGCCCTGGTAGCCGTCGGCCTCGGCGCCGGAGAGGAACAGCGCCACCCGCGGCGGGGTCGTGGCGCGCTGCAGCATCTTCAGCGGGTTGTTCTCCTCGCGCAGCTCGGGGGTGCGCGCGGTGAGGGAGGCGGGCTCGCCGGCGGGGTCGTTGTAGCCGGACAGGCCCACCCCGGCGCGGTAGCGGTCGGGGTGCGCGACGGCCAGCCGGGTGGCGCAGTGGGCCCCCGCGGAGTAGCCGGCGACGGCCCAGCCGTCGGGCTTGTCCTCGACGCGGAAGGTGTCGGTCACCATCTTGCGGACGTCGACGCTGAGCCAGGTGTCGGCGTTGACCTTGCCGGGGATGTTGGCGCAGCCGGTGTCGGTGTCGCCGAGCAGGGCGGTGCGGGGCGCGACGATGACGAAGGGGGCGACCTCGCCCCGTTCCATCATCGGCTTGAGCTGGGTGTTGACGTTCAGCGTGCCGAACCACGCCTTGGCCGAACCGGGGAAGCCGGGCAGCACCTCGACCACGGGGAACTTCTTGTCCTTGTACGCCGGGTCGTCGTACTGCGGCGGCAGCCAGACGTACACCTCGCCCTCGACGCCGGATATCCGGCCCTTCAGCTGCGTCTCCTGGACGCCGGGGCCCATGCGCTTGTCGGAGGCGGGACGGAACGCCTGGACGACCTTCGGCTCGTGGTCGACCTTCTTGCCGCCGGTGCCGTCCGGGCCGAGGTCGGCGGCCGCGTTGACGTGGTCGCCGGTGCCCAGCAGGTCGCCCCAGGTGTCGAAGAGGCCGTTCGCGTTGTTGACGATCACGAACACCAGGGCTATGCCGGTGACCTGCGCGAAGAGCAGCATGACCAGCCGCGCCGCCTGCCGCAGCAGCCGGGGACCGCCGATCCTCGTCCACAGCGTGAGCGGCAGCACGAGAGCCAGCAGCACCAGCGCGACCACGGTCAGCAAGAAGGGTGTTCCCGTCAGACTCACGCCCGCTTAGAGGCAGAGCCGGACGGGAAGGTTCCAGCGGCCCTGCTCACACGACCGTGCACGCACGGCCGTGCTCGGAGCGTGGTCGGACGAGGCCCCGGAACCGGGATGCGGGGGTCAGACCAGCCGGCGTGCCGTCGCCCAGCGGGTCAGCTCGTGCCGGTTGGACAGCTGCAGCTTGCGCAGCACCGCCGAGACGTGCGACTCCACGGTCTTGACGGAGATGAACAGCTGCTTGGCGATCTCCTTGTAGGCGTAACCGCGCGCGATCAGGCGCAGCACCTCGCGCTCGCGCTGGGTGAGCCGGTCGAGGTCCTCGTCGACCGGCGGGGCGTCCGTCGAGGCGAAGGCGTCGAGGACGAACCCGGCCAGGCGGGGCGAGAAGACGGCGTCGCCGTCCTTGACCCGGAAGATCGCACCGATCAGGTCGTTGCCGGTGATCGTCTTGGTGACGTAGCCGCGCGCCCCGCCGCGGATCACGCCGATGACGTCGTCGGCGGCGTCGGAGACCGACAGCGCGAGGAAGCGCACGGGCGCCTCCTGGGCGGCCATCAGGGGCGCGCTGCGGCGCAGCACCTCCACGCCGCCGCCCCCGGGCAGGTGCACGTCCAGCAGGACCACGTCGGGCCGGGTCGCGGTGATCACCGTGACCGCCTGGTCGACGTCGGCGGCCTCGCCGACGACCTCCACGCCCGTGGCGGCCGTGTCGCCGATCTCGGCCTGCACGCCCGTGCGGAACATCCGGTGGTCGTCGACCAGCACCACCCGCACGTGCCGCCCCGCGGTGCCCTCGGTCTCCTCGGTCGTCATGACGCCTTCTCCGCCCTCTCCATCTCCAGCTCCACTTCCGTCCCCCCACCGGGTGCGGATCGCAGTCGTGCGGTGCCGCCGTTGCGCTGCATCCGGCCGATGATCGACTCCCGGACGCCCATCCTGTCCTCCGGCACCGCGTCCGGGTCGAAGCCCGGCCCGCGGTCGCGCACCGAGATGAAGACCGTACGGCCCTCCACCTCCGCGTACACCTGCACGGCACCGCTGCGGCCACCGTACTTGGCCGCGTTGACCATGGCCTCGCGGGCGGCCTGCAGCTGGGCGCCCAGGCGCTCGTCCAGGGCGCAGTCGCCGACCACGACGACCTCGATCTGCACGCCGTGGAGGTCCTCGACCTCGCCCGCCGTGCCGCGCACGGCCTCGGCCAGCGTCTTGGGCCCGGCGTCCTCGTCCTTGCCGCGCCCTTCCGGGTCGTACAGCCAGTTGCGCAGCTCCCGCTCCTGGGAGCGGGCGAGGCGGGCCACTTCGCGCGGATCCTCCGCGCGGCGCTGGATCAGGGTGAGGGTGTGCAGGACGGAGTCGTGGACGTGCGCGGCCACCTCGGCACGCTCCTGGGCCCGGATGCGCATCGTGCGCTCCGCGGAGAGGTCCTGGGCCATCCGTACGACCGACGGGCCGGCCAGCAGCGCGATGCCGACCAGCACCGCCAGCGAGGCCTGGAGCACGGTGCCCAGGTGCCCGGCCGAACCCTGCAGCACCGCGATGCCCGTCACGCCGACACCCACGAGCAGCACCCCGGCCGCGGCACGGGCCAGCGGCAGCACGCGGCTGCTGCGGCCGACCTCCATCCAGTGCGCACGGCGGGCGTTGTCGGCCTGACGCCACACCAGGGCGACGCCCGCGCCGATCAGCAGCACGGGCCACAGGTAGGCGTCGGCGCTGCCCAGGCGCAGCCGGTCCAGGAAGACGACGGCGCTGACCACCAGGGCCAGGAGGGCGAAGACCTGCCCGCGGTCGGGCTTGCGGGCGAACAACCGCCGCCGGCCGTCCGCCGCCGCCTCGTCGAGGACCTGACGGGGAGCCGCCTCCACGCCGCCGATGCCCAGCGGCACGACGAACCAGAACACCGCGTACAGCAGCGCGCCCATGCCCTTCGCCATGAGCAGCGCGACGAACGCCATCCGCACCCACGACACCGGCAGGCCCAGGTGACCGGCCAGGCCGCGCGCCACGCCGCCGAGCATGCGCCCGTCGGCACTGCGGTAGAGCTTGCGCAAGGGAGGGCTGCCGGGCGGCGGAGCGGTGGTCATGTACAGATCGTCACACGGCCGGTGGCGGACGGGCATCAGGGTCGCCCCTGAGGAACCCCCGATGGTCACTGCTCCTTGGGCAGTCGCAGACCGTCCCTGACGACGTCGAAGATCTTCTTGTGCCTGTCCCAGTCGGCGCTGGGCCCGGACAGGTACAGCGCGTACTCGTTGCCGCCGGGACGCCCGAAGCCGAGGTCGACGGCCCGGAACTCCCGGGCCCGGCCCCGGAAGGTGAACTCCCACAGCGCGGCCGGCCGGTCCCGGAAGACCGTGCTCTGCATGCGCTTGCGGTCGTAGCCGGGCAGCTTGCCCTTGCGGACGGAATCCGCCTCGTCGTCCTTCCAGTGCTGCAGCGGATCGCTGGTGGCGAGGTCCAGTACGGCGACCTCCAGGCGCAGCAGGCCGCTGGGGTCGACGTAGACCACGCCGTTGGAGTCGGGGACGTCCCTGCGCTGCCAGCCGTCGGGGACGGGGAAGGCGACGCCGGTCTTCTTGTCGTCGACCAGGTGGTAGCCCTTGGGCACGGGCGGGGCGAAGGAGGCGGACGGGGACGTGCTCGGCTGCGGGCTCTTCGCAGCGGGGGCCGAGGAGGCCGGGGCGTCCTCGCCGCCGTCCTCGCCGTCCTCGCCGTCCTGCGGGAGGAGGACGTACGCGCCGGCCGCCAGCATCGCCGCCACGACGGCCACTGCGCCGCCCCACCGCAGGGCCCGGCGCCGGGGCGGTGCGGCGGGCACCGGGGCGACGGCGGTGCGGGTCGGGCCCGTTGCGCCGGTCGGGCCGGCGGCCGCCGGCGGTACGGGCACGGTCTCGGGCTCGGGTGCGGGCGGAGGTGCGGGTGCGGGCGGAGGTGCGGGTGCCGTGGGGGCGGGTGCGGGGTCCGGCTCGGGTGCGGGCTCCGGGCGGGGTGCCGGGGCCGGCTCGGCGGGCGTGTCGAAGGTCTGCGGGTGCGCCGTGGTCGCGGCCTCGGCCGCGGGCTCGCGCAGGATCTGCTCGACGAGCTCGGCCGGGGGCCGCAGGGCCGGATCCTTGGCCAGGAGCCGCTCGACGAGCCGGGTCAGCTCGCCGGCGCGGCGCAGCGGCGGCAGCGGGTCGACGGCGATGGAGTACGCCGTCTCGACCGCGGTGTCCTTGCGGAACGGCGGCCGCCCTTCGAGGGCCTGGTAGAGCGTGGCCCCGAGCGCCCACAGGTCGGCGGCCGGGCCCGGCTTGGCGCCCTTGACGCGCTCGGGGGCGATGTAGTCGATGGAACCGACCATTTCGCCCGTCTTCGTCAGCGTCGAGGTGCCGGTCGACTGCGCGATGCCGAAGTCGGTCAGCACGACGCGGCCGTCGTGGCCGAGCAGGACGTTGCCGGGCTTGACGTCGCGGTGCAGCACACCGGCCGCGTGGGCCGCACGCAGGGCGGCGATCATGCCGCGGCCGATGCGGGCGGCCTCCGCGGGCGTGACGGGGCGCTGCTTGAGCACGTCGGCGAGCGTGGTGGAGGGCACGTACTCCATCACGATGCAGGGCAGGCCGCCGTCGTCGACGACGTCGTGGACGACCACGACGTTGGGGTGGTTGATGCGGGCGGCGCTGCGGGCCTCGCGGCGGGTGCGCTCGTGCAGGGTGACGAGCTCGTCCTCCTGCAGGCCCAGGGGGACGTGGAGGCGCTTGACCGCCACCTGACGGCCCAGCAGCTCGTCCTCGGCCCGCCAGACCGTGCCCATGCCGCCCCGGCCTATCCGCTCGGCGAGCCGGTACCGTCCGGCGACCAGCCGACCGACCTCAGGCACTGCACCTTGCACCGCGCGCCTCCGGTTGCCCCGTCGTGTGTTCGATGCGCCACCCTAACCGGACCCGCCTCAGGGGCGATCTCAGGGAAGGTCCAGGGTCGCCACCGCTGCCGCACGCCCGTTCCGCTTGACACGATGTCCCCATGACCGACGCACCACCCGGCTCCGCCGAGCAGGACCCCCGACCGCCGCTGCGGCGCAGCCGCGACCACCGGATGATCTCCGGCGTCTGCGGCGGCCTCGGGCGCTGCTTCGACATGGACCCCGTCATCTTCCGTGCGGTGCTGGGCGTGCTGGCGGTCGCGGGCGGGCTGGGCCTGATCGTGTACGGCTTCGCCTGGCTGCTGATCCCGCTGGAGGGCGAGGACGACAACGAGGGCCGGCGCCTGCTGTCCGGGCGGGTCGAGGGGCCGGCCCTGACGGCGGTGCTGTGCGCGCTGGTCGGCTGCGGGCTGTTCCTTTCGATGGCCAACAACAGCGGCGTGATGTCCTTCGCCCTGATGCTGACCCTCGCGCTGTTCGGCGCCGTGTACTGGTCGCAGCAGCACCGGCAGACCGGGACGGAACCGCAGGAGGCGGGCGAGGCGGAGGGGGCCCACCGCCTCCACAAGGCGCACAAGACCGTCGACGCGCCGCCCGAGACCCAGGCGCCGCCCGCGCCGAACACCCCGTCCTGGTGGCGGGAGAGCGGACACGACGGCCCGGGCGCGGGCGCGGCCCGCACCGGCTATCTGTGGGGCCCGGCCGACGCCGACGACGACCTCGCGGAGGACGCCGCGGGCGGCACCGGCGAAGGCGGCCCGGGCGCACGGCCGTCCGGCGAGCGCGCCACCGCCCCCGCGCCGGTGCGCACCGGCCGGTCGCTGGGCGGCTGGACCTTCCTGCTGGCCCTCGTGGCCGGCGGCCTGGGCACCGGCCTGACGTGGAACGACCATCCGCTGAGCACCTCCTTGGAAATCGGTCTGGCCGCCGCGCTGGGCGTCTTCGGCCTGGGCATCGTGGTCAGCTCGCGCTACGGCCGCACCGGCGGCGGCACCGCCGTCGCCGCGGTGCTCACCGGCGCCCTGCTGACCGGCGCCGCGTACCTGCCCAAGTCGATCACCGCCGACTGGCGGGAGCGGACCTGGCGCCCGGCAGCCGCGGCGGACGTACGGACCCACTACGAACTCGGCACCGGCGACGCGGTGCTGGACCTGACCGGGTTCCAGTGGTCGGGCGGCCCGGTCACCACCGGCGCCGAGATCGGCGCAGGCAAGCTGCGGGTCGTGCTGCCGCGCGACGTGACGGCGACGCTGGACATCGAGGTCGGCATCGGCGACATCCAACTGCCGGCCGACACGTCCCAGGACATCGACGTCCAGCCCCGGCAGCACAAGCGCCTGACCCTGTCCCCCGCTGCCGGGCAGCCCTCGCACGGCACCGTGCAGCTCAAGCTGGAGGCCGGCATCGGCCAGGTGGAGGTCGTCCGTGCGGCATGACTTCGAGCCCGGGAAGCTCGTCGCGGGCCTGGTGCTGCTGGCCGCGAGCGTGCTCTGCCTCGGTGACATGGCCGGCTGGTGGTGGTTCCCCTCCTACGCGCTGCTGCCCGGCATCGTGGCCGGCTTCTGCCTGGCCGGCGTGGTCACCTCCCTCTCCCTGACCGTGCGCCGCCACCGCAACCGCCGCCGCGGCCTGGAGACCGACGCCTGACACCGCCTCCGCTGCGGGGGGCGCTGCGGGGGGGGCGGTCAGCGGCGGCGCCGCAGCCGTCGCCGGGCCCGCCCGCGCGGGCCGCGGCGGGCGCGTATCGCGTCCACCGACAGCACGGGCGCGCCCGCGAGTATCAGCGGCAGCCAGGCCATCAGGTAGACGAGGTCGTTGCCGTAGTAGTACGGCGTGGCCGACCAGCTGACGGTCAGCCACAGGCTCAGCGATATCAGCGCTCCCCCGGCCGCGGCCAGGCGCGCGAAGAGCCCCAGGAGCGTGCCGAGGCCCACCGCGATCTCCCCCGCGGCGATGGCGTGGCCGAAGCCCACCGGATCCTTCAGGGCGAGGTCGACCAGCCACGGCACGGCGGCCGACCCGCGCACCGAGTGCATGAGCTCGCCGAGGGAGCCGGGCCCGCTGGCCGCGAGGAAGGCGGGGTCGGTGAGCTTGTCGACGCCCGCGTAGACGAAGGTGATGCCGAGGAAGAGGCGCAGCGGGAGCAGTGCGTAGCGGGCGGGCCCGCGGCCCGCCGTCCCGAGCGACCGTGCCGTGCCGTCCAGTGCCATGTCGACCAGCGCCTTTCCTCCTCGTACCGCCCCGTCGCGGCCGGCTCCCGCCGAGCGGGCACCGAACCGTTCACGACGATACGTACAAGCGCGCGGTCGTGTTCAGGCCTGTGGACAACCCTGCCGGCGTACGCCCGGGTTGTGGAAAAGTCACTCGCCCGTGCGGATGCCGAGGGCGCTGCCGGCCAGCCACTGCTCCCAGGTCAGGTTCCAGTCGCCGTAGCCGTTGCCGAAGGGGTCCATGGGCTTGGGCTTCGTACCGCCCGTGACCTGGACGACGTCGCCCTTCAGGCTCAGCCCGTAGAGCCACTTGGCGTCCTCGGTGGACATGCCGATGCAGCCGTGGCTGACGTTCTCCTTGCCGAAGGACTCGGCGTTGTCGGGCGCCGCGTGCACGTACTCGCCGCTGACCGTCTCGCGCATGCTGTAGTCGTACGCACCGTAGAACCCGTCGGGGTGGTTGCGCGGGATGCCGATGGACAGGGAGTCCATGACGACCCGGCCCTCCTTGGCGAGGATGGTCTTGACGCCCTGCCGGGTGCCGAAGCCCTTGGACTCGTCGCCACCGCTGATGGGGATGGTGCGCAGGGTCGTGCCGTTGCGGACGACGGTCATCCGGCGGGCCTTGAGGTCCACGGTGCTGACCATCGAGTCGCCGACGGTGAAGGAGAGGCGGCGGTCGCGGTCGGCGGCCGTGCCGTCGGCGAGCTTCACGCCCGCGAGGTCCGCGTCAAGGGTGACCTCGGTGCCGGCGGGCCAGTACGTCGCCGGGCGGAAGTGGACGCGGGTGTCGCCCTTGGACTCGTTCCAGTGCCAGGCGCCGGGCACGCGCGGCGAGGTCGAGACCTTCAGGCGCCCCTCGATGCCGGCCCGCAGCTCCGGCGAGACCTTCTGCTGCTTGAAGACGATCGCGAGCGGCTGGCCCACGCCGACCTTCTCGCCGTTCTCCGGCGCGATCTGCGGCCGTACGACTTTGGCGGCGCCGGGCAGCATGGCCGCCGGCGGGGCGGGCTTCTGTGTCACCGGTGTCGGGCTCGCGGGCGCGGAGGAGGTCGGCGCGGCGGACCTCGCGGGCCGCTCCTCGGCCTCGGCGCCCCCGCCGCATCCGGTGACGGCCAGGCCGGCCAGGGCCAGGGCGGCGGGCAGCCCGATGCAACGGGAGAGGCGCATGGTTCTCCTACGAGTGGTGTGACGAAGCCGAGGCGGCTGGGCCTCGGCTCCGCACCATCGTAGGCAAGGTAAAGGGAGGGCAAAGCCAGCCGGAAGAACGAGCCGCCCCCGCCGAGTGGCGGGGGTCAGCCCAGCAGCTCGGGCTCGCTGCGGACGATCTGCTGATGAAGCGGCTGGTAGTTGATCCACGCCACCAGGTCGTTGCCCAGCTGCTCGTGCGTGCGCGCGGCGTTCTCCGGGTCGATGGGCACGGGCTTGCCGGCGGCCTTGGCGGCCAGCTGCACCTGGCAGGAATGTTCCATCGTGATGAACCACCACGCCGCCGCGTCCACTGAGTCCCCCACGGTCAGCAGCCCGTGGTTGCGCAGGATCACGGCCTTGTGCGACCCGAGCGTCGCGGCGATCCGCCGCCCCTCCTCCTCGTCCAGCACCACGCCCGTGTAGTCGTCGAAGAGGGCATGATCCTGGTAGAAGGCGCACACGTCCTGGGTGATCGGCTCCAGCAACTCCCCCAGCGACGACAGCGCCCGCCCGTACGTCGAGTGACTGTGGGCGGCGGCCACGACGTCGGGCCGGGCCCGGTGGATCTGCGAATGGATCGCGAACGCCGCCTGGTTGACGTGGTACCGGCCCTCGACGACCTGCCCGCGGTGGTTGACCATGATCAAGTCGCTGACGGTGACGTGCTTGAAGGACATCCCGAACGGATTGACCCAGAAGCAGTCCGCGAACTCCGGGTCCCGCGCGGTGATGTGCCCCGCAACCCCCTCCTCGAACCCGAACCTCCCGAACAACCGCAACGCCGCCGCCAACCGCTCCTTCCGGTACCGCCGCTCGTCCTCGACGGACGCGTGCTGCGGCGGCATGGCGAAGTGCAGTTGCTCGGTGGGTATCGGCTCGGGGACGCGTGCGCCGGCGCCGGCCTCGGTCATGGTGCGGGCCTCCTCCGTTGATCCTGGCTACGGATCGGAAGCTACCGCCGGGTACCGCGGGAGGCCAGGGTCGTGCGCGGGCTAGAACCTGTTGATCTCCGTCAGGTCGATGTCCACATCGAAGGGAACAGCGGTCTTCAGCCGGCCGCGGTGGATGCCGGTCAGGACGTACGCCCGTGCCTCGCGATCGAGCTCATAAGTGTGCACCACCGGCCGCCAGTCCGGCCCCGGCTCGACCCGCCAGAAGAAGCCAATGTCCGCCTCGGCATAGAGCTGGGGCTTACGGCACCGATCGCGCTCCTCCGAGTCGGGGGAGACGGTTTCGAGGGCGAGCACGACATCGTGCCCCTGGTATCGATCGGCGTACCGGTCCCTGGCCTCGGCCTTGATCACAGCGATGTCCGGTTCGGGTGCCTGCCGCGGCCCGAGCACGACGACCATCTCCCGCACCACCTTCAGAGCATCCGGGACCGCCCGATGCAGGCCGTGCTGCAGTAGGCAGTTGGTCGTCGTATGGAACTCGCTCTGACGGCTTCGGTAAACGAAACTGCCGTCGATCAGCTGCGTGTGCGCCGGGAGACCGGGAACCCGGAAAAGGTCCTCGGCGGTGAAGCCTTCATGGGGAGGCCGCGGCCAGTCCGGGAACAGATCTTCGATATCCACACTCAACCCTGGACACACAACCGACCGGGGCGCAGGAAATCCGACCACCGTCGCTCAAACGAGTGAGCGACGGCAACGTTTCCGATCGGATCGCCTACTTCCCGTACCCGTGCTCGATCACGTGCGCCGCATTCCTGCGGTACGCGTCCGGGTCGTCCGGCAGGCGTGTCGCCAGGCCGTCCACGTAGCGGTTGTACATGCAGAAGGCCGCCGCTATCAGGACCGTGTCGTGGATCTCCACGTCCGTCGCGCCCGCCTTGCGGGCCGCAGCCACCGATTCGTCCGTGACCTCGCGTCCGCCGCGGCGGACGAGGTCGGCCACCGCGAGGAGCGCGGTCAGTTTCGGGCTCAGCTCCGAGAAGTCCCGGTCGTCCAGGACGCGGCGGACCGCCGGCAGGCCGCCGGGGAGTTGTTGGGCGGCGAGTTCTGCGTGGCCGTTGGTGCAGAAGGTGCAGTTGTTGCCCCAGGAGACGTACGCGACGATCAGCTCCCGCTCCCCGCGGGTGAGGGTGCCCGGAGCGCGTAAGAGGGCTTCGGCGAGGTCGTTCAGGGGATCTGCCGTCTCGGGGCGGAACCGCATGAGGCCGAGGATCCCGGGTGCGTCATTGCCCACGTCGATGTGCGGCACGACCGCTCCTTCCGTTGGCGTGCCGCCACCATAGGGGCGCAAACGGCCGCGCCGCCCTCCGTCGTACGGCGTAGACGGAAGGGCGGCGCGGCTGCGGTCAGGCGTGGGTCACTCCCACTCGATCGTCCCCGGGGGCTTGCTGGTGACGTCGAGGACGACGCGGTTGACGTCGCGCACCTCGTTGGTGATGCGGGTGGAGATGCGGGCCAGCACGTCGTACGGCATGCGCGTCCAGTCGGCGGTCATCGCGTCCTCGGACGAGACGGGGCGCAGGACGATCGGGTGGCCGTAGGTGCGGCCGTCGCCCTGGACGCCGACCGAGCGGACGTCGGCGAGCAGCACGACCGGGCACTGCCAGATCTCGGCGTCCAGACCGGCGGCCGTCAGCTCCTCACGGGCGATGGCGTCGGCCTCGCGCAGCAGGTCCAGGCGCTCGCGCGTGACCTCGCCGACGATGCGGATGCCCAGGCCCGGGCCCGGGAAGGGCTGGCGCTGGACGATCTCGGTGGGCAGGCCGAGCTCCTGGCCGACCATGCGCACCTCGTCCTTGAACAGCTGGCGCAGCGGCTCGACGAGCTTGAACTCCAGGTCCTCGGGGAGGCCGCCCACGTTGTGGTGGGACTTGATGTTGGCGGTGCCGGTGCCGCCGCCGGACTCGACGATGTCCGGGTAGAGCGTGCCCTGGACGAGGAACTCGACGGGCTCGCCGTCGGCCGCGCCCTCGGCGATGATCTCGGCCTGGGCCTGCTCGAAGACCCGGATGAACTCCCGGCCGATGATCTTCCGCTTCTCCTCGGGGTCGGAGACCCCG
Organism: Streptomyces sp. NPDC049585; assembly: GCF_040675615.1. Lineage (NCBI taxonomy): Bacteria > Bacillati > Actinomycetota > Actinomycetes > Kitasatosporales > Streptomycetaceae > Streptomyces > Streptomyces sp. NPDC049585. The sequence goes on along the minus strand of NZ_JBFAPE010000014.1, from coordinate 38,185 downwards.
GCGAGCGCGGTGAGGAATCGCTCCTGCGCGTCGACGACCTTCAGCTGGACGCCGGTCGCGGCCACGAAGTCCTTCTCGACCTGCTCGGTCTCGCCCTTGCGCATCAGGCCGTGGTCGACGTAGACGCAGGTCAGCTGGGAGCCGATGGCCTTCTGCACCAGCGCCGCGGCCACGGCGGAGTCCACGCCGCCGGACAGGCCGCAGATCGCCCGCTTGGTGCCGACCTGCTCGCGGATCGCGGCGACCTGCTCCTCGATGACGTTGCCGGTGGTCCAGGTGGGCTCGATGCCCGCACCGCGGTACAGGAAGTGCTCGAGGACCAGCTGGCCGTGCGTGGAGTGCATCACCTCGGGGTGGTACTGCACGCCGTACAGCTTCTTCGCGTCGTTCTCGAAGGCCGCGACCGGCACCACGTCCGTGGAGGCGGTGACGGTGAAGCCCTCGGGCGCGGCGGAGCAGGCGTCGCCGTGGGACATCCACACCGACTGCTCGACCGGAGTGCCCTCGAAGAGCGTGGAGGACGGCTTCGAGACGGTCAGCGGCGTACGGCCGTACTCGCGCGCACCGGTGTTGTCGACGGTACCGCCGAGCGTCGTGGCCATCAGCTGGAAGCCGTAGCACATGCCGAAGACGGGCACGCCGGCCTCGAAGAGGGCGCGGGCGTCGTCCAGGCGCGGGGCGCCCTCCTCGTACACGGACGAGGGGCCGCCGGAGAGGATGATCGCCTTCGGCTTCTTGGCCAGGATCTCGGCGACGGGCATCGTGCTGGGCACGATCTCGCTGTAGACCCGGGCCTCACGGACACGGCGGGCGATCAGCTGGGCGTACTGCGCGCCGAAGTCGACAACGAGGACGGGGTCCGGGGTGTGGTTGTCGGGGGCGGCGGGGGGTGCTGCTGGCACGGGAGCGGCCTTCCGGCGATTGAGGAGGGGGTCTCTATTTGTCGATTCTACCGGTGCGGCGGTGCTTGCTTTTGTCTCACCATCCGAACCCGCCCGGTCCCGGCTTGGTCCCCGGCGTCCGCCCCGGGCATACTGTCGGCCATGCACACGCAGCACAGCTTCCTCTTTACCTATGGCACCGGGCCCGTCCGGCTGCCATGGTCGTGCTGCTTGAGCCGCTGATTCCTCAGCGCAAGCGACTTCCCCAGGCGCCCCGGGCCGGTAAGGCCCGGGGCGCCTGTCGCATTTCCCGGACCTGCCGCTCCGGGGGCCGATCCGGCCCCTTTGGAGAAACACACATGTCCCACACCACAGCCACTCCCGCAGCGACCGCCCAGGAAGGCACGGGCGCCCGTACCGGCGAGGCGGCCGGCATGATCACCGACGCCCGGCGGCGGATCGACGATCTCGACGGCCGCATCATCGGCCTCGTCCAGGAGCGCATCGCCGTCTCGGAGGCCATCCAGCGCGAGCGCATCGCCTCCGGCGGCCGCCGGGTGCACCTCTCGCGCGAGATGGAGATCATCAACCACTACGGCGACCAGCTCGGCCGCTCCGGCACCGTCCTCGCGATGACCCTGCTGGAGCTGTGCCGCGGCCGCGTCTGAGCACCGCATTCGCGTTCGGACCCCGTCACTCGTACGGAGCGTGACCGCCGGCCGCTCCGCCGCGTTGCACCGGATGACCGCGCCAGCCAGGAGCGGCCCTCGAAATCCACGCGTGGCTTCCGTCCCTGTTCCTGGGCGCCCGGCACGACAGGGCGGGATCCGCCGGAGTGTGTGGCGCGCACGCACGCGCGTCGTGGGACCTCACTCCGGTGGCGAAGGCGACCGGTCAGCAGGGGACAGCAGCCCGGCCGCCACTATAGGGCGGTCGGTTCCGGGGACGCCTGGAACCGACCGTATCCGGTCGAAACGGTTGCGCCCGGCAGGCGCATCCCCCACGATGCAAAAGGGACGCACCAAGTCCCGCGCTCCGAACTGCCATTGGTTGGACCACAGCTCGTTGGACCACAGCCCGCGGCGCTCCCCCCGGCGCCGCTCCGCGGCACCGACCCTGCCCTGATCTCGGTGCCGGCAGTCAAGGGCCCCGAGGCCGCCCGCCTGCCCCCGCGCCGGCGGCCCGGGGCCCTTCGCCGTGCCCGGCCACGACCTGTCCGGTGGGTCCGCAGTGCCCCGTCAGGGGCGCGGGGAACTGCGCGAGAGGCCACGACGCGCCCTCAGATGCAGTACCGGGCTGCGCCCGGATCCTTCGGGGTGGCACGTCGGCTGCAGGCCGCCAGTGGCCGATCGCGCAGTTCCCCGCGCCCCTGACGGGGCGGTCCTACGCCTGCGGCTTCGGCGGTACGGGCGGCACCGGCAGCAGGGGCAGGCGCAGGGCGCCGAAGGCGTCCTTGGGCACCACCGGCTCCCGGGGCTCGACGGCCGCCACGCGCCGGTACGCGCTTCCCTGCGCCGGGCGCGGATCGGCCTCCCCCTTGTTGGGCCAGAAGGCCATCGCCCGCTCCGCCTGTGCCGTGATCGTCAGCGAGGGGTTGACCCCGAGGTTGGCGGAGACGGCCGAGCCGTCGACCACGAGCACGCCCGGGTGCCCGTACAGCCGGTGGTACGGGTCGATCACGCCCGTCGCGGCGTCGGCGCCGATCGGGCAGCCGCCGATGAAGTGGGCGGTGAGCGGGGTGCCGAGCAGCTCGCCGAGGTTGCTGCCGGGGAAGCCGTTGATCTCCCGTGCCAGGTGCTCGGCGGCCGCGGTGGCCTGCGGGATCTGTTTCGGGTTCGGTGCGCCGTGCCCCTGCCGGGCCGTGAGCAGACCCTTGCCCGGGTGCCGGGTGCGCCGGTGGGTGGTCAGGGAGTTGTCCAGGGACTGCATGACGAGCCCGATGATCGTGCGCTCCGACCAGCGGTGGGTGGACAGCGACAGCACCGCCTGCACCGGGTGCAGGGCGCAGCGCACCGCGAAGGCCAGCGGCCGCGGCAGCCGGGAGCCGACCGGCACCTTTGGGATGGACAGCAGACCCATCGCATTGGAGCCCTTGCCGTAGCGGACGGGCTCGATGTGGGTGTGGGGGTCGGGGTGGACGGAGGAGGTGATGGCCACCCCCTGGGTGAAGTCCGCCCGGCGCGCGCCGTGGGGCGCCTTGCGGTAGCGCGCGTCGATGGTCTGCGCCCCCACCAGCGCCTCGGAGTTGGTCCGCGTCAGTGTCCCGAGCCGGCCGGAGATCCGCGGCAGCAGGCCCCGGTCCTTCATCGTGTGCAGCAGCGTCTGCGTGCCGTACGTACCGGCGGCGAGCACCACGTAGCGCGCCCGGAGCACGCGCGGGCGCGCCCGCCGCGCTCCGCGCCGGCGGTCGGTCGGCACGGTCACCACACGGTGCCCGCCGGCGCGGTGCTCGGTGACGGCCACCACCGTCGTCATCGGGTGGATGACGGCGCCGGCGCGCTCGGCGAGGTACAGGTAGTTCTCGTTGAGGGTGTTCTTCGCGCCGTGCCGGCACCCCGTCATGCACTCCCCGCACTCGGTGCACGCGCGCCGCTCGGGCCCCACGCCGCCGAAGTACGGGTCGGGGGCCGCCTCGCCGGGCGCGGCCCGTACCGCCCCGTCGCCGTCCTCGCCGTCGCCGAAGAACACGCCCACGGGCGCGAGGTGGAAGGTCTCCCCCACCCCCATCCGCTCGGCCGCCGCCTTCAGGTGCACGTCCGAGGGGGTCGTCGTGGGGTTGAGCCGGACGCCGAGCATGCGCTGCGCCTGCTCGTAGTACGGGCGCAGCTCGTCCTCCCAGTCGGTGACCGGCGCCCACTGGGGGTCGTCGAAGAACGCCTTGGGCGGCACGTAGAGGGTGTTGGCGTAGTTCAGCGAACCGCCGCCGACGCCCGCGCCCGCCAGCACCATGACGTTGCCGAGCAGGTGGATGCGCTGGATGCCGTACAGCCCCAGCGCCGGGGCCCACAGGTAGTTGCGCAGGTCCCAGGAGGTGCGCGGCAGCGTCTCGCGCGTGAAGCGGCGGCCCGCCTCCAGCACGCCGACGCGGTAGCCCTTCTCCGTCAGGCGCAGGGCCGCGACGGCCCCGCCGAAGCCGGAGCCGACGACCACGACGTCGTAGTCGAATCCCTCGTCCTCTTCCTTGCCCTCGCTCACGCCTGCCGCCCCTCTAGCGCAGTCGGATGGCCTTCAGCAGCCGCAGCCCGTTCGTCATCAGCCGGGCGTACTGCTCGTCGTCCAGCCCGAAGGCCGGTCCCATCGGCACCAGCCGCTGCTGCACGACGGACTGGGCCTCGGTGTATTTGAGGATGCCCTCGGTGCCGTGCCGCCGACCCAGACCGGAGTCGCCCATGCCACCCATGGGGGTACGGGCGCTGCCGTACGCCGCCGCGTACGCCTCGTTCACGTTGACCGTGCCGGCACGCAGGCGGGCCGCCAGTGCCCGGCCGCGCCGGCCGTCGCGCGTCCAGACGCTGGCGTTCAGGCCGTACGGGGTGGCGTTGGCGCGGCGGACGGCGTCGTCCTCGTCGTCGAAGCGGTACACCGACACCACCGGGCCAAACGTTTCTTCAGCACACACCGCCATCGGGTGCTGCACGCCCTCCAGGATCGTCGGCTCGTAGAACAGCGGCCCGACGTCCGGCCGGGCGCGGCCGCCGGTCAGGACGGTGGCGCCCTTGGCGACCGCCTCGTCCACGTGCCGGGTCACCGTCTCCAGCTGCCGCTGCGAGACCAGCGAGCCCATGTCCGCCCCGTACGCCAGCGCCGTGCCGAGCCGCAGCGCCCTGGTGCGGGCGACGAAGCGGCGCAGGAAGTCGTCGGCCACCGCTCTGTGCACATAGAGCCGCTCTATGGATATGCACAGCTGGCCGGCGGAGGAGAAGCAGCCGCGCACGGCGCCGGCCGCCGCCCGGTCGAGGTCGGCGTCGGGCAGCACGAGCATGGCGTTCTTGCCGCCGAGTTCGAGCGAGGTACCCACGAGGCGGCCCGCCGCGCCCCGGGCGACCTCCCGGCCGACCCGCGTGGAGCCGGTGAAGGAGACGTAGTCGGCGTGCGCCACGACGGCCGGGCCGACGACGGGGCCCTCGCCGAGGACGACCTGCCAGACCTCCTGCGGCAGCCCGGCCTCGACGAGCAGGTCGCGGGCCCACAGGGCGGTCAGGGCCGTCTCGGTGTCGGGTTTCATCACGACCGCGTTGCCTGCGACGAAGGCCGGCAGCGCGTCGCCGACGGACAGTTCGAGGGGGTAGTTCCAGGGCGCGATCTGTCCCACGACGCCGCGCGGCACGCGCAGTTCGGTGACGTGGGTCAGCACGGGCAGGACGCCCACGTGCCGCCGCGGCCGCAGATGGGTGGGCGCGCCGCGCCCGTAGTAGCGGGCGGCGACGGCGACCGCCTGCACCTCCTCGTGGGCGTGCAGCCGGCTCTTGCCCGTCTCCAGCTGTATCAGGTCGAGGATCTCCGACTGGCGGGCCAGCAGCAGGTCGTGGAAGCGCAGCAGGACGGCCGCCCGCCGCCCCACGGGCAGGGCGGCCCAGGCGTGCTGTGCCGCCCGCGCCCGGTCGAAGGCGGCTGCGACGTCCTCGGGTGTCGACTCCGGGAGCTCGGCGAGCACCTCACCAGTGAGCGGCGTGTGGCAGGCGGTGCGTCCGCCCGAGCTCACCACGGACCGGGTGAGGCGGGCGACGAGAGCGGGGGTGACCACGTCGGCGGCGGTCCGGGCGCCCGCCGGGGCGACGGGGTTGCCATCGGTGACTGTTCCAGTGTCCTGCGCTTCCGTCATGCGGGTGAGCGTATGCGGGGCGGGACGCTTTGGGTACCCGTCGGTAACGAAAACGGGGCGGCTCATTTCCTCCTGCGCGACGGCGACTTGATCAGGACGACGGTGCTTGATCAGGACGACGGCTGCTTGAGCAAGGCAACGGCTGCGTGATCAAGGGGGCGGCTGCGGATCACGGCGACGAGACCGGCTGCGTCCGGACGAACGTGGACAGCGCCGTGTCGAAGTACTGTCTGCCCTCGTCCGCCTTGCCGACCGGCGAGGACACCCACACGTCGTACATCCGCTCGCCCTCGTCCCACGCCAGGTCGTAGGTGTGCCGGGCGCCGGCCGGGGCCCGGCTCTCCTGCTCCTCGAAGCCGTTCCAGGTGAACTCCCAGGACGCCGCCCGGTTGCCGTGGTGGGTGGTGCGCTCGACCCGGCCGTCCCGGTAGCCGGGGTAACGGTCGGGGGCGACGGCCGCGGAGCGGCGCATCGCCGCGATCGGGCCGCCCTCCTGGACGTCCTGGATGAGCACGCCGAGGCGGAACTCCTTGCCCGGCGCGTAGTAGAAGACCCGCGGCGGTTCGAAGGAGCGGGTGAAGCCGTCGGGTACGGCCATCGCGAAGCCGGCCGGGTCCTGCACCGCGTGGTAGCCCGCGGGGGCCGCCACCGACGCGCTGGCCGGCGGGGGCGGCAGGGTGGGCGGCGGGAACTGCTGCGTCCCCATGGCGGCGCTCGGCGGCCGGTCGTCCAGGGCGGCCTCCCGGTCGCGCTGCATGAGCAGGGCCGCCACCCCGGCGCCCATGCCGGCCAGCGTGACGACGGTCAGGGCCGCCATCAGCGCCGTACGCGCCCGGGCACCGCCGGCCGCATCCCCCGCCGGGCCGCACGCCGGCGGGGGCGGCTCGCGGCGGGTCGGGGCGGGCGGCAGGGGGCGCGCGGCTGGGGCGGGCAGCGCGCCGGACTCCAGGTACGCCCGCAGGAGCCGCTCGGCCTCGTCCGCGCCCATGCGGCGGGCCGGGTCGCGCTCCAGCAGCCCCCGCACCACCGGCAACAGCGGTCCCGTGACCCCCGGCGGGCGGATCTCGTCGTAGACGACGGCGTGCAGGATGCCGCCCAACGAGTCGCGGTGGAACGGCGATTCCCCCTGCATCGCCGTGCACAGCAGCACCCCCAGCGACCACAGGTCCGACTCCGGCCCCGCCCGGCCGCCCGACATCCGCTCCGGCGCGGTGTACTCCGGCGAGCCCACGAACGCCCCGGTCTCCGTGATCGTGGTGACGCCCGAGACCTGCGCGATGCCGAAGTCGGTGAGCACGACGCGGCCGGTGGCCTCCTCCAGCAGGACGTTCGGCGGCTTGATGTCCCGGTGCAGCACCCCGCTGGCGTGGGCCGCGCGCAGCGCGCCCAGCAGCGCCACCCCGATCCGGGCCGCCTCCCGCGGCCCCACCGGCCCCTGCGCCGACAGGCGCGCGGACAACGAACGGCCCTCGACGAGCTCCATGACGATCCAGGGACGGCCGTCCTGCTCGACGATGTCGTGCATCACGATGACGTTCGGATGCTTGATCAGCGCCACCGTGCGCGCCTCTCTCAGCAACCGGTCGCGCTGCGCCCGGGCCTCCTGCGCGGACAGCTGGTCGTCCACGTGCAGCTCCTTGACGGCCACCTGACGACCGAGCAGCTCGTCCGTGGCGCGCCAGACGGTGCCCATGCCGCCGCGCCCGATCTTCCGGCCCAGCCGGTACCGCCCTGCGACGAGTCCGCCGTGCGCGGCGTAGGGGGTGCCCATAGGGCCATATTGCCCCACATCCCCGGGCCCGACCGGGCCCGTACCGGTCGGCTTCACTCGGCGCCCTCCTCCTCGGGGGTGAATCCGCCCCGCCAGTGGACCGCACCGTCATAAACGGCCCGTGAACGTCCGTTGGATGCGCAGGTCCGACACCGGGTGGCAGCCGGGGCCCCCGTCGCTCACATCCGCGACAGCGACGCCGTCGCGTACAGCACGTCGGTCACCGCCTCCTGGTCGCCGAGCGAGCCCGCGGCCGCGTCCTCCGGGGCGACGCGGCCGGCCGCCAGCCGGCAGAACTCGACCGCGTCCAGGGCGACGTGGGCCACGGAGTGCTCCGGGGTCGCCGCGGCCGCCGGGGAGTCCAGGGGGACGTACCAGTGGCCGCCCCCGCGGCCCTCGATCTCCAGGTGCAGGGTGCGGCCGGGGCTGCCGGCCGTGACCAGGGCGCGCGGCGGCGGGGCGAGCCCGGCCCGGCGACGGGCCGCTATGGCACCGGGCAGGAGCCGGGCCGCCAGGTCGATCAGTGCGTTGAGATGGCCGGCGGCGGGTGGCCCGTACGGATAGTCGACGGCCTCGGCGATGTCCTCGGCGTGCACCCAGCACTCGAAGGCGCGGTCGAGGAAGGCGTCGCGCACCGGCAGCCCGAACGGCCCGTACGGCACGGGCAGCTCGGCGGCACCGCCGCCCGCGAAGGAGACCGTGCGCACCAGGGCGCGGCCCTGCTCGCGCCAGGCGGCGTGCGCCTCGCGCGGCGGGCCGTCGGCGGCGGCCCACAGGGTGTGGGTGCGCTCCTCGGGCGAGGAGACGCCCGCGGCCTCGCCCAGCGGATCGGGCATGCCGAGGGCGGCCGCCACGATGCCGTCGACCGCCGTCAGGTGGCCGATGACGCCGGCCACGGTGGACTCGCAGCCGGTGGTGTGCCGCCCGTCGAACCAGCGCAGGCGCACCGGGGCGCGCCAGTCCGCCTCGCCGATGTCGCGCAGCAGCGCGTCCAGCCGGGCGGTCTCCGCCTCGTACGGCGCGGCCCACCCGGGCACGGGGATGCGCGGCGGGCGGCGGCCGAGCGCGCCCGCCAGGACGCGGGCACGCAGGCCGGGGTCGAGGTCCAGGCTGTCCTCCGGGTGCAGCAGGGCGACGGCGTCGCGCAGCCGCGCCGCCTCGTCGGAACAGGGGGCGCAGCCGGGCAGGTGGGCCTCGACGGCGGCGCTCTCCTCGGCCGAGCACGCGGCCAGGGCCCAGGCGCCGAGCAGGGACTTGAGCACGGCGTGGGGGACGGCCGGCCCGGGCAGCGGGGCGGGCCGGGGCGCCGTGCTCATCGCAGCGCCCTCCCGAGGCCGGGAGGGGCGACGGCGTGCGGGGCGTCGTGGGCCGTGGAGAGCAGCTGTAAGCCCAGCCTGAGCCGGCGTCGCGCCTCGTCCTCGGTGACGCCGAGGACGGCGGCGGTCTGGCGGTAGTCGAGCCGGCGCAGGTAGGCGCAGTCGAGGGCGGCGCGCAGGGGTGCGGGCATGGAGGTGACGATGTAGTCGGCGCGGGCGGCGGCGCTGGCGGCACGCACCTTCTGCTCGGTGCGCTCGGCGGGCCGGCCGTCGTCGTCCTCGGCCTGCCGCAGCCGGCTGACGGCCTGTCCGTGGGCGAGGGAGGCGATCCACGAGCGCAGCGAGCCGTGCCGGGGGTCGTACGCCTCGGGGTGCTCCCACACGTACCCGAACACCTCGCGGGTGACGCCGTCGGCGCCGCGCTCGTCGCCCAGGACGCGGTGGGCCATGCCGTGCACGAGGGAGGCGAAGCGGTCGTAGAGCTCGCCGAGCGCCGCGGCCTCGCCGTGGGCGAGGCGTTGCTGCATCCTGCGGTCCCAGCGCGGTGGTACGTCGTTGTTCCCCATGACCGGCCCCCTCACCGTACGCACTGCTGTACGTCTGTACGCCCTCCCGCCGAATGTAACCACCGGGTACGACACCGCACGAGCGGTTGGGGCGAATCACGGCGACGGCCTTTCGTCGCACCGGCTTCTCTGCTATAGGGCGTCACTTTGCGGCGGTTGTTGGCCAATGATGCCGATCGATGTCGACCACCCATGAACGAATGTGCCGATGTGTTATGCGGGTGTGACCGGATCTATGGGGATTAACGGTTCGAGCTGGGCATAGGCTCAACAGCGGTCGGCTTCTGCCGCGGATGTGGACCGCGGCGTTTCACATGGCGCCCCACGGGGGAAGCGCCAGGCAGCCATACCGCGGAAGGGTCCATTCCGAAGGAACGAAAGACCGAGTGAAGGGGCTCGATCGCGTGACGTTGAAGGTGTTGGAGCACGAGCAGGGCGAGTGGGCCGTGCTCCAGGTCTGCGGCGAAATGGATCTGGTGACCTCTCCCTCGGTGCGGCAGCACGTGCACGACGCCGTCGCCGACGGCCGCCGGAGCCTCGTGCTCGACCTCGGAGAGGTCCGCTTCTGCGACTCCAGCGGCGTCGGCGTGCTCATCGCCGCCCGCCGGCTGATGCGCTCCTGCCAGGGCCGGCTGCGGCTGATCCTGCCGGCCCAGGGCGCGGTGGAGGGCTCGCACGTCAACAGGGTGCTCTCCGCACTGGGCGTGCGCAGACTCTTCGACGTCTACCCCGACCTCGACAGCGCCACCGACGGCCGGGAGGCGCCCGAGGAGCGCACCGACCCGCTGTCCGCCTGACGGCGCGTCGCGGCGCCTCAGCGCTGCCCGTACGGCAGGCGCGCCCGTACCACGAACCCGCCGTCGTCCGTCGCATGCGCCCGCAGCGTCCCGCCCAGGCTCTGCGCCCGCTCCCGCAGACCCACCAGCCCGTGACCGCCGCCGGGCAGCCCCGGCGCCGGTACGGCCGCGTCCGCCGGCCCGTTGCGGACCTCCACGTCCAGCCCGGAGGCGTCCTCCGTCACCCGCACCCGCACCTTGGCGCCCGGCGCGTGCTTGCGCACATTGGTCAGCGCCTCCTGCACCGTACGGAACGCGGCCCGCTCCACGGCCTCCGGGCGCTCGGCCTCCGGGTCGCAGGCGTCCTCGAAGGTGACGTCCAGCGCGCTCAGCTCCACCAGCCGGGGCAGGTCCGACAGCCGCGGCTGGGGAGTGAGCTCCTCGGTGTCCGCGCCGGCCGCCCGCAGGATGCCGACCATGTGCCGCAGCTCGTCCAGCGTGCGCACCGACAGCTCCCGGATCGTGCGCGCGCCCTCGCGGGCCCGGGCGTCCTCGGTGCTGATCTGCACCGCGCCGGCCTGCAGGCTGATCAGGCTGACCTGGTGGGCGACGACGTCGTGCATCTCCCGGGCCAGCCGGGCCCGTTCGGTGGCCAGCACCCGGTCGGCCAGCAGCCGGTCCTCGCGGGCCCGGCTGCGCGTGAGCTCCTCCAGCCGGCCCGCCAGCTCGCCGCGGGTGCGCACGAGCAGTCCGAAGGCGATGGGCGTGGTGGCCACGACGACCGCGTCGAGCAGGTCCACGCCCGTCTGCCGGCGGTCCAGGGCCAGGCTCGTCACCGGGTACGGCAGGAACTGCGCGGCCGCCATCAGCAGCCCCGCACCGGCCAGCAGCCGGCGGTCGGTACGCCGCGAGGCGACGGTGTACAGCGCGAACATCGGCGCCAGCCACACGAAGGAGAAGTACATCCCCGGCAGCGTGAGCAGGAAGACCGTCACCGGCAGGCGCCTGCGCAGCGGCAGCACCACCGCCGCCAGCAGCGACGTCCACAGCGGCAGGCCCGGCGTCAGGCCGTTGACCAGCAGCGCGTCCCCCACCGCGAAGAGGGCCGGCCCCAGGACCGGCACCCACGACGGCAGCCGGGCCGGCCGCAGGGTGCGCCACCGGCTCACCGCTCACCGCGCCCGTGATCGCGGTCGTGATCGTGGTCGTGATCGCGGTCGTGGTGGTGCTCGGGCCGCGCCTCGCCGCCCACCAGGCCGGCCCGGTCCGCGATGATCGCGGCCTGGACGCGGTTGAGGCCGCCCAGCTTGCCGAGCACCGCCCGCACATGGTCCTTGACCGTGCTGGGCGCCAGCCCCATGCGCGCCGCGATCTGCGGATTGGCCAGCCCCTCGCCCAGGTGCCCCAGCACCTCCCGCTCCCGCGGGGTCAGCGAGCGCACCGCCTGCGCGGCGGTGCCGGCGGCGTCGGCCGCCAGGTAGCCGCCGATGACCGCCCGGGTCACGCCCGGGGCCAGTACGCTGCGGCCCGCGGCCAGGGCCCGTACCGAGCGGACCAGTTCCTCGGGGTCGGTGTCCTTCAGCAGGAAGCCCGTCGCGCCCGCGCGCAGCGCCGCCGCGACGTACTCCTCCGTGTCGAAGGTGGTCAGCATGGCCACCACCGGCGGCTCCGGCCGCTCGCGCAGGGCCCGCAGCACCGTCAGGCCGTCCACGTCCGGCATCCGGATGTCCAGCAGGACGACGTCCGGCGCACACTCCTCGACGGTGGCCACCGCCCGGCCGCCGCCGCAGTCGCCGACCACCTCGACGTCCGGTGCCGTCCCCAGGATCATGCGCAGCCCGGAGCGGACGAGCTGCTCGTCGTCCACCACCACAACGCGGATCACCGTCCGTTACCTCTTCACTCTCCGCCGGCCCTCTTCTCCCACCGGAATCCCTCCAGCCTGCCCCACCCCCGGCAGGGCAGCGGGGGCACCCCCGCCGACCGGAGGGGGTGGGCCCGGACCACAGACGGATTCCCCCCGACCGCCCCGGGGCGGCAGAGTGCTGTCCATGCTGCACCATGCGGGGCCGGGCCCCCGGAGACCGGCCCGCGCATGGCGCGCCCGCACGCTGGTCGCGGCCGGTGTCTGCACCGCCGCCCTCGCGACCGGCTGCGGCCCGCAGTCGCAGGCCGCCGCGCCCCCCGCCCGCGGCGGCCTGTCCGTTTCCTACGACGTCCCCCCGGCCGGCGAGACCGACGAGCGCACCTTCCTCAAGGAACGACGGCTGCCCGAGCGCGTGGCCGACGACCTCAACCGCTCGCTGCGGCTGCCCAAGCGCATCGACATCATCGGCACCCCGTGCAAGAAGGACGCCACGCCCGAGTACGACCCCGAGACCGCGCGCATAGTGCTGTGCTACGGGTTCGTCCGCGAGGTCCGCTCCATGTTCGAGGCCGACGGGGCCGCCGACCCCGCCGCGCGCACGGCGGGCGTGATCACCGAGACGCTCTACCACGAGGCCGCCCACGCCCTCATCGACCGGCTCGACCTGCCGTTCACCGGGCGCGAGGAGGACGTCGCCGACCAGTTCGCCGCCTACCGGCTGCTCGACCAGGGCGCCCCCGGCCGCGCCGCGCTGCTGGCCGCCGCCGACAACTACGCGCAGTACGCCCGCGAGAGCGACCCCTCCGACACCGACCCCTCTGACGAGCACGCCCCCGACGCCGTGCGCAGCGCCAACTACCGCTGCTACCTGTACGGCGCGGCGCGCGGCCCCGCGGCCGGCGAGCGGCCCCGGCTCGTCGACGGCAAGCGGCTGTCGAAGGAACGGGCCGCACTGTGCGAGCAGGAGTACGCGAGCCTGCGCCGCGGCTGGGCCCGCCTGCTGGCGCCGTACGCGGCGGCCCGGCGCTGACCGGTCCCGGGCAACTGGACGCTCACGGACGCCGACCCCTCACGGACGCCGACCGCTCACGGGGGCCGACCGCTCACGGCCGCTGACCGCTCACGGGGGCCGACCGCTCACGGGCGCGTCCAGAACGGCGGTGCCGACGGCGCCGGCCCCAGCGTCGTCGTGCCGGGCGCGGCCCGGTGGCCGAGCCCGGTGCGGTACGCGTCCAGCGCCGCCTCCGTACGCCCCGTACGCCGCAGCAGGTCGCCCAGCAGCCGGCACAGGTCGGCGAGGTCTCCCGCCGCGCCCGTGCGCTCCAGCAACGACAGCGCCGCGCAGTAGTGCTCCTCCGCGGCCTCGGTGTCGCCCCTCTCCTCCGCGATGAGCCCCAGCAGCCGGTGGGCGCCGCCGGCGTGGACGGCGCCGCGCTCGGCGCCCAGGGCGTGCGGCGAGAGCAGCGGCCGCAGCAGCGCCTCGGCCTCCGCGGCCTTGCCGCGGCGGCGCAGCACGTCCGCCAGCTCCACCTCCACCTGCACGGTGAACAGGGCGGCGCGCTTGGAGGCCAGCATGTCGCGGGCGGTGCGCAGCTCCGTCTCGGCCTTGCGCAGGTTGCCGTCCTGGGCGTGGACGTAGCCGCGCATCCAGTGGCAGTGGGCGAGCTCGGTGCGGATGTGCAGCTGCTGGTAGAGCTCCTGGGCCTTGGCCAGGGAGGCGTCGGCATCCGCGATGCGGCCCTCGGCGATCAGGGTACGGGCCACGCCCCGGTGCATGCCGGCGACGAGCGCCGGGTCGTCCACCTGGGGCGCGAGCGCGAGGGCCAGCTCGGCGGCGTGCGCAGCCCGGGCGTGCGCCCCCATGTCCATGTACGGCGCGATGGCGGCGGTGTAGAGCAGCAGCAGGGCGTTCGGGTCGTGCATGCCGGAGGCGTTGAGCTCGTCGAGGGCGGTCTCCAGCAGGTAGCAGGCGTAGCGCAGCTCGCCCGCCAGCAGATGGGCGGTGGCCCGGCCGCGCAGCGCGGGCACGCGGCGCGGCAGCGGCTCGCGCGCGAGCAGCGCCTCCGCCTCCGCGAACAGATCGCGGGCACTGGTCAGTTCGCCCGTCTCCAGGGCGCAGTCGCCGAGCCCCAGCAGGGCGGTGAACTCCTCCCCCGGCAGGCCCAGCCCGGCCGCCTCGGTGCGCAGCGCCGCGAAGAGGCCGGCCGCGTCGGCCGCGTCCCCGGTGGCCAGGGCGCGCCGGGCGTCGGTCAGCCGCAGCCGCAGGTCGGTGGCCAGGTGCGGGGGCCGGCCGGTGGCCAGCTCCTCGACCGTGGTGCCGAGCCGGCCGGCGAGGTGGCGCAGGGCGGTCTCGGAGGGCCGTACACGCCCGGCCTCCAGGGTGGAGACGTACGCGGCGGTATAGGCGGGTTCGGCCAGTTGCTTCTGGGTCAGCCCCTTCTCCGTCCGTAGCCGCAGGACGCGGCGTCCGATGTCACCGGGCTCGTCCATCGGTATGCCGTGGGTGCTGTTCTCGACCACTTCCGCCCCTCGGTACATTGCGCGCGTCGATCACGCCGTACGTTAAATCTGCTTACGTGAGGATGTAACCGTGCCATCCGTGCCGAAGTCGCCCGCGCTCACCCGGGTGGGGGACACCAGGAACACCGGGAACACCGGGAACACCGCCGACGTCGTCGCCGTCCGGCAACCCGGGCTCGTTCTGACCGATCGCTTCTTCGACGTCCCCCTCGACCACGACCGGCCCGACGGCGAGCACATCCGCCTCTACGGCCGCGAGGTCGTCGCCGCCGGGCGGGCCCACGAGGACCTGCCGTGGCTCGTGTACCTGCAGGGCGGCCCCGGCTTCCCCGCCGGGCGGCCCGTAGGACGGGAGAACTGGCTCGACCGCGCCCTGCAGGAGTACCGGGTGCTCCTGCTCGACCAGCGCGGCACCGGCCGCTCCACCCCCGCCAACCGGCAGACCCTGCCCCTGCGCGGCACCCCGCAGCAGCAGGCCGACTACCTCGCCCTCTTCCGGGCGGACTCCATCGTCCGCGACTGCGAGCACATCCGCCCCCGGCTCACCCGCGGCCGCCCCTGGAGCGTGCTCGGGCAGAGCTTCGGCGGCTTCTGCGCGGTCACCTACCTGTCGTACGCGCCCCACGGACTCGCCGAAGTCGTGATCACCGGCGGGCTGCCCGGGCTGACCGCCGACGCGGACGCCGTCTACCGCGCGGCCTACCCACGCATGGAACGCAAGACGCTCGCCCACTACGCCCGCTACCCCGGCGACGAGGCGGCGGCCCTGCGCATCGCCGAACACCTCGCCGGCACGCGGGAAGTACTGCCCGACGGCAGCGAGCTGACCGTGGCCGCCTTCCAGCAACTGGGCATCCTGCTCGGCTCCGGCGACGGCTCCCACCGGCTGCACTACCTGCTGGAGGACGCCTTCGTCCCGACAGCCGCCGGACCCCGGCTCTCGGACTCCTTCACCGAACAGGCCGCCGCCCTGCTCTCGCGTGCCGGCAGCCCGCTCTACACGCTCCTCCATGAGGCCATTTATGCCCAGGACGGGCGGCCGACGCACTGGTCGGCGGACCGCATACGCGGCGAATTCCCCCAGTTCGAACGGCACTTCGAGAACGGTGGGCCGCTGCTGTTCACGGGCGAGACCGTCCACCCCTGGATGCTGGAGACCCAGACGGCCCTGCGCCCCCTGCGCCGCACCGCGGAACTGCTGGCCGAGCGCGAGGGCTGGACGCCCCTGTACGACGCGGACCAGCTGGCCCGCAACGAGGTGCCGGTCGCGGCCGCCGTCTACCACGACGACCTGTTCGTCGACACCGCCCACTCACTGGAGACGGCACGCTCCATCGCGGGGCTGC
Source organism: Streptomyces sp. NPDC049585 (assembly GCF_040675615.1). Lineage (NCBI taxonomy): Bacteria > Bacillati > Actinomycetota > Actinomycetes > Kitasatosporales > Streptomycetaceae > Streptomyces > Streptomyces sp. NPDC049585. The sequence continues at coordinate 22,320 of NZ_JBFAPE010000014.1, read as the reverse complement.
GCACATGGGTGACCGACGAATACGAGCACGACGGCGTACGGGCCGGCGGAGGCAGGGTGCTGGACCGTCTGCTGCGCCTGGCACGGGACGAGGCGTGAGCCTCATGTAACGCTGCGTTGCAAGAAATTGACGGGTGATCACCCATTGTCATACCCCTCTCGGAGCCTCTACGTTAAGCGACGCCTTAACGCGACTTAACTCACCGCTTTAGGCGGTGGGTTTCGCTTCCGAGAGGAAACCCCCCATGCCCACCATCCACAGACGAATATCCGCAGTGGCGGGCGTGGCCGTGATGGCCGCGCTCGCCACCACCGCCGGCACCGGTATCGGCACCGCGTCGGCGGCCCCGCACCCCGCCCCCCGCCAGTCCGTCGAGTACTTCACCGAGCCCGGCGGCCACCCCCACCACCGCACCGTCCTCGCCGCCCCCACCCCGCCCCGGCAGCTCGTGCGCCCCGGCGGCAAGGCCCTCAAGGGCGACGGCGCCGTCACCTCGATCGTCGACAACGGCCCCATCGGCTCCAAGCTCGACGTCGTCTTCATCGGCGACGGCTACACCGCCGGCCAGCAGCAGGCCTTCCACGACGCGGTCCGCACCAAGTGGGCGAAGATGTCGGCCGTCGAGCCCTACGCCTCCTACAAGAACCTGTTCAACGTCTGGGCCGTCGACGCCGTCTCCCAGGACTCCGGCGTCTCCGGCGACCCCGCCCAGGGCGTCGTGAAGAACACGGCCCTGAACTCCGCCTTCTTCTGCGACGGCGTCGAGCGCCTGCTGTGCGTGGACACCGGCAAGGTCGAGACCTACGCCGCCAAGGCCCCCGCCGCCGACCTGGTCGTCGTCCTCGCCAACTCCACCAAGTACGGCGGCGCCGGCTACAACGACGTCAAGTCCCAGGTCGGCTACGACGGCATCGCCACGGCCTCCTCGAACAACGACAAGTCCGACCAGGTCGCCGTCCACGAGACGGGCCACTCGCTGGGCAAGCTCGCCGACGAGTACCAGTACGACGGGTACGGCACGTACGGCGGCGCCGAGCCGTGGGAGACCAACATCACCAAGTCGGCCACCGGCGCGAAGTGGTCCCGCTGGGCCGGCCAGACCTCACCCGACGGCGGCACGGTCGGCGCCTACGAAGGCGGCGGCTACTACCCCAAGGGCATCTACCGCCCCACGGAGAACTCGATCATGCGGTCGCTGGGCCGTGAGTTCAACCTGCCCGGCCGCGAGGCGATGATCGCCGGCTTCTACCGGCACGCGAGCGTGATCGCCCCCGCCGACGGCACCACCGGCAACGGCGACCACGTCGGCCGCAACGCCCGCATAGCCGTACGCGAGGGCGCCCCGGCGACCACGTCCCTGTACTGGTACGTGGACGGCCACGAGGTCTCCTGGGCCCGCAACCGCACCGCGGTCACCCCCCGCACCCTGGGCGTGCCGGCGGACGGCGGCACCCACTGGGTGACGGCCTGGGCCCTCGACCAGAACACGGCGGTCCGCGACCCGGCAGTGGCGAAGACGATGCGCACGGCACTGCGGTGGCAGGTGAGCGGCAACTGAGCGCAGGGCCGGGCCCGGTGAGAGTGCGGGCCCGGCCCTTGGGCGCGGGTGCGGCCGGTGGGTGCGGGTGCGGCCGGTGCGGGTGCGGGTGCGGCCGGTGCGGGTGCGGGTGCGGCCGGTGCGGGTGCGGGCCCGGTGGGTCGGGTGGCGGAGGGTGCGCTGCGCCGCTGCGCGGCTTGGGGGGCGGAGGGCCGGGCTGCGCCCTGGGCGGTCCACCCGCTGCGCGGCCGGAAGCGCGCACCCGGCACGGGACCGGTGCCCGGCACCGGGGTGAGTGATGAAGCGAGGTGCGCCGCTGCGCGGCTCAAGGCCGAACCCCGCACTCGGTAGGGCACCCCCGGATCGCAGTGAAGCCCGCCGCTGCGCGGCTTGGCAGCGATACCCCGCACCGCGAGGGCACCCCCGACGAGTGCTCCCGCGGCCAAGACGGCACCCGACCCCCGTTCGGGGATCCTGCCCGCGCAGCGAAGCGGAGCGGCCGACCCACGGGGAGGGGAAACGCTGCGAGCACGGGGCTCGCCCTCAAGCCGCGCAGCGGGTGGGCCCCCAGGGCGCAGCCCGGCCCTCCGCCCCCCAAGCCGCGCAGCGGCGCAGCACACCCTCCGCCACTCGCGCGCAGCGAAGCGGAGCGCACCCGCCGCGCAGCGGCGCAGCGCACACTCCGCCACCCGTCAACCCTTGCCCGGGGTGTCGAGGAAGGCGAGCAGCACGGCGGCCTCCGCGCGGAGCCGGGCCGCTCGCTCCTCGTGCGCGAGGGCTGTCAACTGCGCTGCCGTCTGCAGCCGTTCCGCGGCCTCGGCCCGTACCACGTCGACCACCTTGCGCTCGCTCAGTTCACGTCGCGCCACCTCCGTGGAGCCGGAGCCGGCTTCCTCCAAGGGCACCGCCTCGGCGTTGTCCAGCGCGGCGAGGGTTGCGCGCAGCGCGGTCACGGCGACCTTGTCGCGAGCGCGCATAGCTTCTGGGAGGGCTTGGCGCATGCGGAGACGTATGGACATGCGGGCGACCCTATGGTCGTGGCCCCCGCCAAGCAAAGCGATATCAACCAGCCCGCACCCATACGTCACTTGACGGCGATCACCATCGATTCCGGGCCCGCCAAGTGCTGGGCCCGGCTCTCCCGGAAGCCCGTCTCCGCCAGCCAGCCCCTGCACTCGGCAGCCGTGTATTCGAAGCCGCCTGGTGTTTCCAGGAGCATGGTGAGGCTCATGAGGAAGCCGGGGACGTTGCGACTGCGGTCGTCGTCGATCAAGGTCTCGTAGATGATCAGGGTCCCGCCCTCCGGCAGTGCCTCGTGGGCCTTGGTCAGGAGGGTGCGGACCCTCGGCAGGGCCCAGTTGCTGAGGATGTGGCCGAGGACCAGGACGTCCGCCGTGGGGAGGGGGTCGGTGAAGAAGTCGCCGGCCCGGAAGGACAGCCGGTCGTCGAGGGCGGCCTGCGCAAGGCGGCGACGGAAGCCCGGTTCCACCGCCGGCAGTTCGAAGCCCGTGCCGCGCAGGTGGGGGTGGCGCCGGAGGAGGTGGGTCAGGACGGTGCCGTCCGCGCAGCCGATGTCGGCGACCGTGCGGACGGGCGCCCAGTCGAAGGCCTCGGCGAGGGCCCGGGCCGAGCGCAGGGAGAGGCCGCTCATGGCCTGCTGGAAGGCGTCGAGGCGGTCGGGGTCGTCGTACAGGGTGGCGTAGATGCCCTCCTCGTCGTCCCCCTCGGCCACCACCTCGTTCTGGGCCTCTCCCGTGCGCAGGGCGGTCTCCAGCCGCCCCCACAGGTCGTACATGCGGGCGTCGCTCATCTCCAGCAGCCCGCCCAGGTAGTCGGGCGTGCCGCGGACGAGGTGGCGGGCGGCGGCGGGGGTGTTCGCGTACCGGCCGTCGGTGCGTTCCAGGGCGCCCAGGGCGACGAGGGTGTCGAAGTAGTCGCGGGCGGCGCGGGGGTGCAGGCCGAGCCGGGTGCGCAGTTCTTCTGCGCTCAGCGGGCCGCCGGCCAGCTCTGTGAAGAGGCCGGTGCGGGTGGCGACGAGCAGGACCTTGGACGCCATGAAGCCGGTGGCGATCTCCATCAGGTCGTCGATGGCGGGTTCCGTGCCGGGAGGCGGGTCGCTCATGGGTCCTCGCAGAGCGCTCGGTCTGGGCGGATATTTCAGGATTACCCACCCCTCGCTGCCTTCAGGCCGCCAGGCCTACCGCACCAGCTCCCGCTCCAGCGGGGTGCGGAAGCGGGGCGTCACCCTGACCTCCCCCAGCCACGCCGCCAGGCGTTCCGTCTCCGCCTCGATCGCCTCGGTCGCGGCGCGGTCCAGCTTCTCCAGCGCCCGCCAGACGATCTCGCCGTTCGCGTGCTGGGCCCAGCCGCCGACGATGCGGCCGTTCCACCACACCGTGGGGCCGATGTTGCCGGCGCGGTCGAAGAGGAACGGTACGTGCTCCGGGGCGAGGTACCAGTCGCGCTCGCGCCAGCCCATCGACGTCGGGTCGAGGCCGGGCAGCAGCGCGGCCCAGTCGCCGTCGGCGGTCACCGGTTCGAGGTCGTCGGGCAGGGCGAGGCCCGGGCCGTGGTCCAGGCGCACCGGGACGGCGCCCACGTCGGCCAGGGCCGCGCGGGTGTCCCGCAGCGACCAGCCCGTCCACCACTTCAGGTCGGCCTCGGAGGAGGGGCCGTAGGAGGCCAGCCAGCGCCGCACCAGGGCGGCCTTGGCCTCGCGCGCGGGCAGTTCTGGCAGCGCGTCGGCCGCCGCCCAGCGGTGCAGGCTGCTGGTCCATGAGCCGCGCGGCCGGGCGCGCCGTACGTGGCCGTCCGCCGCCAGGATCCCCAGCACCCAGCTGCCGACGCTGCGCCGCGCCTCGTACGGCTTGCCCGGCGACATGATCACCTGTTCGCGCAGTGCGGGCACGTCCTGTCCCAGCTCGGCGGTGGTGGCCTCGCCGCGCGCCGCCAGCGCCTGCAGTGTCGCCTGCTCGGTACGCGCGAGCCGCTGCTCGTCCCAGGGCTCGGCGGGGTCCTCGCACCGGGCCAGGGCCTTGATCATCTGAGCCCGCTCGCGCCGGGCGATGTCGCGGGCCGTGGAGGAGTACACGTACGGGGCGATCTCCGTCGTCACGGCGAAGAGCGTGCGGCGCATCGACAGCAGCTTGAGCAGGGTGACGTCCTCGTACAGCGCCCGGTCGACCTCGGCGGCCGACGGCTCCGCCAGCCGCGCGCAGGCGGCGAGGTGGACGGTGGCCGGGTCGCTGGCGTGCAGGCCGACGACGGCGTCGGCGACCTCCTCGGCGGTGGCGGCGCGGCGGGCGGGGGCCAGCAGGTGCCGGCGGCCCAGCCGGGCCCGCCGCTGCTCGTCACTGATGTGAGGCGTGGTGGTCATGGGACGAACAGTAGGTCTCCTGTAGGTCGGATACTGTCCTGCGTCCCGGACACGAAAGAACCCCCCGGGCCGGGCCCGGGGGGTTCTTCACTGCTGTGCGCTCGGCAGGATTCGAACCTGCAACCTCTTGATCCGTAGTCAAGTGCTCTATCCGTTAAGCTACGAGCGCTCGGCCTCCGGCGGCTGTTCCCACCGCGCGGTTGGCGTTGCGGGAACAACTGTACATGACTCGGAGCGGTGCTCCTGACACGCGCCGGGCGCCGGCGGTGATCGTCAGGCGAAGACGACCGTGCGGGTGCCGTTGAGCAGCACGCGGTGCTCGCTGTGCCACTTCACGGCGCGGGCCAGGGCCTGGCACTCCACGTCGCGGCCGAGCGCCACCAGCTGGTCCGGGGTGACCTCGTGGCCGACCCGCTCGACCTCCTGCTCGATGATCGGGCCCTCGTCGAGGTCCGCGGTCACGTAGTGCGCGGTGGCGCCGATCAGCTTCACACCGCGGGCGTGCGCCTGGTGGTACGGGCGCGCGCCCTTGAAGCTCGGCAGGAAGGAGTGGTGGATGTTGATGATCCGCCCGGCCAGCGCCTTGCACAGGTCGTCGGAGAGCACCTGCATGTAGCGGGCGAGCACCACGAGCTCCACGCCCTCGGCCTGGACCAGCTCCAGCAGCCGCGCCTCGGCCTCGGCCTTGGTGTCCTTCGTGACCGGGATGTGGTGGAAGGGCACGCCGTAGGAGCCGACGAGCTCGGCGAAGTCGGTGTGGTTGGAGACGACCGCCGCGATCTCCACCGGCAGGGCGCCGATGCGGGCCCGGAAGAGCAGGTCGTTGAGGCAGTGCCCGAACTTGGACACCATCAGCACGATGCGCATCTTCTCGTCGGCGCGGTGGATCTGCCAGTCCATGTGGAAGGAGTCGCCGATGGCGGCGAAGCTGGCCCGCAGCTTCTCCAGCGTCACCGGGGCCTCCGCGCTGAAGTGCACGCGCATGAAGAACAGGCCCGTGTCGCGGTCACCGAACTGCTGGCTGTCCTCGATGTTGCATCCGGTCATGAACAGGTAGCTGGACACCGCGTGCACGATGCCCTGCTTGTCCGGGCAGGAGAGGGTGAGGACGTACTGCTGCGGCTGCGCCTGTTCGGTGGTCATAGCCCCATAGCGTCGCACATTCGCGGAGTCCGTCCGTCCGCTCGCGGCCCGCCCCGCGGCCCGGCGTCACCTGGCCGCGGTCACCTCGCCGCGGTCATCATCTCCAGCACCGCCAGCGGGCGCGGCGGCTCGTCGGCGTCGTCGCCGTCCCCGGCCGCCATCCGTACGTGTGCCTCGCGGGCGGCCCGTACCGCCTCCGGCCAGCCGTGGTGCTCCAGGTACGCCGCCACCGGGGCGTCCGCCCCGACCTGGTGCATGATCCGCAGCACGCGCAGCACGGCGACGTCGACGAGGGCGGCCTCCTGCGAGTCGCGGAAGACCGTGCCGACGTACTTCTCGGCCGACCAGTTGTCCAGCCAGGTGTCCTCCACCAGGCGGTAGACGGCGTCGGTCACGTCCCCGTACTCCTCGCGGCCCGCGAGCCAGCACTCCTGCTGGAAGACGGGGTCCGAGAGCATGTGCAGCGCCGAGCGTACGTTCGCACGCCAGCGCCACCACGGCATGTCATTGAGCGGCATACCGCCCATGGTGGTCGAGCGGCGGCCGCGACGGGAAGACTTCTCCGAACCCTGCACAGGTATCGATCGTACGTTCCCTTCGACCGCGCCGCGCCCGCACCCCGGTGTTCACCGCCGCGTCATGGCCCGTCGACCGGTGATCGCTCGCCCGTTTCCGGACGGGCCCGAGGCTCGTGGACCATGACCACGACGGGACGGAGCACCACCGGACGACGGCCACGACGCCGCGCGTTGCTCACCGCGGCCCTCGCCGCCGTCACCGGTCTGGGGCTGTACGCCGGCTGCGGCGCACTGACCGGCGCGCACGGCGCCTCCCGCGCCCCCATCACCGTCATGACCTGGGCCCCCGAGGGCACCCGCGCCACCAACATGGGCGGCATGCCCGCCATGGCCGGCGCCTACGCCCGCTGGGTCAACGCCCACGGCGGCATCCACGGCCGCCCCCTGCGCGTCCTCACCTGCAACGAGCACAACGACAGCGTCGCCGCCGCCCGCTGCGCCCAGCAGGCCGTCCGGGAGGAGGCCGTCGCCGTCGTCGGCTCCTACAGCCAGCACGGGCGCTCCTCCCTCTCCCCCCTCGAAGCGTCCGGCACGCCCTACATCGGCGGGTACGGGGTCAGCGGCGAGGAATTCGCCAGCCCCGTCTCCTACCCCGTCAACGGCGGCCAGCCCGCGCTCCTCGCCGGCCTCGGCCACCAGCTGGCCGGCACCTGCGGGCACGTGGCACTCGTCCGCCCCGACACCATCGCCGGCGACCGGATGCCCGCCCTCCTCGACGCCGGGCTCGCGGCCGGCGGCCGGCCGGCCGCCACCGACATCCGGGCCCCCGAGGCCGCCACCGACTACAGCCGGCACGGCACCGCCGCCCTCGCCGCCACCGCGCCCGGCCGCGACGGCTGCGTCGCCGCCGCCCTCGGCGAGCGCACCCGCACCTTCTTCGACTCCTTCCGCCGCATGGACACCGGCGGCGTCCGCATCGGCGCGGTCCTGGGCAGCGTCACCCAGTCCCTCGTCGACAGCACCGGCGGAGCGGCGAGCCCCCTGGAAGGGGCGTACGTCACCGGCTGGTACCCGGCGGCCGACGACCCGCGCTGGGCACCCCTGCGCAAGGTCGTCCAGGAACACGCCTTCGGCGACAACCGCGTCGACCCCGCCGACCCGGGCGTCCAGACCACCTGGCTCGCCTACACGGTGCTGCGCTCCGTCCTGGACTCCCTCGACCCCGACGACATCAGCACCCAGTCCGTCCGGCACGCCCTCGACGGCGGCCACCGCGTCGACACCGGCGGCCTCACGCCGCCGCTCAGCTGGCGCCGCCAGGACCTGCTCGCGGCGCGCGACCACCCGCGCATCGTCAACGCGAACGTCACCCACCAGGTGGTGCGCGGCGGGCGCGTGGTCGCGCTGCGCAACGGTTCCGTGAACGTGGCGCGGACGCTGGAGGCGCGGCGGGACGGCCGCGACGGCCGCTGAGGGCCGCCGAGAGTCGCCGAGGGCCGCCGAGGGCCGCCGAGAGCGCCGGCGGAACGTTACAGCTGGGTCCAGTCGTGCGTCGTCAGCCCGTACTTCCGCGCGATCGGGTTCCACAGGTCCGCGGCCCGCTTCTTGGCGTCGGTGGCCGCGGCACTGTCCCTGTCGCCGGCGACGCTGTCCTTCGTCGGCCGGGCGTGGCCCTTCACGCAGACCTTCTTGTCACCGGCCTGGTGCGCCCACGCCGCGTAGTGACTGTCCGCCGACGCGGACGACTTCCACGCCGTCGTCAACTGTGCGGTGAGATCGCCACTGTTGGGCAATTTGTCGACCGGGGTCTGCGCGAGACGCGAGACGAGCCCGTTGCGCTGACCGGCGGCAGCGGTCAGATCCGCCGCCGACTTGTCCAGGTCCTTGCACTCCCGGGTGGCCGCCACCGCCTTGATCACGGCATCCCGGCTGTTGTTGCTGTCCTTCAGCAGCGCGTCCAGCGCCTTGGCCTGCGCCGCCGCGGGATCGGCGGACGGCGACGCCGACGGGGACGGCGACGCGGACGGACTCGGCGAACCCTCCTGCGCGGGCGCCTGCGAGGCGGCCGGACTGCTCGCGGCCGCGTTCTGCGGCGAGCCCTTGTCGTCCCCACCACTGAGCAGCGCCCCGGCCCCCAGACCGGCCACGGCACAACCGGCGACGACGGCGGCAATGAGCACGGCGGGCGACTTCTTCCGCCGCGGCGGTACGGGGGCGGCGGGTGCCGCGGGTGCGGGTGCGGGGGGCGGCCCCTGGGGGCCGCCCGGGACGGGCGGCAGGAGTTCCGTGGACGCGGCCGCACGGAAGAGGGTGTCGAACTCGGCGGGCGTCGCCCGCTCCCCGGCAGGCGCCATCACCGCGAACGGCGCCGCGGGACCCCGCGCCGGCGCCTCACCGGAGCCCGTCCCGGGCACGGGCGGCGTCCCACCCACCGGCGGCAGCACGGTGGTGGCGGCCGCGTCGCCGCCGCGGCCCGCACCGGGGCCCGTGCCGGGCATGGACGGCAGCACGGTGGTGGCAGCGGCATCGCCGCCCTGCGACGGCCCACCGGCGCCGGGTGCGTACGGGCCGGGGGCGGCGGCGTCACCGCCGTGCGTGCCGAAGCCCGCGCCGGCACCGCCCTGCGGTGGCGCACCCGCACCCGGGTGACCGGAACCCGCCCCGGCGGCGCCCGCACCGCCCACCGGCGGAAGCACGGTGGTCGCTGCCGCGCCGCCGAAGCCCGCGCCGGGCACCGGCAGCACCGTGGTCGCCTCGGCAGCACTGTCCGCCGACGCCACCGCGCGGCCCTGCGGCGCACCCGGGTACGCCCTCGGGACCACGTCCCCGTTCCGCGGGCCGAAGCCCGCGCCCGCGCTGCTCACCGGGGGCAGCACCGTGGTCGCCTCGGCGTCCCCGCCCTGCGGGGGCGTGCCCGACCCGAACGGGCCGAAGCCCGCACCGGGCGCAGGCAGCACCGTGGTCGCCTCGGCCGCGCTGTCGCGCGGCGCCTCCGCGTCGCCGGCCGGGCCGAAGCCCCCGCCGTCGGCCACCGGTGGCAACACCGTCGTGGCCGCCGCGTCACCGCCGAAGGCGCCGAATCCGCTGCCCCCGCCGTCCTGCGGCGTCATGTCACCGCCCGGGCGGCCGAAACCCGCCCCCGCGGCGGCCCCGCCGCCCACCGGCGGCAGCACCGTCGTGGCCGCCGCATCGCCGGCCCGCGGCGGCGCACCCGCGCCCGGGGCCACGGCGTCGCCATCGGGCGAACCGAACCCCGTACCGGGCACAGGTGCCGCCCCGCCGCCCCGCGGGCCGAAGCCCGCACCGGCGGCGTCCCCGCCCGAAGCGGCGAACCTTCCACCCGCCCCGCCGCCCTGCGGCCAGTCGTCGTGGGTGCCGGCCCGGCCCCCCGGGCGCGGGGGGATCGGGGGGAGGAGTGTCGTCGGGGCTGCGTCGCCGTACGTGGCCGGGGGTGCGTCGTCCGCCTCGCGTATCTCGTGCAGGCCCGCCTCGTCCGCCGCGCGGGGCGGGAACGCCGGGGGCGCAGGGAAGTGCGGGGCCAGGCCCGGGCGGGTCTCCGGGGGCAGGGGCACGCGGGCTGACGTCGGCGTCGGCGTCGGTTCGCCGCCGGGGGGCGAAGGGGGGCCGCTCTGCGTCACCGGTGACTCCTCGGGCTGTGGCGGGACTTAGGAAACCGGCCGCTCACGCTACCGGTTCGTCCCGCCGGTCGGCCATGTGCCGCCGGGCTCCCCCCTGCCCGGCGGCACGTACCGTGCGTACAACGCATTTCGCCCTACGCGGCCTGCACCTCCAGCCTCGCGCCGAACTCCCGTACCACCGGCTCGTCCCGGAACGGCTCCAGCCGCTGCTGGAAGTCGTCGAGGTACTCCGCACCGCGGTTGGACCTCAGCGTGCCCAGCAGTTCCAGGGCGCGGGTGCCGGTGGCGCAGGCCTCCTCCACCTCGCGCTGCTGCACGTGGGCCGTGGCCAGGAGCAGCAGGTCGATGGCGCGGCGCCGCACGCGCCCGGTGGGGTGCACGGCGAGGGCGTCCTCGGCGTGCCGCCGGGCGGGTTCGGCCTGGCCGAGGTCGCGGTGGCAGTGCGCCAGCTCGTCCGAGAGGTAGGCCCGGTCGAAGTGGCGGATCCACGAGGGGTCGTCACCGGACTCCGGCCCGTTGTCGGCGGCCTCCAGCCGGGAGACGGCCCGGCTCGCGACGACCTGGCAGGAGCGCGCGTCGCCCAGCAGGGCGTGCCCGCGCGCCTCGGCGGCGTAGAACATCGCCTCGGCCCGCGGGGTGACGTGTCCGCGCGCGCCTTCCTGTGCCGCCTTGGCGAGCTGGGCGATCTCGCGCGGGTTGCCGAGCGAGGCGGCGAGGTGGCTCATGCTGGCGGCCAGCACGTACCCCCCGTACGCCCGGTCGCCGGCCGCCTGGGCCAGCCGCAGCGCCTGGATGTAGTAGCGCTGGGCGAGCCCGGGCTGCCCGGTGTCGACGGCCATGTAGCCGGCGAGCTCGGTGAGCCGGGCGACGGCCGCGAACAGTTCGCGCCCGACGGCCTCCCGGTAGGAGCCGGCCAGCAGGCCGGAGACGACGCTGTTGAGGTAGTGGACGACGACGGGGCGCACGTGCCCGCTGCCGTAACGGTGGTCGAGTTCGATGAGCGCGTCGGTCGTCGCGCGCACGGCCTCCACGTCCGAGGGGCCCACGCGCGCCCCGGCGGTGCGGGCGACCTGCGGGTCGGCGCCCGTGATCAGCCAGTCGCGGCTGGGTTCGACGAGCGCGGAGGACGCCACCGACGTGCCGCTGAGGAAGTCGCGGCGGCCGACGTCGCTGCGCCACAGCTCGCAGACCTGCTCGATGGCCCCGAGGACGGTCGGGGAGAACTGCAGCCCGACGCCCGAGGCGAGGTTCTTGCCGTTGGCCATGCCGATCTCGTCGATGGTGACGGAGCGGCCCAGCTTGCGCCCGAGGGCCTCGGCGATGACGGCGGGGGCGCGGCCGCGCGGCTGCTGTCCGCGCAGCCAGCGGGCCACGGACGTCTTGTCGTACCGCAGGTCCAGACCGTGCTCGGCGCCGCACATGTTGACCCGGCGCGCCAATCCGGCATTGGAGCAGCCGGCTTCCTGGATGAGCGCTTGCAGCCGTTCGTTCGGCTGTCGCGCCACGAGTGGCCGTGCGGCCATGTCTTAACCCCCTGAGACTGCTATGCGTTCGCGATGGGCTCCGCTGGATGCGGAGGTGCGGGCACTGCGGTGAACGCCTTCTCCTTTGATCTTTGCCCCCCTGATATCCGGAGAATGCAGGACTTGCAGGACTTGCCGGTATTGGTGCCCATGACTGCCTTGTCCGGCACGTCCCGGTGGCCGGCCGCCGAGGTGCGATGACCTTGGCCGTCAACCGCCGCCCAGGTGGCTACCCCTTCGCGGCGGTGAACCCCCGCCTGCGCCCCCGTACATGCATCCGTGCGCCCCGTGTGCTGTTACCGGCAGTTGCCGATCCCGCCCGGGCCGCCGGCAACAAGCCCGGCCCAGAGCCGTAACCCCTGGTGACAGGGGGAGTTGTGCAGCACGTGGAAGAGACCATCGGAGTAGGAGCCCCGCACATCCCCCAACAGCGCGGCGAGCGCTTGCTCGACGCCGCGGTGAGGTACGCGGAGGACCGTCACTGGGACGTATTCGCCGGCACCTGGCTGGAGGTCGTCGACGGCCGCGAGCGCTGCTCGTGCGGCGAGTTCGACTGCCCGGCCCCCGGTGCCCACCCGGCCCGCCCCGACTGGGCGACCCAGGCCACGGGGAGCGCCTCGACGGCCCGGCGCATGTGGACGAAGCAGCCCCATGCGTCCATCCTGTTGCCGACCGGTCGCACCTTCGACGCCCTCGACGTCTCCGAGTCGGCCGGCTTCCTCGCCCTGGCCCGCATGGAGCGGATGGAGATCCAGCTGGGGCCGATCACCTGCACCCCGTTCCGGCGCATGCTCTTCTTCGTGCTGCCCGGCGGGGCGGCGAAGGTCGCCGACCACGCCCGCAGGCTCGGCTGGTCCCCCGCCACCCTCGACCTGGTCGCCCGCGGCGAGGGCGACCACGTGGTCGCGCCCCCCACCCGCATCGGCGGCCGCGGCCCGGTGCAGTGGGCCCGCCAGCCCACCGCCGCCAACCGCTGGCTGCCGGACGCGGAGGAGCTGGTCAGCGCCCTGGCGTACGCCTGCGGCCGGGAGGCCGCGCTCAGCCGGGGCCGCACCTGACGCCGCCGCGGCCGATCGGTCACCGCCGATTCGTCATGGCGGACTCCTGACAAACGTCATCCGCCCGCCCCCGCCTCACCCCATAGGGTGAGGCCAGGGGGCGGGACACCGTTCCGCATCCCCGCACGCACCGCATCTCGGGGACGTAAGGAAGCGAAGCAAGTGGGACGGGACGGCAACACCGAGGGGCCCGCGGCACCCGCGGTCCGCATCGAGGGCCTGTGGAAGCGATTCGGCGAGCAGGTGGCGGTCGCCGGGATCGATCTCGAGATACCCGCCGGGCAGTTCATCGGCCTGGTCGGCCCCAACGGCGCCGGCAAGACCACCACCCTCTCCATGGTCACCGGGCTGCTGCGCCCCGACTCCGGCCGGGTGGAGATCGGCGGTACGGACGTCTGGCACGACCCCGCCGCCGTCAAGGCCCGCATCGGCGTCCTGCCCGAGGGGCTGCGGATGTTCGAGCGCCTGTCGGGGCGCGAACTCCTCACGTACATGGGCCGGCTGCGCGGCCTGCCCGGCGACGACGTCGACCGGCGGGCCACCCAGCTCCTCGACGTCCTCGACCTCGCCACGTCCCAGCACAAGCTGGTCATCGACTACTCGACCGGCATGCGCAAGAAGATCGGCCTGGCCGCCGCGCTGCTGCACAACCCGGAAGTCCTCTTCCTCGACGAGCCGTTCGAGGGCGTCGACCCGGTCTCGGCCCAGACCATCCGTACGGTCCTGGAGCGCTACACCGCCTCCGGCGCCACCGTCGTCTTCTCCAGCCACGTGATGGAACTCGTGGAATCCCTGTGCTCCTGGGTCGCGGTCCTGGCCGGCGGTCGCATCCGCGCCCACGGCACGCTCGCCGAGGTCCGCGGGGACGCGCCCACGCTGCAGGAGGCCTTCCTCGAGCTCGTCGGCGTACGCACCACCGCCGACGACAGCCTCGACTGGCTGGGCGGCGGCGTCCGATGAGCACCGCCACCGCCACCGCCCCCTCCCTCACCTCCGTCTTCGTCCGGCTGAAACTGTCGCTGCTGCGCAACGGGCTGCGGCAGTCCTCCGGGCGCAAGGCGGTGTGGATCACCTCGCTCGTCCTGGTCGCCCTCTTCGCCGCCCTGCAGTTGCTCGGCCTGATCGCCCTGCGCGGCCATGCGCACGTCGGCGCCATGACGGTGCTGCTCACGGTGGTCCTGGCGTTCGCCTGGGCCGTCGTCCCGCTGTTCTTCCCCGGCGGCGACGAAACCCTCGACCCCACCCGGCTGGTGATGCTGCCCCTGCGGCCGGCCCCGCTCGTGCGGGGGCTGCTGGCGGCCTCCCTCGTCGGCATCGGCCCCGGCTTCACCCTCGTCATCCTCGTCGGAGCGGTGATCGCCACCGCGCACGGCGCCGCGGCCGCCGCCGTCGGCGTCCCCGCCGTGGCCCTGGCCCTCCTCGTCTGCCTCGCCCTCGCCCGGGCCGTCGCCACCGCCAACGTCCGGCTGCTCACCAGCCGCCGGGGCCGCGACCTCGCCCTGCTCAGCGGCGTGGTCATCGCGGTCGGCGGACAGCTCGTCAACCTCGCCATGCGCGAGCTGGGCGGCCTCGGCATGGCCCGCCTGGAGCCCGTCGCCGACGTCGTGCGCTGGATCCCGCCCGGCTCCGCCCTCGACGCCGTACGGGCGGCCGGCGACGGCGCGTACGGACGGGCCGCCACCGGGCTCCTCGTCACCGCCCTCGGCCTCGCCGCCCTGCTGTGGTGGTGGGGGCAGAGCCTGACGAAGCTGATGACCGCCCCGGACTCCTCCACCCTCGGCGCCGCCTCCACCGGCCGCGACACCGCCCGCGGCGCTGGCCGCCCCGGCCTCGCCGCCCTGCTGCCCGCCGGCCGCACCGGCGCGGTCATGCACCGCACGCTGCGCTACATCTGGCGCGACCCGAAGACCAAGGCGTCCTGGGTCTCCGGTCTCGCCGTCGGCGCGCTGGTGCCCGTCGTCAACGCCGCCCAGGGCATGAGCAGCATCTGGTTCGCCCTCTTCGCGCCCACGATGCTGGGCCTGCAGATGTACAACCAGTTCGGGATGGACGGCTCGGCGTTCTGGATGGTCCTGCAGACCATCGGCTCCCCCCGCGAGGCCTACGCCGAACTGCGCGCCCGCGCCCTGGCCCTGGGCCTGATCGCCGTGCCGTACGTGGCCCTCGTGGTCACCGGGACGGCGGCCTTCACGGGCAAGTGGTGGCAATGGGCCGAGGTCCTGGGCCTGTCCCTGGCCCTGCTGGGCACCCTCTTCGCCACCGGCGCCGTCACCTCGGTGCTGGCCCCCTACTCCGTCCCGCAGGACAGCGGCTTCAAGAACGTGGCCCCCGGACAGGGCGCGATCGCCTGGTTCGGCATGCTCGGCGCACTCGTGGGCGCGGTGCTGTGCGCCCCCCTGGTCGGCCTCGACATCTGGCTGCACGTCGCCGGCGCGCACGACGCCCTGTGGACGCTGCTGCCGGCCGGAGCGGCGTACGGCGCCCTGGCGGCCCTGCTCGGCCTGCGCGCGGCGGCCCCGCGCCTGGCCTCCCGCCTGCCGGAGATCCTGACGGCGGTCAGCAAGGGCTGAGACACCTACCGATGGCGGAGCCCCCCGGACACCTCGTCCGGGGGGCTCCGTCGCTGTGCGGGCAATGAGGTGCAACGGCGGCGGCTACCAGCGCCGGCGCTGAAAACGGGCTCCCCCGCCGGCCTCCGGCCAGCGCCGGGAGAGCTCGTGCTCTCATTCCTCCGCGGCCTCGGCCACGTACCCGTCCGGGCGGACCAGCAGCGTCGTGCGGCTCGCGTCCGCGCGGGTGACCGTCACCACGTCGTCCTCCGCCGGCTTCGCCGTGCCGCGCGGCAGCACCCGGACGAACCGTCCCGCCCGCAGCGCCTCGTACAGGCGGACCGGGCCGCCGTCCGCGGATTCGGCCAGGGGGAGGTCCGGGGCCCGGCGGCCCGTCAGGGGGTGGGCGCCGCGCGGGGCCGGGTAGTGGATGCCCAGGCCGGAGATGGTCAGCGCGGCGCGCCGCAGCACGAACGGCGCGTAGCGCAGCACACTGCCGGCGGTGCTGCGCACGGTGCGCGCGAGCGGTGTGGACAACAGGACCGTGCGCACGAGGGCGCCGCTGACGCGCAGGACCATCGCACCGACGGGGTGGCGTTCCTCGTGGTAGCTGTCGAGGAGGTCGTCGCCGGCGCGGCCGGCGACGACGGCGGCCAGTTTCCAGCCGAGGTTGGCGGCGTCCTGCAGACCGGCGTTCATGCCGAGGCCGCCGGCGGGCGAGTGGACGTGGGCGGCGTCGCCGGCGAGGAGGACGCGGCGGTCGCGGTAGCGCGGCACCTGGCGCTCGTCGCTGTGGAAGCGCGACGTCCAGCGGGGCTCGCGCAGGCCGAAGTCCTTGCCGAAGACGCCCCGGACGACGGCCTTGAGGTTGTCGAAGTCGACGGGCGCGTCGGAGGGGAGCTCGGTGCGCCGGTCCCAGGCGATGACGCGGTACCAGCCGTCGCCGAAGGGCACGATCAAGGCGAAGCCGTCGGGGGTGCCCTGGAAGGCGGGGACCTCGTCCGGCCGGGCGTCGAGGCGGACATCGGCGAGCATGACGGAGCGCAGCACGGCCTTGCCGGGGAAGGGCATGCCGATGGCGGTGCGCACGGCGCTGCGGACGCCGTCCGCGCCGACGACGTAGCGGGCGCGCAGGGTGAGCGGTGCGCCGCCCTCCTCGGCGGGGGCCACGTCGACGTCGACGCCGTCGGTGTCCTGGCGCAGGCCGGTGACGCGGGTGCCGCGGCGGATGTCGGCGCCGGCGGCGAGCGCGCGCTGCTCCAGGAGCGCCTCCAGCTCGTACTGCGGGGTGATCAGGACGCCCGCGAAGCGGCTGTCGAGCCGGTCGAGTTCGATCCTGGTGCGGCCGAAGAGGCGTACGCCGTCGAGGAAGGTGCCGGTGGCGATGAGGGGTTCGGCCAGGGCCCGGGCGTCGAGGACTTCGAGGGTGCGGGCGTGGACGGCGAAGGCCCGGGTGAGGTTGGACTCCTCGGCCCGGCGCTCCAGCACGACCGTGCGGACGCCGGCCGCGGCGAGGTCGCCGGCCAGCAGCAGGCCGGTGGGGCCGGCTCCGACGACGAGGACGTCGGCGATGGGTTCGGTGGACATGACGCGCCCCCGTGAGTCGGTGGGTCGGTTCTCGATGGCTCGATCGCGCTCGATTGCTCCTACGTCCAGTGCACACCCGGCGCCGGATTATGTCAACGGTCGTTGAATTAATGTGCGAGGGCCGCCCTACGCCGGCACGGCCGTCTCCAGAAAGGGCTGCGCGACCCGGCGCCAGCCCTCCGGCTGCTCGTAGTGCACCAGGTGCCCGGCATCCGGGATCTCCGCATACCGGCCGCGGGGCAGGACGCGGACCATCTCCTGCGCCTCGGCACGCCCCAACGCGCCGTCCAGGCCCCGGACCACCAGCGTCGGGCACTCGACCAGGGCCAGCTCCTCCCAGTGCGCCTCGTGCGCATAGCCCTCGCGGGCCTTGAGCATCTGCCGGCGGAAGAACAGCGGCCGCCAGCCGTCGGCGCGCTCGGACATCACCTCGGCGTAGTAGTCGCCGCGGGCGGGCGCGGGCCGCTCCAGCGTGGGGTCGTCCTCGCCGAACCACTTGCGCACGTCCGCGAGGGTGGCGAAGGGCACCGGCCAGGAGCCCAGCCACTCGCCCCACTGGCGCTGGGTGGCCGCGCCCAGCGCGGAGGCGCGCATGTCGGAGATCACCAGGGCCCGCACCAGGTCGGGGCGGCGGGCGGCGAGCTGCCAGGCGGTGAGGGCGCCCATGGCGTGCCCGATGAGCGTGACGGGGGCCAGGCCCAGCTGCTCGACGGCGGCCTCGGCGTCGGCGACGTACGCCTCGCGCGCGTACGGCCCGCTGACCGGCTTGTCGCTGCGGCCGTGGCCCCGCTGGTCGAGGGCGACCGTGCGGTAGCGCTCGGAGAGCCAGCGCGCGGTCTGCGCCCAGTGGGCGGCCCGGCCCAGCAGGCCGTGCAGGAGCAGCACGCCGCCCGGCCCGCGCCCGCCGCCCTCGTCGGCCGCTCGCACCGGCCGGCCGAACTCCCAGGCGGCGAGCCGCACCCCGCCGCTTCCGGTGACCTCGATACGCCGCACCATGAGCTCTCGCACCCCCTCGTCTCCCCCGAGCACTCCACCCTATGGAACTTCCATTCGAATGAACCGTTCTGGCGCGCAACACCCCTCGTTCGAGTGACCGGGCGGCAGGATTGGCCGTCCGTGCCGAGGGGAGGAATCGACCTGGGCGCGGACCACTCGGGGAAGAAGGTCCGCGAGGCGCACCCTGGGAGCTCGGGGCTCCGGGTCGCCGCGGGGGAGAACGGGGAGGTGGGGCCCCGGCGGCCCGCAAGGGCGCCGGGGCCCTTTCCACTGCCTTCCGTGCCCGGCCCCGGGGGGCGTCCCGCGCCACGCGGGCGTCATTGCTGCCCCCTCATCCCAGCCCTCCCCGGTCGTCCTCGGCGGCGCGCGCATATGCCCTTCGGCATTCCCAGCGCCAGCGTGGCACGGCTCGGCCCCGAGCGCGCCGATTCCGCGCGGGCTCGGCAGCTTCTCGGCAGCTTGACGTAAGGCGGCGTACGTACCCGGCGGGGCCGTGCCGCAGGCGGCGTCGAGCCCGGTCAGCGCTTGGCGACGAAGACGTGCGAGGCGATGTCGGTCACGAGCTCGGCGGCCTCGCCACCGCTACCCACCATCACCCCACCGGGCGACTGCGTCACGCTGACGACGGCGCCCGGCTGGACGCCCGCCCGCCGGAGTGTGTACATCAGCTGGGCATCCGTCTGGATCGGCTCGCCGATGCGGCGCACGACCACCGTCTTGCCGTCGGCACCCGGCTCCAGCTCCGTCAGGCTGACCATGCCCTCCTCGATGTACGGCTCGGACTCGGGCTTCTCGCCCAGCTCCTCCAGGCCCGGGATCGGGTTGCCGTACGGCGACTCGGTGGGGTGACGCAGCAGCTCCAGCACCCGCCGCTCCACGGCCTCGCTCATCACGTGCTCCCAGCGGCAGGCCTCGGCGTGCACCTGCTCCCACTCCAGGCCGATCACGTCGACCAGCAGGCACTCGGCGAGCCGGTGCTTGCGCATCACGCGCGTGGCCAGCCGGCGGCCCTCCTCGGTGAGCTCCAGGTGCCGGTCGCCGGCGACGGTCACCAGGCCGTCGCGCTCCATGCGGGCCACCGTCTGGGAAACCGTCGGGCCGCTCTGGTCGAGCCGCTCGGCGATGCGGGCGCGCATGGGGACCACACCCTCCTCCTCCAGCTCGAGAATGGTGCGGAGATACATCTCCGTGGTGTCGATCAGTCCGGACATGCCGTGCCCCTCGGTAATCGTGCGCTGGCCCTGGACCCAATTCTGACGCATCCCACCGACAACGGGGCCGCGTACGCCGCGGTGCGCCCGGCGTGGACGGCCGCCGGCGCCCCCGTATTGACACGGCGGCCGTCCGCACCGCAACGTGATCCGATGAGCGAGAGCAAGCCGGTGGGCGGGAGCGATGCCGCCGGGCAGTTCCTCGGTGCCGCGATCGCCCTGCTGCAGCGGGTGCGCGAGGAGGAGGCGGAGCACATCGCCGCCGCCGGCGCGCTGCTCGCCGGCACCGTCGCGGACGGCGGCCGGCTCTTCGCCTTCGGCGCCGGCCACTCCTCGCTCGCCGCCCAGGACGTCGTCTACCGGGCCGGCGGGCTCGCCCTGATGAACCTGCTCTCCGTGCCCGGCGCCGTCGGCGTCGACGTCATGCCCGCCACCCTCGGCAGTGCCCTGGAACGCGTGGCCGGCCTGGCCGGCGCCGTGCTGGACACCAGCCCCGCGCAGCCCGGCGACGCCCTGGTCGTCGTCTCCCTCTCCGGTCGCAATTCCCTGCCCGTCGAGATGGCCATGAACGCCCGCGCCCTGGGCCTGAAGGTCGTCGGGGTCACCTCGCTCGCGTACGCGCGGCAGACCAGGTCGCGGCACGCGTCGGGCACGTTCCTCAAGGACCACTGCGACGTCGTCGTCGACACCAAGATCGGCGTCGGGGACGCGGAGCTGACCGCGGACGGCATCGGCGCGCCGTTCGGGCCCGCCTCGACCGTGGTGGCGGGCGCCGTGATGCAGGCGATCGTCGCGGCGGCGGCCGCCGAGCTCGCCGCCCGCGGCATCGACCCGCCGATGCTGCGCTCGGGCAACGTGGACGGCGGGCACGACTGGAACGGCCGGGTCCTGGCCGAGTACGCCGACCGGGTCTTCTTCCGGCACTGAGGCGCCGGCGCCGGCGCCTTTCCGGCGGATCTTCGTCGCGGCTGCCGCCGCGTGGGCGCGATCGGCCGGCGACGGCCCGCAGTCGACACACCACCCCCGGGTCCGGCGAACTGCGGGCGCGTCGTGGCTTGTCGCGCAGTTCCCCGCGCCCCTACGGGGCGCCGGGCCTACGGGAGGGAGTGGTCCTGTCCCGTCGTGACGGCCAGCGCGCCGGCCAGGTCGATCTGCGCCGCCACCCGGGAGGCGATGTCCTCCGCATAGACCGCGTCGGACCGGTCGAAGCCACGCCGGGAGGCGCCCCGCAGGAACGTCACCACCCCCACCGTCCGCCCCCGGCTGCGCAGCGCCGTCGCCAGCGCGTGCCGGGTGCCCTCGGGCCACTTGCGGGCCGCCGCCCAGTCCTGCGTACGGTCCGTGACCGCCCGCACCGAGCCGCAGCGCTCGACGGCCTGCAGGGCGGGGTGGTCCTCGCGGTAGGGCACCGGCAGCCCGCCGCCGGCCGGCAGCGGGCCCTGGCCGGGCGGGCCGGCCGGGGTGGCCGCGGCACGCACCAGCCGCACCGGCCCCTCGGGCACCGCCTGCGGTTCGGGCAGGACGTCGATCAGGGCGTGGTCGGCGAAACCGGCGAGGGCGAATTCGAGGCAGAGCGCGGCGGCCTCCATCGGGTCCTCGCACTCGCCGACCGCGCGTCCCGCCCGGTGCAGCTGGCTGCCGCGGAAGCGCAGCCGGGCGCTCTCCTGCTCGGCGAGCCGGGTCTTGGTCACGTCGAGGAAGAGCCAGGCCACGCCGAGCGGCACGGGCTCCTCGGCCAGCGGGCTGGCCAGCCGTACGAAGCCGCTGCGCCAGCAGCGCCGCTCCGGTACGGGCGAGGGGCCGCTGCCGGGGCGCAGGGTCACCCACAGTTCGCTGGGCGCGGGTGGTGTGCCGCCCGCCAGGACGTGCTGCAGTGCGCCCTCCAAATCCTCCACGCCCGCGTCGAGCAGCTCCCCGAGCGGCCGGCCGAGCAGGGCGGCGCGGCCGGCGCGCAGGGCGCGGGCGGCGTGGGCGTTGGCGAGGGCGGGGCGCAGGTCGGCGTCGACCAGGACGACGCCCCAGGGCGCGTCGCCGAACAGGGCCTCGCCGAGTGCGACGGAGCGTTCGAGGTCGAGTTGGGTGTGCACCTCGCTGAAGGCGCAGTAGACGCCGGTCGGGGTGCCGTCGGCGCCGGGCACGGCGGCCGACTGCACGCGCACCAGTACTCTGCCGCCGTCCTTGGTCACCAGCGCGAACTCGTCCACCCTGCGGCCCGCCGAGCCCATGGCGGCCAGCAGTCGCGCGCCGACCTCGTCGGCGTCCGCCTCGCGCGCCGCCCAGCCGCCCAGGCCGCGCCGGCCCACGGCCTCCTCGGCCGACCAGCCCAGTATCCGCTCGGCCTCGCGGTTCCAGTGGGTGACCGTGCCGTCCGCGTCGAACGCGCACAGCGCGGCGTCCATGCCGTCGAGGAGGGCCGCCAGCAGGTCGTGGTCCTCGCTGTCGGAGCCGTCCTGGGCCGCTGCAGCCGGCCCTGACTGGTGTGGAGCGGTCACGGGATACCCCCTGCCGGACGTGTCCGCCGTGTCTGCACGGTCCTGCACGAGGGGTCATTCAACTCGACCGGGCGTAAGGCCGCGCCGCGTTTCCCGGAGTTCCCCGGAAAAAATCCGGTTGTGGGCCGGCGGAGCGGTTCCTAGGCTGTGGGGCACACGAGAAGGGAGGTGGTTCGGAGCATGATTTCTTTCCGGACGCGTGAGGTGACTGCGGGCTAGCGCCCGTCGTCCCGCACTACGCGGTGCCGGCGTCCGCGCCGGCCAATTCCCAGCAGTCACCCGGTCCGTGGGCCGCCGAGACGTCCGCTCGGCCGCCGCGCCGCCGCACACCTGTGCGGACGGCGCGGTGTTCAGGCCCACGGGCCGTCTGCGTTCCCGGGGGCGATGTGCTTCCAGGCGTGTCCGGCGGATCTTCGTCACGCAGCCACCACGGCGCCCCGTCAGGGGCGCGGGGAACTGCGCGACAAGCCACGATGCGCCCGCAGATGGGGTGCCGCGCTTCGCCCCCGGCGCGTCGACTGCAGGCCGTCGCCGGCTGATCGCGCAGTTCCCCGCGCCCCTACGGGGCACTGCATGATCCGCCGGACACGGCCTAGGTGTGTTGTCCCGGGACGTTGGTGACACGCGGGCTGGGTGCTTGAACGGGTGAGGGCCTTCTGGCTCGGTGTGGATTGCGACATCTACGCCGATGA
>NZ_JBFAPE010000013.1:0-168634 GCF_040675615.1 Streptomyces sp. NPDC049585 | reverse complement strand
ATGACGCGGTTCCCAGCCGTTCTCCTTGTTCACGAGGCCGAACTATAGATCCGGTGGAACAGGCCCGGGCCGGGGCCCTACCGGACCCGTCGGACACGGCCTAGGCTGCCGCCCCGCCCCCGTAGTCGAGCGCGGCGAACCAGTCGCCGCGGCCGCGGGGCGTGAGGTCGAGGACGTGCCAGACGGGGCTGAGCAGGTCGATGCCCCGCTGGTCGATGTCCTCGGCCATCCGCGGGTGCGCCGAGTAGAAGTGCCGTACCGACCCGTCGTCGTCGCGCGTGAAGACCGAGACGGTCGAGTCCTGCTCGCCTGCGGCGTCCTCGCTGCCGAGGTCGTACTTGAAGGTGCTGTTCGCAGCGCTGAGCAGGCGCAGGTTCGCCCAGCCGCGCATGCGGGCGTGCGCCCGGAGGGCGGGCAGGTCGGCCGCGGCGACGACCGCGAAGTCGGCGTTCTGGGTGATGTGGTGGACCACCCCGTTGAACCCGTCGATCCACATCGTGCACATGGGGCACGGCTCGGTCTGCCGCTTGCCGTACATCAGGTGGTAGACGACCAGATCCCGCCCGGGCCCGCTGAACAACTCGCTCAACCGCACGCTCCGCACCGGCGCGTCCCCGTCCGCCAGATCGGCGGGTCCCTCCTCGAAGACGTAGTCCTCGACGACGGGCCCGGCCGGCAGCCCACGCCGCAGCGCGGCGACGCGCTCGCGGTGCCGCATCAGCTCGATCTCGGCCTGCCGCAGCTCCTCGCGGGCGCGCGCGTACTCCGCAGACTCGGTGGTGAGATTGGTCAGGCCCATGGCCCCGCCTCCCGTGCTCTCTCCCTCCATTGTCCGCGCGGGCCCCGGCCCGCGCAGCTCAGCGCGGGATCAGCGCCTCGTGGTGGTGCCAGATGAGGAAGCGGTCCTCCCGGCGGAGCTCGGCAGAGCCCCACTCGATACGCGTGACGCCTTGATCCATGGAACAGGCATAAGCGACGAGTACGAGGCGGAAGTCGTGAGGGATGAGATCGAGGTCCGGATGAACCTCGGATTCCTCCAGCTCCTCCAGCCCCAGATCCAGCGTTTGCTGCATCGGCTCCGGGCCGTGGCGTCGGATCAGGTCCGCTCGGAAACCTGTGGCCCGTCGAAGGCGCGCTGCGGTGACAGGCACATCCTTCTTCGCATAGCGGAACGGATAGATCACGTGTTTGCGGACGATCATTATGCTGCGTCCGTGGAGACGCACCGCGTCCCCCAGCGAGGCAAGGCCGGCGGCAAGCTCCTCGTACTGTGCCGCGTACAAGCCGTGGCCGTACGCCTCCAAGGTTTGCGTCTGGACGCCTTCCTGCCCGCTGCGAGCCCGCTCATGGGCTCGAAGGAGGCCGGCAGGGATGGCCTCGACCAGGTCATCGGCCACATCGCCGAAGGTCTCGCGTGCCCACTGACTTGCAGAACCCATGAACTACCGCCCCTCCCCGGAAGGCGCCGAAGCGCCGAGCAGCATCCACACCCACCCAAACCGTGGTTCATCCTCATGTGCCAGGCAAGGGAGCATCAGGCGTAGTCGGACACGCGTCGCGGCAGTCCGTGCGCGGCCGGAACGGCGCACTGTTCGGCGGGCCACCACACAACAGAGTGGTTCGCCAGGTCAGTTCGGCACACACGCATCCCCTGTGTCCTAGCGTCGGCACACCACACCACACCCACGCACGGCGCCCGGGGGGAAACCATGGACACGCCGCCACCGCCACCACTTCGCAGACCGCCGCGGCCGGATGAAGTCCTCGCCTTCCACAATGGCGACACCCTCGGGAACATCCCGGTCATCCCGGTCATCCGGGACGACGTTGCGCCTCGGCGATTGCCGTGGAAAGCCACGACGGCCGGCGGAGTGGTCGCCTTTGCCGTCGGTGCCTGCGCGGCCTTGCTGCTGCTGCGGCAGCCGGTGGAGGACGGTGCCGCCCATGGCCCGGCACGCCCCCCGGCACCGCCCGGAGCAACCGCCGCAGACCGGACGGTCGTCGCCCCCTCGTCACCGCCTGCGAGCAGGGAGCCGGACTGCCTCCAGGTGACGCACAAATTCCCTAACGGCCCGGCCGGTTGCGCGTCGAGGAACGACATCTGTGCTCCCGGTGCGCCCTGGTACGTGGCCGACATCGAGGCACTGTGCGGCGGGTCCACGCCGCTCCAGGCCATTCGCATCATTGCGGAACCGGCCACCGGCGGTGATCCGGGGTCCGTCTACTGCCTCGCCTGGACGGGAAGCGGCTCCGGCGGTGAGAGGGACGCCGCCCTCCTGATGAATGCGCCGGGGTACCAGTGCGGCGCCTATCTGGTGGCAGGGGAAGGCGCATCCGTCTTCCAGGACGGCCCGCCCGACTGCCCGCAGGCGTATCCCGGCACGAGGATGACCTACCCGGCGGTGCTGGACCACCCGGACGACGGCGGGGTGCGTCCCGCCGAGTACGTGTGCGTCCTGACGAACGTGGGAGCCTGACCCCGGTCGTTGTCAGTGGCCCGGTGCATCATCGCCCCATGACACCGAGCACTGCTGCCACCGACACCCCCGACGCCACCGTCGGCGCGCTGCGCGCGCTGGCCCGTGAGCACCTGCCCGCCGACGTCGCCGAGCGGTGGCTCGGTCTGCTGCGGCCGAGCGCGGGGCTGCGGACGGCCACCGGTGCGGATCCCGTCGTCGGGCGGCTCGGTGGGCTGCCGGAGTTGCCGGAGGGGCAGGAGTGGCCGGTGTGGGAGGGGCACGGGCCGCTCACCTTCATCGCCTCCGTCGACTGCGCCGCGCTGCCCGGCGCCGCACTCGACATTCCCCTGCCGAAGGACGGCACGCTGGCCTTCTTCTACTTCGACGGGCAGCTCGACGACGGCCGCGCGCTGGTCAGGCCGGACGACCCGGCCACGTGGGCGGGGGCGCGCGTGCTGTACGTACCGGCGGGCGTGCCCGTCGCCGAGCGGGCGGCGCCGGCGGGGATACGGCCGTACCGCGAGGTGCCGCTGACGGCGCGGGTGGAGTCGACGGCACCGTACGACTGGCACCCTGTCGTCTACCGGGAGTTCGACCCGATGGACGACGACCACCCGCTGTGGGACGAGGACTTCCGGGAGGACGTGTACGAGCGCGTCGACGACAGCAAGCACCGCATCGGCGGCCACGCGAGCCCCGACCAGGACGACGTCGAGACCGAGGTCGCCCACGGCACCCTGGGCAGCCCGCCGTGGAACGACCCCCGCATCCCGCAGGAGGCGCTGCGCTGGGTGCTGCTCGCCCAGTTCGGCAGCGACGACGACGCCGGGATGACGTGGGGCGACCTCGGCACCCTCTACTGGCTCATACGCCCCGAGGACCTGGCCGCACGCCGCTTCGACCGCGCGATGTTCACCTGGCAGTGCAGCTGACGCGGGCGCGCATCAGGCACCCACGGTCCCGTCGACGCCCTCGCGCAGGAAGTCCGCGTGCCCGTTGTGGCGGCCGTACTCCAGGAGCACGTGCACCATCACCATCCGCAGTGACACCTCCTCGCCCCACCGCGGCTGGTACCCGGTGACGTCCAGCGAGGCGGCCTCCCGCTCGACGCGGCGCGAGTTCTCCACCTCGGCCTCCCAGGCGGCGAACGCCTCGGCCCTGGTGGAGGCGCTCGCGTCGTACGCCGCCTGGAAGTCGACCTTGTCGGACCAGACCAGGGGCACGTCGTTGTCCTCGAAGACACGGCGGAACCACGTGCGCTCCACCTCCGCCATGTGCCGCACCAGCCCCAGCAGCGACAGCGTGGACGGCGGCATCGACTGCTGCCGCAGCTCCTCGTCGGTGAGCCCTTCGCACTTCATGGCGAGGGTCGCCCGGTGGTAGTCGAGGAAGGCCCGCAGCGTCTCCCGCTCACTGCCGAGGTGGGGTGGTCCTATGCGGCTGTCGTCGCTGCTCACTGACGGTGCTCCTTCATCCGTGCCGGTGACCGGGCCGATGTCCGGGGTCAGTATCCGCCCCCGCGGCCAGCAGCCCGCGCAGGGCTGCGCCCCGGCAGCGGTCCTCCGGCCCGCCCGGCGCCGGCAGCAGCCAGTACGCCCCCGGGGGCTCCACGCGGTGGGGAGGCGGTACGGCGACGTACTCGGCCTCGCGCGCGTCGCGCGGGTGCGTGGGGCACGGAGTCGGAGTACGTTGCCGAACGTTCCTGACGTCCCAGGGGGTATCCGTGAACGAAGCGCTGCGCCGCGCCATGGCGCAAACCCGGCTGACGGACCGACAGTTGGCCGAGCGGTGCGGCGTCGACGTCAAGACGGTTGGCCGCTGGATCACTCAGGCGGGCCGGGTTCCGCACGCCCGGCACCGGTGGGCGGTCTGTGAGGCGGTCGGAGAGGACGAGACCCGGGAGCGCGAAGAAGGGGTCGCGCTGACCCTGTCCACCCGCATCCGGGTGACGCTCGCCGAGCTGGAGAAGATCAAGGAGCAGGCCGGAATCGACGCGAGGTACAGCGACGGCCATGCGTACCTCTCCGTGTTCCGCTTCGACGACGACATGATCGTCACGCCCTTGCTGACCCACCACGTGGGCCATGACGCCCCCACCCTTCACCTGCGCCGGCACCAGGACGACGGCATGTTCGACCGCTTCGCCTCGCATGTCGAGGAGCTGTGGAAGCGAGGCACTCCGGTATGGGAGGGAGACCGCGATGGGTAGGCGGGACTACGAGGACGACCCGGACGCACCGGCCGCCAACAGCCTCGTGCCGGCCGCTTCCGCAGTCGTCGTCGACGACAGTGGACGCATTCTGCTGCAGCGCAGGCGCGACAACGGCATGTGGGCGCTTCCCGGCGGGGCGATGCACATCGGTGAGTCCCTGCCGGACTGTGCCGTGCGGGAGACCAAGGAAGAGACGGGGATCGACGTCGAGATCGTCGGTCTCGTCGGCACCTACAGCAATCCCCGCCACGTCTTCGCCTACGACGACGGCGAGGTGCGGCAGGAGTTCTCCGTGTGCTTCCTCGCCCGCCCCCTGACGGGGCAGCTTGCGGTGTCGGAGGAGTCCACCGACGTGCGCTGGTTCGCCCCCGCCGAGGTCGACGCACTGCCGATGGTCGCCGGTATCCGCAGGCGCGTCGACGACTGGCGCAACGGCACCATGCCGGCCACCCGGTAGCCGCCGGTCGTCGCGTCCGCCGTCACTCCCCGCGGCGCTCCGCGCCGTCCGCCCCCTCCCCGAACGTCCGGCGCAGGCGGCGGCGGGCGTAGCGGACCGTGGAGCGGACGCCGGCCTCGGTTATGCCGAGGATGCGCGCGGTCTCCTTCGTGCTGAAGCACAGGCCGAAGCGCAGCAGCATGACGTCGCGCTGGCGGTCGGGCAGGGCGCTCAGGGCCTGGTAGAGGGTGAGGGATTCGACGAGGGCGTCGATGGGGTCGTCGGCCTCGCGCAGGGCGGTGGTCTCGAAGGCGGCGACGTCGGCGACGACGGGGCGGCGGCCGCGGGCGCGGGCGAGGTCGGTGGTGCGGTTCTTCACGACGCGCCAGGCGTACGCCTCGGGCACGGGTTGCCGCAGGACGGTGGGCCAGCCGAGCAGGAGTTGTTCGAAGGCGAGGTCGACGGCCTCCTCGGCGTCCGCGCGGGAGTCGAGGTGGAGTTCGGCCCAGCGGACGTACGGCCCGCGGTAGAGCCGGTGGAACGCGTGGAAGTCGGCCGGAATGCCAGGAGGTTCGGGGGCGGCGGTGCGGGTGGTGGGGCGGTGGTGCTCCTCGCTCACCTGACGTCCCCCTCGACGGTCATGTCGCGTGCGAGTTCCGTGAGTTCCGCGTTCACGTGCTGCTCGGATCCCTCCGTTTGCTGCCGGCGGTGCCTCCCCTCGCGAGCACCGGAGAGCGGGTGTGTGCTCTCTGCCCTCAGTAGCGTTCCGGAGGGCCCAATCGTGCATTCGAGGCGCGATGGTTTTCACGGAGTGCGACGCACCGGTTACGCCGGCGGGGGCAGGGGGCTGTCGTGGGCGGCCAGCCAGGCGCGGTACGGCGGGCTGGCGGCGGCTGCGTCGCAGTAGGCGGCCGTGAGGTCGGCGAAGAGTGCGTCGACGTCGTGCAGTGGCAGGGAGCCGGAGCGCGAGGCGAGGGAGAGCTGGACGGTGAGGGGGTCGCCGGCCAGCGGGCGGACGACGGTGTCGCCGGCGGGGCGGGGCGGGGCGGTGGGCTGGCAGGGGCGCACGGCTTCGCCGGAGGCGACGAGGTCGGCGGCGGTGGCGGTGTCGCGGACGTGGACGAGGCGGGGGTCGAGGCCGGTCGCGGTGAAGGCGCGGCGCAGGGCGGCGGCCTCGTCGTCGGCGGTGGGGTCGACGATCCAGGGTTCGTGGGCGAGGTCGGCGAGGTGGGCGACGGGTCTTCGGGTGGCGGGGTGGCCGGCGGCCAGTTCGACGAAGCGCGGTTCGCGGGCGACGAGGACGCGGCGTTCGACGCCGGGCGGGACGTGCAGGGGGAAGCCGGCGGTCTCGTGGACGAAGGCGACGTCGAGCTGGTTGGTGGCGAGGAGTTGCAGGAGCGTGTTGGAGGAGACCTCTATGTGGATGGTGGTGTCGGTCTCCGGGAGCCGGCGGTGGATGCGACGCAGCCAGCCGGCCACGGCGTGGCTGCCGATGCTGCCGATGCGCAGGCGCAACCCGCCGACGCCCAGGGCGGCTTCGCGGGCGGCGGCGACGAGGGCGGCCATCTCGGCGACGATGGGCCGGGCTCGGGTCAGGACGCTGTGGCCGAGCGGTGTGGGGCGGCTGCCGTGCTGCCCGCGGGTGAACAGCGTGCCGCCGACGGTGGATTCGATGCGGCGCAGCTGGGTGGTCAGGGAGGGCTGGGTCATGCCGAGCTGCACCGCGGCCTTCCGCACGCTACCGGTGTCCGCGATGGCGCAAAGTGCACGGAGGTGCCGGACCTCGAGCTCCATTCCGGGAGCATATCGAGCGCCTCGTACGTCACACCAGACACATCCAGGACGTACAGGGTGGTGGGTGGACGGGGGGCGGGGAAGTGGTGGCGGAGGATAGGCGATTGGATGGCGTTATGGCCAACTGGCATCATCCGCACCATTGATAACTCGTCAGAAACTCAGGGGGAACACGAGTTCACCCGGTGAGCCCCTCCCGCCGTTCCCACCACGGCGGCAGCAGTGGGCTCTCGGCACGAATGGAGTCCCCCACATGAAACCCTCCACGATGGTGCTCTCCGCCGCGCTCGGCATCGGCC
Source organism: Streptomyces sp. NPDC049585 (assembly GCF_040675615.1). NCBI lineage: Bacteria > Bacillati > Actinomycetota > Actinomycetes > Kitasatosporales > Streptomycetaceae > Streptomyces > Streptomyces sp. NPDC049585. The sequence continues at coordinate 161,434 of NZ_JBFAPE010000013.1, read as the reverse complement.
TCGCGGCGACGCTCACCGCCGTACCCGCCTCCGCCGCCACGGCGCCGCAGACGCTGGACGGGCAGCACCACTCGCGCTCGGCGTACGTCGGCTCGAAGGCCGAGGAGGCCAACAACAAGGCATTCTTCGAGGCCGTGATGAAGTCGGCGCAGGCCAAGCAGGCCGCCTCGCCGGGCCTGAAGACCGTCACCGTCACCTACGACGCCAGCAACGCGCCGAGCTTCGCGACGGAGATAGCCAACAGCGCCCGCATCTGGAACGGCTCGGTGCGCAACGTCCAACTGCGCGCCGGCAGCAACGCCGACTTCAGATACTACGAGGGCAACGACTCGCGCGGCTCGTACGCCAGCACCGACGGCCACGGCCGCGGGTACGTCTTCCTCGACTACCAGCAGAACGAGCAGTACGACTCCACGCGCGTGACCGCGCACGAGACCGGTCACGTGCTGGGGCTGCCGGACCACTACTCCGGTCCGTGCAGCGAGCTGATGTCCGGTGGCGGCCCCGGCCCCTCCTGCACCAACCCGTACCCGAACTCGGCCGAGCGCAGCCGCGTCAACCAGCTGTGGGCGAACGGCCTGAGCGCCTTCGCCAAGGACGGCAAGAACGGCGTCTTCACCACGGCCCGCTGAACCGTCGCGGAATGACGGTGGCCCGGTTCCGTACGGAACCGGGCCACCGGTGCGTCAGGGGCGAGGGGTCAGGACGACGCCTCCGCCTCCTGCGGGCGGCGCATCAGGAACGCCGCGCCCGCGCCGGCCGCGAACAGCGCCAGGGCGGAGACGGCCGTGCTCAGCCAGCTCGCGCCGAGCCACTGGCCGCCGAAGTAGCCGAGGCAGACGCTGTAGGCCGCCCATGTCAGGCCGGCCAGGGCCGACCAGGGCAGGAACTCGGCCACCCGGCGGTGCATCACGCCCGCGCCGATGCTGACCACCGAGCGGCCGGCGGGCGCGAAGCGGGCGACGACGACGAGCGGGCCGCCGCCGCGCAGCAGGGCCGTGCCCAGGCGGGCCTGGGCGGCGGTGAGCCGGCGGGAGCGGGCGATGGCGCGATCGAAGCGGTCGCCGCCGCGCCAGGCGACGCGGTAGGCCATCATGTCGCCGAGCACGGAGGCGGTGGCGGCGCACATCACGAGTGCGAAGACGTCGGGGAACCCCGAGTGCGCGTGCACGGCCGTCGCCTCGCCGACCGCGCCCGCGGCGGAGCCGGCGGCGGCGGTGGCCGCGGCGATCACCAGGACTCCGCTGGGCAGGACCGGCAGGAAGACGTCCAGGAGGACGGACACGGCGACGATCACGTATATCCACGGGGTGCCGGCCAAGGCCCCCAACTGCTCCAGCACGTCCTTCACTCCCGGTACGGTCCCCCGCCGCGACGTCGCAGGGGAGCGGCAGGGGCGGCCTTGACAACCGTACAGCGTACGCGGAGACGTGCCGGAAAGTGCGCTCGGGGTCGGTTTTGTCACGAGAGTCACGAGCGCCTCGCCTGTCACGGCAGTGGCGTCAGCCCCGCGAGCCCCGGCCGAAGAGGCGGTCCAGCGACAGCGCGCCCGGGCCGGTGAAGACCAGCAGCAGGAAGGCCCAGCAGAACATCGCCGAGGACTCGCCGCCGTTCTGGATCGGCCACAGGGCCACGCTCTGGTGCACGTCGAAGTACGCGTAGGCCATGGAGCCGGAGGCTATGAAGGCCGCGCTGCGGGTGCCGACGCCCAGCAGGACGAGCGCGCCGGCGACGAGCTGGATCACGGCCGCGTACCAGCCGGGCCAGGTGCCCGCCGGGATCGAGCCGCCGTGCGTGCCGACCGCGCCGCCCAGGACGCCGAAGAGGGAGGCGGCGCCGTGGCAGGCGAAGAGCAGGCCCACGACGATCCGGAACAGGGACAGGACGTAGGGCCGAGCGGCATCGACGCGCGCGGTCAGGGTGGCGGCGGGCATGGCGGAGCTCCTCGTGATCTTCGGGGACGGTGGAACGACGAGGGCTACAGGTTAGGGAGGCCTAACAGTACTTGCAAGTTCAAGTTTTTGATTTTTTCATTACGGACGGTGAAGAGCGGCCCCCCGTCAGGGGCCGCCCCACCTGCAGTGCCGTGCGATGACGCTCGTCGATCAGCAGCCGCCCAGGATGCCGGCGAGGGCGTTCTTCTCGGCGGCGTCGACGGTGAGCTTGTAGTCGTACTTCACCGACACCCACATGCGCGCGTACTCGCACTGGTAGGACTTCAGCGGCGGCAGCCACTGCGCCGGGTCCTTGTCGCCCTTCGCCTGGTTGACGCGGTCGGTGACCGCGATCAGCTGCGGACGCGAGAGGTCGTTGGCGAACGCCTGGCGCTGCGCGGTGGTCCACTTGTCGGCGCCCGAGCGCCACGCCTGGGCGAGCGGCACCACGTGGTCGATGTCGATGTCCTGGGCGTCGTGCCAGGTCGCGCCGTCGTACGGCGAGTACCAGGTGCCCGAGACGGCCGCGCACCGCTCGTCCTGCTCCACGTCCTTGCCGTCGCGCTGCAGCACGACCTCGCGGGTGTTGCACTGCCCGTGCTGGGTGATCCAGTGCGGGAACTTCGCCCGGCTGTAGCCGTCCATCGAGCCCTCCGGCTGGACGGTCAGCTTGGCCAGTTCGGCCCGGACGGTCGCGGCGTCCGGCGGGGTGGGCGGCGCGGCCTGCGCCGCCGGGCCGTTCAGGACGAGGGAGCCGACGAGGGCGGCGAGCCCCGCGGCGACCGCCGTACGACGCGCGTAGACGCTCTGCTTGCCGAGGGGGAGGCGCGGTCCGGGCATGGGAACTCCCTTGGGGATGGTGGGGGTACGGGCCGTCGAAGCGCGGCCAGGATCGCGGCGACGGGTGGCAGGGGGGTGGTCGCCAGATGACAGGATGGCGACGGGGTCATGTCAAAGCAAGGGTTTGCGGACGTGAGATGCAAGCGGAACGCAAACTTCAGGACGGCGGCGGCGAGCCGGCCTGACACGCCGCCAGCTCACCACCGGCACAAGGATGTTCGCCGCGCTTAGGGTGGCCGCGTGCTCGCCGCCGACACCCTGTTGCCCGCCAACACCACCCTCGGCGTGGTGCTCGCCGCCCTGCTGCTGGCGGCCGTCACCGTCGCGGCCCGCGCCCGCCTCGCCGACTCCCACGAACGCGGCTACGCCCGCGCCATCGCCCTCGCCGGCGTGCGCGCCGCCGTTCAGCTGGCCGTCGTCTCCCTCGCCATCGGCTGGGTCGTACGGGCCCTGCCGCTGCTCCTCGCCTTCCTCGCGCTCATGTTCGCCGTCGCCGTCCGCACCGCCGGGCGCCGCATCACCCACAACCGCACCTGGTGGTGGGCGGCCGCACCCATCGGCGCCGGCGTGCTGCCCGTCGTGGCCGTCCTGCTGCTGACCGGCCTCGTTCCCCTCAAGGGCGTCGCCCTCATCCCCATCACCGGCATCCTCATCGGCAACGCCCTCACCGCCACCGTGCTGGGCGGCCGGCGCGCCCTCGACGAGCTGCGCACCCGGCACGGCGAGGTCGAGGCCGGCCTCGCCCTCGGACTCCTGCCCCGCGAGGCCCGGCTGGAGATCGCCCGGCCCGCCGCCTCCGACGCCCTGCTGCCCGGCCTCGACCAGACCCGCACCGTGGGCCTCGTCACTCTCCCGGGCGCCTTCGTCGGCATGCTGCTGGGCGGCGCCTCACCGGTGCAGGCGGGCGTCGTGCAGCTGTTCGTGCTGGTCGCCCTCATGGCCGTGCAGGCCGTCGCCGTCACCGTCGTCCTGGAACTCGTCGCGTGCGGCATCCTCCACCGATCCCGTACGCTGGGAGCAGCAGAAGGGGAGTAGCTCTTCGCCGGACCGTCGACATACTGCCGAGCCTCAGCGCCCGGCCGGCGCCCGGAGCCGGTGCACCACGCGGTGCCACCGGTCAGCGAGACCTTCGGCCGCAGTGTCCACGACGCTGCCGTGCCGAAGCGACCCCTGGAGCGTTGCGGTGCGGCGGCCCGCCCGTACAGAGGAACCACCCCTGTGATCAGCATCACCGTCGCCGCGCTCGTCTTCGGCGTGATCTTCCTTGCCGAGCTGCCCGACAAGACCGCCCTGGCCGGCCTCATGCTCGGCACCCGCTACCGGGCCTCCTACGTCTTCGCCGGCGTCGCCGCCGCCTTCCTCGTCCACGTCGCCCTGGCCATCGCCGCCGGCAGCGTCCTGACCCTCCTGCCGCACCGCGCCGTCCAGGCCGTCGTCGGCCTGCTCTTCCTCGCCGGCGCGGCCATGCTGCTGCTGAAGAAGGACGACGAGGACGAGGAGACGCCCAAGCCCGCCGACCAGTCCTTCTGGAAGGTCTCCGGCGCCGGCTTCATGCTCATCCTCGTCGCCGAGTTCGGCGACCTCACCCAGATCATGACCGCCAACCTCGCCGCCCGCTACGACGACCCCCTCTCCGTCGGCCTCGGCGCCACCGCCGCCCTGTGGGCCGTCGCCGCCCTCGGCATCCTCGGCGGCCGCACCCTCATGCGCTACGTGCCGCTGCGGCTCGTCACCAAGGTCGCGGCCATGGTCATGCTCGCCCTCGCCGGCTTCAGCCTCTACGAGGCCGTCCTGGGCTGACGGGCCGGAAATGGGATGCCTGCCGGTTCACGGGCGTGTCACGCTCCGCCCGTGAACCGTGAACAGATCTCCGCGCTCGCCCACGCCGACCACCCCATCGCCGCCCCGCTCGACGACGACGCGGTACGCACCCTCCTGGAGCGCGCCGTACCGCGCGAGGACGCCCGCGTCCTCGACCTCGGCTGCGGCCGCGCCGAATGGCTCCTGCGCGCGCTGGCCGCATACCCGCACCTGCGCGCCGAAGGAGTCGACGTCTCCGCCCCCGCCCTGGCGGCCGCCCGTGCCGGCGCCGAACGCCTCGGCGTCCACGACCGGCTCGTCCTGCACGAGGCCGACGCCGGCGCCTTCACCGCCCCCCACGCCTTCGACCTCGTCCTGTGCGTCGGCTCCACCCACGCCTTCGGCGGCCCCACCGCCACCCTCGCCGCCGCCCGGCGCCACCTCGCGCCGGGCGGCCGCGTCCTCATAGGCGACGGCTTCTGGGAGCGCGAGCCCTCCGCCGAGGCGGTGGAGACGCTCGGCGACCTCGACGACCTCACCGGCCTCATGCAGCGCGTCACCACCGACGGATGGACCCCCGTCCACGGCCACATCAGCACCCGCCGCGAACTCGACGCCTACGAATGGGCCTGGACCGGAACCCTCTCCACCTGGGCCCTCGACCACCCCGACCACCCGGACAGCCCCCAGGCCCTGACAGCAGCCACCACCCACCGCAACGAATGGCTGAGCGCCTACCGGGACTCCTTCGGCTTCCTCACGCTGGTGCTGCGGCCCACGCCCGGCGCATGAGGCCGCCGCCGGCGGTGGTGGGCGCGCTCGGCACCGTCCGCTCCGGCAGCTCCAGGGCCAGGGCGAGGGCGCGGTAGTCCGCGAAGCGCTGCGTACCGCACTGGCGGCAGGACTCGATCCCCCCGACCAGCGTCCAGGCCCCCTGCGCGTGCGCACAACGCGCCCTCTTCACGGGCCGCCCGGGAAACGCCGCCCGTACGACCTTCGCCCGCCGCGCCCGCTTTTCCCGCCGCCTCACGAGTGCGCCGCCCTCAGGTGCAGCCCCATGGCGGTGGCCATGGCCTCGGCCGTCTTCTGGTCGCCCTGCCGGACGGCCGTGTAGCGGCGGGCCTTGATCTCCCTGCAGCGGTGGCAGGGCGGGGGCGGTTGGGCCCGGCCGGTTCCCTGTGAAGGTTTTGCGGCAGGCTGCATCGGACTGGTGTCATCACACACTTTGACTCCGCGACGGTAAAAGGTAGAAGAACACGGAGAAGGCGCCCTGAGCATTCATCTCTAGAGAAGCAACAGTGAAGCATTCTCTCTCTAGAGAAGTCAACCGGCTCGCAAACCAAAGGGGTTGGGGATACCCGTTCGGACCGGTGGGTGGGGCGCCCGTAGGCTGTTCAGGGAGGAGAGGTGATCACCCGATGGCCGAGCAGGGCTCTGTCCGCCGTACGAAGTACCAGAGGATCGCAACCGAACTGCGCGACGCGATCCAGGCGGGCGAATACGCCCCCGGTGACCGGTTGCCCGGCGAGAACGAGCTGATGGCCGCCTACAACGTGGCGCGGATGACGGCCCGGCAGGCGCTCGGCGTGCTGCAGAATGAGGGCATCACCGAGGCCCGGAAGGGTGCCGGCGTCTTCGTGCGGTCGTTCCATCCGCTGCGACGGCACGGCATTCAGCGGTTGAGCGGTGGCAACTGGGGCTCCGGGCAGTCCATCTGGTCCGCCGACCTGGGAGAACGTGCTCTCGTCGTCGACCGCGTGGAGGTCGCGGAGCGCACGGCTCCCGAACACGTCGCCACGGCGCTGGGACTGTCCCCGACAGCGACCGTCTGCGTCCGCAGCCGCCGATTCCTGCTGGACGGAAAACCGGTCCAGACGGCCGTCTCCTACCTGCCGTCCGAGCTCGTCGCCGGTTCTGCCGTGACCCGCGAGGACACGGGCCCCGGCGGGACCTACGCCCGCCTCGCGGAGCTCGGCTGCAAACCGGTCCGCTTCCGTGAAGAACTCCGCTCCCGCATGCCCTCCGCAGAGGAAGTCACCGAACTCGGCCTGTCCTCCGGCACCCCGGTCATCCAGATTTGCCGCACGGCTTTTGCGGAAGGAGGACGGGCTGTGGAGTTCAGCGAGATGACGCTGGATTCCGCGTCGTACGTCCTGGAGTACGAGTTCGATGCGTGAGACCGGGGGAACTCGCGGGATGGTTGCGGCGGCGCTTCACTCGGTCTCCCTCACCCCGGGGGTGTGCGGCTGGCAGGCTTGAGCCAGTCGGAGAGAGGGGCGCGCATGGACGCAGGGTTTGCGCTTACCTGACCGCTGTCGAGGTCACCTTCCTCGACGGCATCGGCGGCAAGGTCGCGGCGGGCGCCGCATTCGCATAGCAGCTCTCCGGGCGGGTGAATACGCTGGTCGTAGGGGTCGGCTTGTTCGATCCGAGGAGCCTGCCATGAGAAGAAAGACGCACGGCGCCTGGCGCGCGACGGGAGTCGTCACCGCACTTGTCACGGCCGTCGCGATGGCGTCCGTCGCTCCGGTTCAGGCGCAGTCCACCGCTCAGCTGTCCGCGTGGATCAGTGACGGCTGGGGCGGGGGGACCATCACCAGTCAGCCCGCCGGGATCAACTGCCACACGCAGGCGTGGGACCCGTACACGTCCCCCGACCCGGCGCCCACCCCGACCGGTAACTGCACCGCGACCTTCCCGGTCGGCACGACGGTCACCTTCACCGCCACGCCCGACCCGGGGTCGTACATCAACGACGGCCCGCGGCCGAATCCCGTGACCATACGGAGCGGCTACAACTACACCTGGGTGATGTTCTGTCCGAACGACGGTCTCTGCTCCGCGGGTTAGAGTCCTCGAACGACGCGGAGAGGAGCACTTTGACCCAGGTTTCCATCGAGGAGTACGCGGTGGCCGGCCGTGACGGCGGGCCGTACGCGATCACCACAGGGCCGGACGGTGCGCTGTGGTTCACGCTCGTCCACAGTGGCCGGATCGGCCGGCTGGTGCCCGGCGGGGAGGTGACGACGTATCAGCTCCAGGAGCCGTCCTGCCGGCCGACGGTCATCACCTCCGGGCCCGATGGGGCGGTGTGGTTCACCGAGTACCAGGCCCACCGGATCGGCCGGATCTCGGTGGACGACGGTGCGATCGAGGAGTTCGCGCTGCCCACCGCCGACTGTGCGCCGTTCGGTATCGCCTGCGGGCCGGACGGCGCGCTGTGGTTCACCGAGACCGCTGCCGACCGCATCGGCCGCATCACCCCCGACGGGCAGGTCACCGAGTTCCCGCTCCCGGTCAGCGGTGCGTTTCCCTCCGCGATCGCCGCCGGAGGCGACGGTGCGCTGTGGTTCACCTTGAACCAGGCCCATGCGATCGGCAGGATCACCACCGATGGCACGGTCTCCTTGCACCCGCTGCCGACCGAGGCCGCCGCGCCGGTGGGTATCGCCGCAGGCCAGGACGGCGGCTTGTGGTTCGTCGAAATCGCCGCCGGCCAGATCGGTCGCATCACCGCCGACGGCCGGATCACGGAGTATCCGCTGCCCGACCGCACCGCCCGGCCGCATGCCATCACCGCGGACGGGAACGGTGCGGCGTGGTTCACGGAGTGGGGCGGCAATCGCGTCGGCCGTATCGCGTCCGACGGTGCGATCGCGGTGTACGACCTGCCGACGCCCGGCAGCGAGCCGCACGGCATCGCGCTCGGGCCGGACGGCGCGCTGTGGGTGGCCCTGGAGAACGGCGCGCTTGCGCGCGTCGTTCCCGGGTGAGGGTGCCTGCTCAGGCGTCGAGGTGGGTTGCCAGGCGCTGGAGGAGGTCCATCAGTACGCCGTACTCGTCCGGCGTGAGGCACTCCATCATGCGGGCGCGTTCGGCTCCGATGCGTTCGGAGATGCGGCGGTGGGCGGCCCGTCCCGCCTCCGTCAGTTCGAACGTGTCGGTGTGCGTCGGGCGGGCCCAGCCGCGGGCGGTCAGGGCCTCGACGTACGGGCGCATCGTCGGTTCGGTGGCGGAGAGGAAGGCCGCCATCGTCTCGTCGACTCCGGCGACCGTGATCGGCTCGTAGGAGACCGTGTTGAGGACCTGCCAGCCGCGGCGGGTGAGGTTCTCGTCGGCGAGGAGGCGGGCGAAGCTCTCTTCGATGGAACGGTCGATGGATTTGAGCCAGTAGCCGAGCGGGCGGTGGATGCGGACGTCGGGCAGGGCAGTGTCCTGGGTGGTCATGAGGGTCCCCCTTATGCATGCGTTATGACAACAGTTGTAAGCTAGCATGCATGTCGAAGGGTGACCAGCAAGAAGAAGCCGTTGCCGCCGTCGAGCGGGCCATGGTGGCGATCCGCCGCAGTCAGACCCGCCGTTCGCTGGCCCGGCTGGCGTCCGCCGAGGGCGGGCGCCAGGTGGTGGATCCCACGTTGTTCGGGGTGCTGGACGCGGTGGAGGAGCGGGGCCGCTCCTGCACCGTCACGGACGTCGCCGCCGCGCTCGGCGTCGACCAGCCGCGGGCCAGCCGCCTGGTGCTGCGGGCCGTGGAGGACGGGCTGCTGACCCGGCACGCCGACCCCGCCGACCGCCGGCGCACGCTGCTCGAACTGACCGCATCGGGGAAGGAGCAGCTGCAGCGGGCGCACCGGGTGCGCCGGGCCGTCTTCGGCAAGGCGATGGCGGACTGGCCGGAATCCGACCGCAGTGAATTCGCCCGCCTCATCACGGCCTTCGTCGCCTCGTTCGGGCAAGTGATGGAGGGGGAGGGGAAGTAAGGGGGATGCCTTGACGGCTGTAACCCTCGGTAGCGGCAGTTGGCCGAGGCTGCGCACCTATTCCCGCGTGCCTATCGTGAAAGAAGGGGCAGCAGCGCGAGGAGTACGGCCATGACGTCGACGACATGGGACGAGACGCCCGTCACGTTCACGGGCGGCGGAGTCGAGATCCGCACGCAGCAGCTCGGTGGCGACATGAGCGTGCTGTACATGCGTGCGTCCGAGGGTGCCGATCTGAGCCCCCGGCTCAAGGGCCTGGAGGACGACATGTGCCAGTGCCCGCACTGGGGCTGCATCACCAAGGGGCGCATCGCCCTGCGGACCGCGCAGGGCGAGGAGACGTACGAGACGGGGCAGACGTTCTACTGGCCGCCGGGGCACTCGCCCCGGGCGGTCGAGGACAGCGAGTTCTTTGTCTTCTCCCCGGTGGAGGCCCTGGAGCGGACGATGAGCCACGTCACGGCCCAGGAGGCGGCGTGACATGACGTACGGGGCGGGGCCGCGGTAGCCGGACGGCGCCGCCGGTTGCCGTCGTGCGGGTGCGATTCGGCACGGGCGGGGTGCCGGCCCGCGGGGTGCGGGTGTTCCAGCGCGGCGCTTTCGGCTGCGGGTGCCTTGTGGCTTGTCGCGCAGTTCCCCGCGCCCCTGACGGGGCCCCGTGGTGGTCCGGCACTGCCCCGCGCCCCTGACGGGGCGCGTTAGGCCGCTGTGATGTGGAGCAGGATGCGGCCGGATTCTTCGTCCTGGTCCACCCGTACCGACGTCAGGTCGGCGACCGCGACGTCCGGGGCGTGGGCGGCGGCGCGGGGACCGATGCCGACGACGCGCATGCCGGCGGCCTTGGCGGCGGTGATGCCGGCTTCGGAGTCCTCGAAGGCGATGCAGTCCTCGGGGGCGAAGCCCAGTTCCGCGGCGCCCTTGAGGAAGCCCTCGGGGTCGGGCTTGCTGGCGCCGACGGATTCGGCGGTCACGCGCACCGGCGGCATGGGCAGGCCGGCGGCCGTCATGCGGGCCTCGGACAGGGCGCGGTCCGCGGAGGTGACGAGGGCGTGGGGGAGGTCGGCGAGGGCGGCCAGGAAGGCGGGGGCGCCGGGGACGGGGACGACGCCGTCGACGTCGGCGGTCTCGGCGGCCAGCATGCGCCGGTTGTCCTCGTGGTTGAGCTCCATGGGGCGCTCCGGCAGCAGGACGGCCATGGTGGCGTAGCCCTGGCGGCCGTGGACGACCTTCATGACCGCGTCGCCGTTCAGGTCGTGCTCGGCGGCCCAGCGGCGCCAGCAGCGCTCGACGACGGCGTCGGAGTTGACGATCGTGCCGTCCATGTCCAGCAGGAGCGCGCGGGCGGTGAGCGTGGCGCCTGCGGGGGTCTCGGCGGGGGCGTGGGCCGTCATCGGGGCCTCCAGGGGCCTGGCGGAGCGCGGGGGAAGGCGAGCGGGGTTGTAAGGGCAAGCCGGGTTTGAGGACCAGCGGGGTTTTGAGGACAAGCGGCTCCACCCGCCGGTCAGGGAGTGCGGGCGGAGCCACTTTGTTTCTCAAAGATACAAAACGGGCGCCCGCAGCGCCAACGGCCCTGGTCGGCCTAGCCCGGCGAGCCGTGGACGGCCATCCGGGCGACCATGGAAGCCGGCGAGTGGCGCCGGCCGAGTGACGCGGGCCGGCCGCATGCACCGCACCCCCGTTCGGGAGGAGCTGCCCATGGCCCAGGACACCCCGAGGCCCCCCGGGGCCGCCGCATCCCCGCCCGCGCCGGCGGCGGTGGGCGCGCCCGGTGAGGGACGGTCGCAGAGCACCGTGCGCGTGGCCATCGGCGCCCTGCTGCTGGGCATGCTGCTGGCGGCGCTCGACCAGACGATCGTCTCCACCGCCCTGCCGACGATCGTCAGCGATCTCGGGGGCCTGGAGCACCTGTCCTGGGTGGTCACCGCGTACCTGCTGGCCTCGACCGCGGCGACGCCCCTGTGGGGCAAGCTGGGCGACCAGTACGGGCGCAAGAAGCTCTTCCAGACCGCCATCGTGATCTTCCTGGCCGGCTCGGCCCTGTGCGGCATCGCCCAGAACATGCCCCAGCTCATCGCCTTCCGCGCGCTGCAGGGGCTGGGCGGCGGCGGCCTGATCGTGCTGTCGATGGCGATCGTCGGCGACATCGTCCCGCCCCGGGACCGCGGCCGCTACCAGGGCGTGTTCGGCGCGGTCTTCGGCTGCACGAGCGTGCTCGGCCCGCTGCTGGGCGGCCTGTTCGTCGACCACCTCAGCTGGCGCTGGGTGTTCTACATCAACCTCCCCGTCGGCGTCGTCGCCCTCGCCGTCATCGCCGCCGTCCTGCACATCCCCTCGGCCCGCCGCCCGCACCGCATCGACTACCTGGGCACCTTCCTGATCGCCGCGGTGGCGACCTGCCTGGTGCTGATGACCTCCCTGGGCGGTACGACGTACCCCTGGGCGTCCTGGCAGATCATCGGGCTGGGCGTGCTGGGCGTGGCGCTGCTGGTGCCGTTCGTGCGCGTCGAACGGCGCGCGGCCGAACCCGTACTGCCGCTGGGCCTGTTCCGCCTGCGCACGTTCACGCTGTGCTCGGTCATCGGCTTCGTCATCGGCTTCGCGATGTTCGGCTCGATGACGTACCTGCCGACGTTCCTGCAGGTCGTCCAGGGCGTCTCACCGACGATGTCGGGCGTGCACATGCTGCCGATGGTGGCCGGCATGCTCATCGCCTCCACCGGCTCCGGCCAGATCGTCAGCCGCACCGGCCGGTACAAGGTCTTCCCCATCGCCGGCACCGCCGTCACGGTCCTCGGCCTGCTCCTGCTGCACCAGCTCGACCCGGCCACCAGCACCGCCACCACGAGCCTGTACTTCTTCGTCTTCGGCTTCGGGCTCGGCCTGGTCATGCAGGTCCTCGTGCTGATCGTGCAGAACTCCGTCGCGTACGAGAACCTCGGCGTCGCCACCTCCGGCGCGACCTTCTTCCGCTCCATCGGCGCCTCGTTCGGCGTGTCCGTCTTCGGCACGATCTTCGCCAACAAACTCGGCCCGCGCATCGCCGCCGCCCTGGCCGGCGTCCCCCTGCCGCCCGGCCTGGGACCGGCCACCCTGCAGGCCGACCCGCACGCCCTGCGACGGCTGCCCGCCGACCGCCGCGGCGCCGTCCTCGCCGCCTACTCCCAGTCGATCACCGACGTCTTCCTCTACGCGGTGCCCCCCGCGCTCCTCGCCTTCGCCCTCGCCTGGCTGCTGCGCGAGGAACCCCTGCGCGCCAGCGTCACCGCCCCCGACGCCAGCGAGGTCGTCTCCAGCAACCCCGTCGAACGCTCCTCGCACGACGAGGTCGCCCGCGCCCTGTCCCTGCTGGGCAGCCGCGAGGGCCGGCGCCGCATCTACGAGAAGGTCACCGACCGCGCCGGGCTCGACCTGCGCCCCGCCGCCAGCTGGATGCTCCTGCGCATCCACCGCGACGGCCACGCCGAACCCCCGCTCCTCGCCGAACGCGCGGACATCCCCGTCCGCGTCGTCACCGAGGCCGCCCGCGAACTCGAGACCCGCGGGCTGGTCGCCCGCGAGGGGCCGGTGCTGCTCTTCACCGAGGCCGGCAAGCTGGAGGCCCAACTGCTCTTCCGGGCCCGGGAGGAGATGCTCGCCGAGCTGCTCGGCGACTGGTGGACGGCCAAGGACCGGCCCCACGACCTCCAGGCGCTCGTCCACGAACTCAGCGCCGAACTGTGCGGCTCGGACGCCGAACAGCCGCGCGACGGCGAGGCACGCGGCGCGAAGAGCGACCACCGCCGCTGAGCGGCGCTCAGCCGAGGTCCTTGCCGAGCCACACCTCCGCGTAAGGCCCCTCGCAGTACGGCGCGATCGCCACGTAGCCGTGCCGGGCGTACAGCGCCCGCGCCTCGGTCAGGTCCCGCCGCGTCTCCAGCACCATCCGCCCCGCACCCCACGCCCGCGCCGCGGCCTCCGCGGCCGCCAGCAGCGCCGGCGCCCCACCGAGCCCCCGGTGCCCGGGCCGTACGAACATCCGCGTCAACTCGGCCGTACGCGCGTCGAGCCGCCGCACCCCCACGCACCCGCCCGGCTCCCCTCCGCCGTCCCGGCCCACCAGCAGCACGCCCAGCGGCGGGGTGATGTCGTCGTCGGTCGTTTCGGCCAGATAGCCCGCGATCTCCTCCGGGGTGCACGGCCGCCCGTCCTCCCGCAGGTGCCAGCGATCGGCCACATCGGTCAGGTACTCGCGCAGCAGCGCGGCCGCCTCCGGGGAGCCGGCGGGTTGCGGGGCGATGGCCCACAGGGGGGCGGCGGCGCTCGTCATGCGGCGGATCGTTGCACGGCGGCTGCGAGGGGGCAGCTGCTTTTGGCGACCGATGCTCTCTTCGCTCGTTACCGATGCACCGCCATTACCGTGCGGAAAGGAGCTACGGGTGACAACCAAGGACATTCTCTCTTACGTCGTGCCGCTGATGGTGCCGATCGTCACGGCCGCAGTCGGAGGGGTCGGACTCGCGGTCAAGGACCACAAGAGACGAAGAAGCGTCGACCAACTGCACCGAGAACGTCTGGAGACCGCCCGGATGGAGGTGGAATTCCTCAGTGGCTGGTTGCAGATGCGACAGCAGTTGGCACCTTCGCCGGTGGCGGCGGCAAGGGTTCAGGACTGGTTGGAAAAGTGCTACACGGCAGCCGAAGCGACACCGCAGGAAGAGGCGAGGCCCATCACAGTGAAGCGGCTGCTGCTCTTGAGGCACCTGATGTCGCCCGCGGCGAGATTCGCCCGAGTGCTGTACTGGATCGCCTTGTTCGCCGTCAACCTCTATGGAGTGATGGGAGGCGCCGACGTCATCACAGGCGCCCAGGGACCGGACGCACTCACCCTCGGTGACACGGTCACCTTGGTCCTGGTGTTCGGCGCGATTGCCGTCATTTGCCGTGCCTGGTGCGTTTCCGCGGAGAAGCGGTGGCACCATGCCCGGGAAAACCCTCCGGCCACCCCTGAATCGAGCGGCCGGACAACGTGAGGGGCGACACGCGGGGACCGGCGGACCCGGGTGGGTCCGCCGGGGAACGGCATCAGGCGCTCTTCGGGCCCGCCTGCTGGACGACCTCGAAGCTCCACAGGGTCGAGCCGCTTGCCGCCGGGCGCTGCTGGGGGGCGCCCTCGCCGCCGCCCTGGTGGGCGGACTTCATCGGGCCCTCCATCCACGCCCGGAAGTCCTCCTCGCTGCGCCAGCGCGTGTAGACGAGGTACTGGTCGGTGCCCTCGACCGGGCGGAGAAGCTCGAACCACTCGAAGCCGTCGGAGTGCTCCACGGCGCCCGCGCGGGAGGCGAAGCGCTGTTCGAGGACCTCGCGCTGTTCGGCCGGGACGGTCAGGACGTTGATCTTCACGATGCTCATGGGGTCATCCTGCCGCAGGCCGCCTCAGCCGCGGCGGCCGCCGCCCAGATCGGCGAGGACGTCCGCCACCTGCGGCATGGTCAGGGGCGGGGCCGGCAGGGGGGTGGCGGGGGCCGTGCGCAGGGAGTCCAGGAGAAGGGCCAGGTGGCGGCGCCAGGAGCCGGGGGAGACGGCGTCGGCGGAGGGGACGCAGCTGCCGAGGGCGGCGAGGAGGAGCAGGAGGTCCTCGGCGACGACGTCCGGCCGCATCGTGCCCTGCTCCTGGGCCCGGCGGACCAGCTCGTTGACCGTCTCGTGGTTGTGCCGGCGCAGTGCGGCGAGGCTCTCGCCGGCCTCGATGGTCGTCGTCATCAGTTCGATCGCGCCGCGGTCGGCGGCCAGGCCCTGGAAGATGCGCTCCATGTAGGAGGTGAGGGCGGCCATGGCGTCCTCGCCGCGGCGGACCTGCTCGCCCATGGCCATGACCTGGGCGAGGGACTCGTGGAAGACCGCCTCGATGAGGGCCTCGCGGGTGGGGAAGCGCCGGTAGAGGGTGGCGTTGCCGACGCCGGCGCGGCGGGCGATCTCGTCCAGGGGGGCCTCCAGGCCCTGCTCGGCGAACAGTTCCCGGGCCGCGGCGAGCAGCAGCTCCCGGTTGCGCCGGGCGTCGGCCCGCAGCGGCGGGGCGCCTGCTCGCGTCGCGTCGTCCCCGGGTCCCGTCGTACGTCCGCTGGTGCTCATGACCGCACCCTAACGGCCCCGGGAGCGTTGGAATCAGGCGACCTGTGGGAGTTTTCGGAGGAGCGGCGGAGCAGTGGCGGATGCGCAGCGGAGGGCGGTCTCCCGGGTCGGCGTGGTCCTGGGGGCGCTGTGCCTGGTGGCCGGGCTGCCGTTCGTGCGCCGGGCCGTGGCCGTCCTGTTCCACGGGAAGGGGGCCCTTCACGGCGGCGACCACGTGATCGGTACCCCGTTCGCGGGGCTGGTCCTGGGGCCCCTGGAGGGGACGCCGGGCGCGCTGCTGCCGGCCGTCGCCGTGGCGCTGGTCGCGGCGCGGGCCGTGCCCGGCCCGGTGGGCCCGCGCCTGCGGCCGGTGCTCGCCCCGCTCGCCGTCGTCCTGACCGTCGCCTCGTTGCCCGTGCGGCACGGCTTCGTCCTCGGGCAGAGCGGCATCGTCCCGGTGCTGCTGGTCCTGCTGGGCTGCTGCCCGCCCCGCGGCCGGGTATCGGGCGTGCTCACCGGGCTCGCCGCCGCGCTGCAACCGGCGGCGCTGCTGTTCGCGCCCCTGCTGTGGCTGACCGGGCGCCGCCGCGCCGCCGTCGGCACCGGTGTCGTCTTCGCCGTCTGCACGGCGCTGGCCTGGGCGGCGCTGCCGGAGGCCTCGTGGACGTACTGGGTGCACGGGGCGCACCGCATCGCCGGCGCGGGACCGGGCGGGGCGGCCGCCGCGTCGCTGCACGCTCTGCTGCTGCGCGCCGGCCTGCGCGGGCCGGCGGAGCTGGGGCTGTACGGGCTGGTGGGCGCCGTCGTGGTCGTGGTGGCGCTGCGCCGGGCCGCCCGCTACGCCGGGGACGGGCAGGTGCTGCTGGCCACCGCCGTCACCGGCTGTGCGGCGCTGGTCGTCTCCCCGATCGCCTGGCCGCACCAGCAGCTGTGGATCCTGCTGGCCGCGGTGGGCCGCGTCGGCCGCAGGCGCGCCGACCGGCCGGCGTGGCCGGTGCTGGCGGTGCTCGTGACGACGCTGCCCAGCGTCGTCCTCGTCCCGCCGAATCCCGTCCTCGGGCCCGTCGGCCGGCATGCGCCGCTGCTCGCGGCGCTGGTCACGGCCTGCGTGGTGCCGTTCCTGTCGCGCTCCTGCGCCGAGTGGGACGCCCCCGCGCCCACTCCCGTCGCCGAGCCGCAGCGCGGCCGCTCGACGTGGGTGCCGCTGCTGCGCTTCTTCAAGCGCGCCCTCAACCGCCCGAACCTGCTGCTGGAGCTGATGCTGATACGGGTCGGCTACTGGGTCTACTCCTACATCCGTGCCCAGGCCCCCGACTCGCGCGGTACGGCGGAGTACCACGGGCGGCAGATCCTGCGGGTCGAGGAGTTCGTGCACCTGGACGTCGAGCACGCCTTCAACCACTTCGTGGCCGGGCGCGGCGGCCTCGCGGACGCCATGGACTACTACTACGGCACCTTCCACTTCCTGGTGCCGATGTGCCTGCTGGGCTACCTGTACTGGCGCCGCCCGGCCACCTACCGCTGGGCGCGTACGGCGCTGGCCCTCGCGACGCTGCTGGCGCTCGCCGGCTTCTGGCTCTACCCGCTGGCCCCGCCGCGGCTGATGCCGGGCCTGGGCTTCGTCGACACCGCCAACGGCCCGCAGGACTTGTCCAACCCCGACTTCGGGGCGCTGACCGACCTGTCCAACCAGTACGCGGCGATGCCGTCGCTGCACATCGGCTGGTCGCTGTGGTGCGGCGTGGTGATCGCGGTCGTGACGCGCAGGCGGTGGCTGCGCTGGGCCGGGATGCTCTACCCGCTGCTGACCTCGTCGGTGGTCGTCGGCACCGCCAACCACTACGTGCTGGACGCGGCGGGCGGTGCGCTCGTGGTGGCCTGCGGGTTCGCCCTCCAGTACGCGCTGACGGGCCCGGGGCGGCCGGCGCTCGCGGCGATCCCCGGGGCGCGCAGCGGGACGTGCGGGGTGGTGCGCGAACCGGAGGCGGCGAGGCCCCCGGCCCGGCTGCTCAGCCGACCGTGATCTGCGACGACGGGTCCGTGACGTCCGTGACGTCGTACTTCGCGTTGAAGACCGCCGTCGTGGCGGTCGTCGGGCAGCCGAAGCCGCCCTCGATCCTCACCGGGACCGCGGCGTCGGTGACGGTGATCTGCGAGGGCGCGCCGTTGGTGTACGTCGCCGGGATCACGGCGGGGGCGTCGGGGGAGGCCGTGACGGTGCAGTTGGCCAGGCCGCTGCTCTTGAGGACCATGCCGGCGGCGGGCGCGGTGAGCGAGGCCGTGTCGGGGGAGCCGTGCTGCATGGCGATGTCCCAGGTGCCGGTCGTGGTGATGGTGATGTCCACGCCGGGCAGGCTGGAGCTGCAGTCGGAGAAGGTGGGCGCGTTGGCCTTGCTGACGACCGGGCCGGCCGCATTGGTGTTGTCGGGGGCCGCGGGCACGTGGTTGGTGTCGTTGCCGGCGGTGGGCGCGGAGGTGGACGTCGTACAGGTCACGGTGAGCGAGCCGGCTCTGAGGGTGACCTCGCCGTTGAGGGTGGCGGCGAACGCGTGGCCGGCGGGCCGGACGGTGGTGGGACCGGCCTCGTCGGCGGCCGTGGCGCCGGCCGGGCCGCTGCCGGCCAGGGTCAGCGCGGCCGCGGCGAGCGCGGCACCGGCGGTCATGAGGGCGTGCGTACGTAACGGCATCAGGACTCCTTGGGGGAGGGAGAACGTTCCTGCGCGCCTCGTGCAACGGCCGGCACCGGCTGCCAGGCGAAGATCATGGCGCCGCCGACGTTGCCGAGGATCGTGCCGATGAGGAACCCGCCGAGGTTGGACATCACCAGCGTCGCCGTGGCGACCAGGACGGTGAGGATCCCGGCCAGGGCCCGGTACTGCGGGGCGAACCAGGCGGAGAGGCCCATCACGATCATGACCAGGCCCATGAGCACCCCGGGAACACCCGCGATGCCCTGCTCCAGCATGACCTTCAGCGGAGCCAGCGGAATGACGCAGATCTCGGCGCCCGCGAGGACGGCGGCCAGGCCGCCCCAGAACGGGCGGCCCTTGCGCCACAGCCGCCAGCGCCGCCGGAGGTCAGAAGCACTCATGCTTGCCGAGCTTGACGTCCATGCTCAGGCCGGAGAGCTTGAACTTCCCCGCGGTGGTCGCCCAGGCCACCTGTTGCACATTGTCGATCTTGATGGACTTCGCCTGCTGCCCGAAGGCGTCCTGCAGGCCCTGGGCCGAGGCGGGGCCCTTGTTGAGGGTCGAGGCGTCGCGGCCGATCTCGATGTCCTCGAAGGTGGCGTTGCCGCCCATGTGGGTGGCGTCGAGGAAGAGGTTCTCCGCCTCCACCGGGTTGCCGCCCTTGCCGGCGGTGAGGCTGAGGGAGATGTCGCCGATCACCGGCAGGCTGGTGACAACCGACTGGCACAGGTCGTGGATCGTGGCCTTCTTGATGGCGGTCACGGCGACCGGCAGCAGCTTGCCGCGCGCGTTCTTGTCGATGCCGCCGTACTGGGCGAAGCCCAGGCCCTCGATGCTGGACGCCCCGACCTTGAACTCCTGGCCCGAGACGGCGAACGACGCGGCCAGCGCCCCTTGCGAGAGCGCGACGGCCAGTGCGGCGGTGGCGGCGAAGCCCGGCACGGCCAGCACGGCGAACCTGCGCCACCTGACCCGGCCCGTCACCTGTCTTCCCTGAGCGTCCTTCATGCGGATGTCCCCTCGACGAGTGAGGTGAGTGGTGCATGGGGGAGCGGGCGCTGCGGTGCGCGACCTGGCGCGCAGACGCCGTCCCGGAAAGGTGTACCCGAGGGTAAGTGCACCGCATGTAGCTGACAAGGGTTCAGGTATGGACCGATGGCCGTGGCGCAAAAGGGAGTTGGGCGGCCGCCGCAGATCGAACGCTGCCCCGCGCCCCTGACGGGGCACTGCGCCGGCCCACGGCGCCCCGCAGTCGAACGCGCCACCCCGAGCCCAGGCGCAGCACGGCACCCTGCCTAGGGGGCGCGGTAGTGGACGCGCAGTTCCTTGATGCCGTTCAGCCAGGGCGATCTCAGGCGGCGCGGCGGCGCGGCCAGACGGATGCCGGGCAGGGTGTCGGCGATGGCGTCGAAGATCAGGCCGATCTCCAGCACCGCCAGCGAGCGCCCCAGGCAGAAGTGCGGGCCCCCGCCGCCGAAGCCGAGGTGGGGGTTGGGGTCGCGGGTGATGTCGAAGGCGCCCGGCGCCGTGAAGACCTCCGGGTCGTGGTTGGCGGAGGCGTAGAACAGGCCGACGCGCTGGCCCGGCCCGATCCGTACGCCGCCCAGCTCCGTCTCGCAGGTCGCCGTGCGCTGGAAGGAGACCACCGGCGTCGCCCAGCGCACGATCTCCTCGGCGGCGGTGACCGGGCGCTCGCTGCGGTAGAGCGCCCACTGTTCGGGGTGGGTCAGGAAGGCGTGCATGCCGTGGCTGATGGCGTTGCGGGTGGTCTCGTTGCCCGCGACGGCCAGCATCAGCACGAAGAAGCCGAACTCGTCGGAGGCGAGGTTGCCCTCGTCCTCCGCGGCCACCAGGGCGCTGACGATGTCCCGGCGCGGGCAGCGGGTGCGGTCGGCGGCCAGCGCCATGGCGTACGCGATGAGTTCGGCCGCCGAGCGGGTGCCGCTCTCCTCGCTCACCGCGAGCTCCGGGTCGTCGTAGGAGATCATGCGGTTGGTCCACTCGAAGATCCGGGACCGGTCGCCCTGGGGGATGCCGATGAGCTCGGCGATGGCCTGCAGGGGCAGTTCGCAGGCGATGTCGGTGACGAAGTCGCCGCTGCCGCGCTCGCCGGCGGCGGTCACGATGGCCCGGGCCCGCTCGCGCAGGGCGCCCTCCAGGGCGCGGATCGCCCGCGGGGTGAAGCCGCGCTGGACGATGCGGCGGACGCGGGTGTGTTCGGGCGGGTCCATGTTGAGCATCATCAGCTTCTGGGCGTCGATGCGCTCGGGCCTGATGCGCGGGTTGAAGCGGATGATGGCGGTGTTGCGGGAGGAGGAGAAGACCTCCGGCCGGGTGGAGGCCTCCTTGACGTCGGCATGCCGGGTCACCGCCCAGTACCCCGCGTCGCCGAAGCCCGAGACACCCGGCGGCTGGGCGATCCAGGCGACGGGCGCCGTACGCCGCAGCAGCGCGAACTCCGGCAGGGGCAGCCGCTGCCGGTACAGGTCGGGATCGGTGAGGTCGAAGCCGTCGGGCAGCGCGGGACAGGAGGACATGGCCACCACCGCCAAGGAACCGCCGGGGAACCGCCAATGAGTGACGGAGCCGCCCCGGAGATCTCTGACGCTCCGTCAGAAGGTTGTCGTCCGACGGTAGTGAGACCGGCCCGCGACGGCAAGGGCGATGGCGCGTTCCCTTGCCGGAGCGGCCTGCGCACCCCTTGTGCCCGGCGGTGGGGCTCGTAAGACTGCCAGGCGGAACTAGAACACGTACCAGGGTCTTTCCGGCGGATCGTGCCGTGCCCCGCAGCGGGAGTGCCGTGCATCAACTGCGGGCCGCCGGTGGCCGATCGCGCCCACGCGGCGGCAGCCGCAGATCGAACGCTGCCCCGTGCCCCTTACCGGGCACGAAACGATCCGCCGGACAGGCCCTCGTTGCCGGCCGGGGCGCCGGGACGCCCCGCGACGCTTAAGGAGCGAACGAGCCAATGGCCGCCGAACCCGTCATCGTCGAAGCCGTACGCACCCCGATCGGCAAGCGCGGAGGCACGCTCGCCAACCTCCACCCCGCCTACCTGCTGGGCGAGACCTACCGCGAGGTGCTCGCCCGCACCGGCATCCAGCCCGACTGCGTCGAGCAGATCGTCGGCGGCACCGTCACCCACGCCGGGGAACAGTCCATGAACCCCGCCCGCACCGCCTGGCTCGCCATGGGCCTGCCCTACGAGACCGCGGCCACCACCGTCGACGCCCAGTGCGCCTCCTCCCAGCAGGCCAACCACCTCGTCGCCAACATGATCGCGACCGGGGTCATCGACGTCGGCATCGCCTGCGGCGTGGAGGCCATGTCCCGCGTGCCGCTCGGCAGCGGCTCCAAGCACGGGCCGGGCAAGCCCTTCCCCGACGAGTGGAACGTCGATCTGCCCAACCAGTTCGAGGCCGCCGAACGCATCGCCCGCCGGCGCGGCCTGACCCGCGAACGCGTCGACGCCCTCGGCCTGCTCTCCCAGCAGCGGGCCGCCCGCGCCTGGGCCGAGGAGCGCTTCAAGCGCGAGACCTTCGCCGTCCAGGTGCCCACCACCGAGGAGGAACAGCTCGCCGGAGGCGGCATGTGGCGCTCGGTCGACCGCGACGAGGGGTTACGCGACACCACCCTGGAGGCCCTCGCCGGCCTCAAACCCGTCATGCCCACCGCCGTGCACACCGCCGGCAACTCCTCGCAGATATCCGACGGCGCCGCCGCCCTGATGTGGGCCTCCAAGCGCATGGCCCGCGCCCTGCGGCTGCGCCCCCGCGCCCGCATCGTCGCCCAGGCCCTCGTCGGCGCCGACCCGCACTTCCACCTCGACGGCCCCGTCGACGCCACCCGGGCCGTGCTCGGCAGGGCCGGCATGTCGCTGCGCGACATCGACCTCGTCGAGATCAACGAGGCCTTCGCCTCCGTGGTGCTCTCCTGGGCCCAGGTCTTCGACCAGGACCTCGACAAGGTCAACGTCAACGGCGGCGCCATCGCCCTCGGCCACCCCGTCGGCGCCACCGGCGCCCGCCTGATCACCACCGCCCTGCACGAACTCGAACGCCGCGACGGCGAATTCGCCCTCGTCACCATGTGCGCGGGCGGGGCACAGGCCGCGGCCACGATCATTCAGCGGCTGTGACGCGATCCCGCGGCGGGACCTCGGCGAACGCCACCGGCGCATCGAACGCCGCCCGCCGCGTCGCCCGGCGCAGCGCCCGCAGCACCGCCGGCCCCACCGTGAGCGTGGCCACCACCGTCACCACGGCCCGCGGCAGGTCCCAGCCCAGGGAGGTCGACAGGCAGTAGGCGGCGAAACGGGCCAGGTTGTCCGGCAGCGGATCACCCGGCACGAAGGAGATCCCCGAGGCCAGCGAGCCGATGTACGGCCAGCCCTGGAGGTTCATCACCGTGCCGTAGGCCACCGACGCCACCGCGCCGTACGCCGCCAGCAGCACCGTCTCCCGGCGGCCGCGCCACCGCTGCGCCCCCGGCAGCAGCCCCGCACCCATGGTCACCCAGCCCATGGCCAGCATCTGGAACGGCAACCACGGTCCCACCCCGCCGGTCAGCAGGGCCGAGGCGAACATCGACACCGAACCCAGCACGAACCCGAAGCCCGGCCCCAGCACCCGGCCCGAGAGCACCATCAGGAAGAACATCGGCTCGATGCCCGCGGTGCCCGCACCCAGCGGCCGCAGCGCCGCACCCGCCGCCGCCAGCACCCCCAGCATCGCCACCGCCTTCGCCTGCAGCCCGGTGTCGGCGACCGTCGCCACCACCACGGCCAGCAGCAACGGCAGCAGACCGGCGAACAGCCAGGGCGCATCCCCGGAATGCGCCAGCCCCGAACCGGGTGCGGCCAGCAGCGGCCAGCCGAAGGCGGCCACACCGACGGCCGTGACCAGGACCAGGGCGGCGACCGAGCGGGGGCCGAGCCGGACGGGACGGGTCACGACGCCTCCCCCTGCAGGGCCTTCTCCACCTGCGCCACCGTCAGCCACGGCTGGGGCGCCAGGATCTTCGCGACCTGCGGGGCGAATGCCGGCGAGGAGACCACGACCTGCGCCGTCGGCCCGTCGGCCACCACCTCGCCCTCCGCCAGGACCACCACCCGGTGCGCCACCTCGGCGGCCAGCTCCACGTCGTGCGTGGCCAGCACGATGGCGTGACCGGCCGCGGCCAGCCCGCGCAGATGCCCCACCAGACGAGCCTTCGCCGCGTAGTCCAGGCCGCGCGTCGGCTCGTCCAGGAGCAGCAGCGGCGGCCCGGCCGTGAGCACCACCGCCAGCACCAGCGCCAGCCGCTGCCCCTCCGACAGATCGCGCGGATGCACCTCGTCGGCCACCTCCGGCAGCAGCTCCGAGACCAGGGCCCGGCACGTGCCCGGCGCCGCCCCCGCGTCCTGATCGGCGGCCGCGCACTCCGCGGCCACCGTGTCCGCGTACAGCAGGTCCCGCGGGTCCTGCGGTACGAGACCGACGTGCCGCAACACCTCGCGCGCGGCCACCCGGCGCGGGTCCGCACCACCGACCCGCACCGTGCCGCGCTGCGGCTCGTGCAGGCCGGCCAGCGTGCGCAGCAGCGTGGACTTCCCGGCACCGTTGCGGCCCATCAGCGCCACCGTCTCCCCGGCGCCCACCGACAGCGTCACCTCGCGCAGGGCCGGCACGCGGCCCCGGCGCACGGCCACGCCCGTCACCTGCGCGGCGGGCGCCGCCTCCCCGGACGGCCGGGCCTTCCTCCGCCACGGGCGGCGGGGGCGGGGCACGGGCGCGGCCGCCTCCGGTGCGCTCACGGCGGGCGCGTACGGGGCCAGGCGCTCGCGCAGCCCGCCCGCCCGGCGGCGGGCGTCGCGCACCGTCAACGGCACCGGCGACCAGCCCGCGAGCCGGCCCAGCGCGACCACCGGGGGCCGGACCGGCGAGACCGCCATGACCTCCGCCGGAGTACCGGCCACCGCGGGCAGGCCCTGGCCCGGCAGCAGGATCACGCGGTCCGCGTACTGCACGACCCGCTCCAACCGGTGCTCGGCCAGCAGCACGGTGGTGCCCAGGTCGTGGACGAGGCGCTGCAGGACGGCCAGGACCTCCTCGGCCGCCGCCGGGTCCAGGGCGGACGTCGGCTCGTCCAGCACCAGCACCTCGGGGTGCGTGGTCAGGACCGAACCGATCGCCACACGCTGCTGCTGCCCGCCGGAGAGCTCGGCGATCGGCCGGTCCCGCAGGGCCGCCAGACCGAGGAGGTCCAAGGTCTCCTCGACCCGGCGGCGCATGGTGGCCGGCGGGACGCCGAGGGACTCCATGCCGTAGGCGAGCTCGTCCTCGACGGTGTCGGTCACGAAATGCGCCAGCGGATCCTGGCCCACGGTGCCGACGACGTCGGCGAGATCGCGCGGACGGTGCGTACGGGTGTCACGGCCCGCGACGGTCACCCTGCCGTGCAGGGTGCCGCCGCTGAAGTGCGGGACGAGACCGCTGACCGTACCGAGGAGGGTCGACTTGCCGACGCCGGAGGGGCCGACGAGCAGGCACAACTCCCCTTCGGGGACGGTGAGGTCGACACCGGCGAGGACGGGGCGGCTCGCGTCGGCGTAGGTGACCGAGACGTTCTCGAACCGGATCACTGCGTGGGCTCCTTGTCGCGGCGGTGCTGCCCGGTGGGCGAGGGGTGGTGCGGCCCGGTGGCCCGGTTTTTGCCCACCCTCCCCCAGCCACCGCTGGGAGGTGCCCCCATCGCCCTGCGGAACGATTGCCCACGAACCGGCTGGGTCGCCGGGGCGATCCACGCCGGCAGCAGCCCCAGCAGCAGACCCGCCGCCGGCCACAGCGGCAGCGTCGGGGCCGTCAGCGGGAACGCCGGCGGGTGCAGGGCTGTTGCCGGTTCGCGCGCCGCCGCCCAGATCGTCAGTGCCGCCACCGCCGCACCCGACGCCGCGACGAGCCAGGCCCGCGCGCCCCACCGGTCCGGCCGGTAGCGGGTGCGCAGCGTCCGGCGTCCGCCGAGCCACAGGCCCGCGAGGGCCAGCAGCACGCCCGTCACCAGCACCGGCACCCCGTACGCCGCTCCCGCGTCGGCCAGCAGGCCGTACGTTCCGGCGCAGACGGCGAGCAGGCCGCCGAGGGTGAGGGCGGTGGTGGTGCGCCGCAGCGTGGGCGGCACGTGTGCCGTGCGCCCGTAGCCGCGGGCGTCCATCGCCGCGGCCAGGGCGACGGACCGCTCCAGCGCGCCCTCCAGCACGGGCAGGCCGACCTGCAGCAGGGCCTTCAGGCCGCGGTCGGGCCGGCCGCGCAGCCGCCGGGCGGCCCGCAGCCGGCGGACGTCGGCGACGAGGTGGGGGGCGAAGGTCATGGCGACGACCACGGCCATGCCCGCCTCGTACAGCGCGCCCGGCAGGGACTTGAGCAGCCGGGCCGGGCTGGCGAGGGCGTTGGCGGCGCCCACGCAGACCAGCAGGGTGGCCAGTTTCAGCCCGTCGTACAGGGCGAAGAGCAGGGCCTCGGCGGTCACCCGGCCGCCCAGGCGCACCCCGCGCGCCCAGTGCGGCAGGGGCGCCTCGGGCAGGGTGAGGACGGTGTGCGTGCCGGGGATGGGCGAGCCGAGCACGACGGCGAAGACGAGCCGGATGACGACGACGGCGAGCCCGATCCGCAGGAACGCCCCGTAGGAGCGGGCCCAGGGGGCGTCGGTGCGCCGCACGGCGACGACGTAGCCGGCGACGGCGACGAGCAGGCCGAGCAGCAGCGGGTTCGTCGTGCGGGAGGCCGCGGTGGCCAGGCCCAGTGCCCATACCCACCACGCGCCCGGATGCAGTGCGGACGCGCGGTCGTGTCCGCGCATCATCCGTTGCGACGCCGCCGTGCCTGCCAGACCGCGGCGCCGCCGAGGACGACCACGGCGGCGATGCCCGCGATCAGGCCGGCGGAGGGGCCGCCGTCGTCGTCCTGCTGCCCGGCGGCGGGCGTCGCGGTGGACTTCGGCGCGTCCGTGGCCTGCTCGCCGACCTTCTCGCCGCAGCCGGACTTCGGGTAGCCGGCGATGGCGCACAGCAGGGCGTTGGAGTCGTAGCGCAGCGGCGGTGCGACCGCCGCCAGCGCGTCGGCGGCGCTCGCATCCTGCTTCACCTGGGCGCACGCGCTGTGGGCCGCCGGGGGCTCCACGGCGTTCGCGGCGTCGGCGGCCGTGCCGAAGTCGAGGACGACGGCGATGCGCTTGCTGCCCTCGCGCGCCGGTGTGGCGTCGCACACCGGCCCGAAGGCGGGCGCGGTGCGCGGCTTCGCGGCGTCGGAGGAGTCCTTGCTGACGGCGAAGCGGAAGCCGACGACGCTGCCGTCCGCGGGCCGGGCGGTGGCCGGGCCCTGCGTGGCGTACGTCCATTGGGTGCCGCCCGCCTGCCAGAAGGACCAGTAGCGGTAGCCGTCGGCGTGGGCGGGCGCCGCGCCGAGCACGGCGAGCACGCCGGCGAGCAGCGCGGCGGCCAGGGCTTTGGTGCTGCGCCCGGTCACGGCTGGTTCTTCTTCCTGCGGCCGCTGATGAGGAAGCCGACGCCGGTGCTGGCGAGGAAGAAGACGGCGACGATCCACCAGACGCCCATGCCCTTGCCGGAGTCCTTCTTCTTCTCGTCCTTCTTCTCCGGGGAGGCCGACCCGGTGGGCTGCTGCTTGGGGCCGGTCTCGTTCAGGGCGGTGACCAGGTCGGTGCCGCCGAAGGCGCGCGGGTCGGCGCCGGCGGCGTGCGCGGCGAGGACGAGCTTGGCGAGGCGGCCGGGGTTGCCCTTGGCCCACTCGGCGGCCTTGGCGTCGGCGGACTGCAGCCACGTCAGGGGCTTTCCGGCCGCCGC
This sequence comes from Streptomyces sp. NPDC049585, assembly GCF_040675615.1. Lineage (NCBI taxonomy): Bacteria > Bacillati > Actinomycetota > Actinomycetes > Kitasatosporales > Streptomycetaceae > Streptomyces > Streptomyces sp. NPDC049585. The sequence goes on along the minus strand of NZ_JBFAPE010000013.1, from coordinate 134,487 downwards.
GCGGTGGCCGCCGGCGGCCAGGGCGAGGGTGGCGTCGGCGGTGGTGCCCAGGTCCGGGCCCTCGGGGGCGCCGGGCATGGCGGACTTCAGGTAGCCGCCGTTGGCCTCCGTCTTCCGCGCCAGGTACGCGGCGACGGCCTCGGCGCCGGCCGGCGCGTCCTGGGGCCGCGCGGAGGTGTCGCCGTCGGCGCACTCCAGGGGCTTGAGGGGCTTGTCGGCCGGCTTGGCGTCCTTGGTGTCCTTGGCGGGGGTGCCGGCGAGGTAGCCCTTGCCGAGCATGCCGAGGGCGGCCGCGGCGGAGGCGAGGTCGTTGGGCGCGAAGGTGCCGCGCTCGTCCTCGTTCTTGTCGCAGCCGGCCTGCAGGGCGAGCAGTGCGTCGTAGGGGCTCCTGCCGCTCCTGGCCGTCGCCTTGGCGACGTCCTTGCCGGCGGCGGCGAGCGCGCCGATCGCGCTGGAGGTGGAGTTGGCGTCGGTGGGGTTGCCGGGGGCCATGCCCCAGCCGCCGTCCTCGTTCTGGTGGGCGGTGAGCCAGGTCATGGCCTTGGCCACGGCCTGCTCGTTGCCGCCGGTGGCGGCGAGGGCCTGGACGGCGGTGGCGGTGGCGTCGGTGAACTCGCCGGCCTTGGCGTCGCACGCCCGGCCGGTGTCGGCGCGGTACGCGGCGAAGCCGCCGTCGGCGCACTGCTGGCCGGCGAGCCACCGCACGGCCTGCGGGGCCGGGGTCACGCCGGTGGCGTGCTGGGCGAGCAGGGCGAGCGACTGCCGGAAGACGCCGTCGTACTGGGGGTCGCCGGTGCCGAAGAGGCCGGGGGCCACCGGGGCGGCCGCCGGGGCGGGGGAGCCGCCGTCGGCCAGGGCCGCGGGGGCGGCCAGCGCGCTCAGGACGGCGGCGGTGGCCAGGGTCGCGGCGGCGCGGCGCACGCGGGCGGCGGGGGAGGGGGCCATGGTGGTGCCTCTCGGTCTGTTCAGTCGGCCGGGTGGCGGCGCTTCCGGTAGGGGACGACCACTCTATCCGGCCCCTTACCGAGCACTGATATCGACATATTCGCCCCCTTTGCCGACCCGGCCCGCGCCCCGGCTGCCCGGCACCTCCATTGCCCCGTCCCCCGGCAGCTGCTATCAGCACAGAGACGCACAACTGATGCTCCGTCAGAAATATGGGACACACGCTCCGGGAGGCGACCGCGATGGCCGACATCGTCGAGCACGGACAGCTCTTCATCGGCGGCACCCTCGCCGACCCGGCCCCCGCCCCGCCCGGCCGGGGGGCGGCCGTCATCGAGGTCCGCTCGCCGCACACCGAGGCCGTCATCGGCCGCGTCCCCCACGCCTCGCCCGCCGACGTGGACCGGGCGGTCGACGCCGCCCGGCGGGCCTTCGACTCCGGCGTGTGGTCGGGGCTGCCGCTCGCCGAGCGCATCGAGGTCGTCACCCGCATCAAGGACGGCATCGCCGCCCGGCACGAGGAGATCGCCCGGCTGATCTCCGCCCAGAACGGCTCCCCCTACTCCTGGAGCGTCCTCGCCCAGGCCCTCGGCGCCGTCATGGTCTGGGACGCGGCGATCACCACCGCCCGCGACTTCCCGCACGAGGAGCGCCGCGCCGGCCTCCTCGGGCCGCTGCTCGTGCGCCGGGAGCCGGTCGGCGTCGTGGCGGCCGTCGCGCCCTGGAACGTGCCGCAGTTCGTGGCGGCCGCCAAGCTCGCGCCCGCCCTGCTGGCCGGCTGCTCGGTGGTGCTCAAGCCCGCGCCGGAGACCCCGCTGGACGCGTACGTGCTCGCCGACGTCGTCGCCGGCGCCGGCCTGCCCGAGGGGGTGCTGTCGATCCTGCCGGCCGGCCGGGGGACGGGCGAGTACCTCGTCGGCCACCCCGGCGTCGACAAGGTCTCCTTCACCGGCTCTGTCGCGGCCGGCAAGCGCGTCATGGAGGTCGCCGCCCGCCACCTGACCCGCGTCACCCTCGAACTCGGCGGCAAGTCCGCCGCGATCGTGCTGCCCGACGCCGACCTCGACGCCGCCGTCGCCGGCATCGTCCCCGCCGCCTGGATGAACAACGGCCAGGCGTGCGTCGCCCAGACCCGGGTGCTCGCCCCGCGCTCCCACTACGCCGAGGTCGCCGAGCGCCTGGCGGCCGCGGCGGACGCGCTCGTCGTCGGCGACCCGCTCGACCCCGCCACCGAGGTCGGCCCGCTGGTCGCCCGGCGCCAGCGCGACCGCTCGCTGGAGTACATCGCGCTCGCCCGCCGCGAGGGTGCCACCGTCCTGGCCGGCGGCGGCCGCCCCGGCGGGCGCACCACCGGCTGGTACGTGGAGCCCACCCTCCTCGGCGACGTCGACAACGCCATGCGCGTCGCCCGCGAGGAGATCTTCGGCCCGGTCGTGTGCCTGCTGCCCTACGACGACGAGGAGGAGGCGGTGCGCATCGCCGACGACTCCGACTACGGCCTGTCCGGCAGCGTGTGGACCCGCGACGTCGAGCGCGGCATCGCCATCGCCCGCCGGGTGCGCACCGGCACGTACTCCGTGAACACCTTCAGCCTCGACATGACCGGGCCCTTCGGCGGCTACAAGGACTCCGGCCTCGGCCGGGAGTTCGGGCCCGAGGGGTACACGGAGTACCTGGAGCAGAAGACCATCCACCTGCCCCGCGAGCACGGCGCCGGGGACGGCCGGTGAGCGAGGGCGCGCGCTGGCGGGTGAGCGTCGACCGGAGCCTGTGCGTGGGCTCCGGGCAGTGCGCGGCGGCCGCACCCGGCGCCTTCCGGCTGGACGCGGTCCGGCAGTCGCACCCCGTGACGGAGGAGACCGCCGCCCGCGCGGAGGTGTGGGAGGCCGCCGAGAACTGCCCCGCCGAGGCCGTGACCATCCGCCTGTGCGCCACCGGGGAGGTGCTCTTCCCCCCTCCCGAGTGAGGGCCTGCCCCAGGGTGTTCGACCTGGTCCGGACATATATTTACGCGTGCGTTCTGCACGGGATGTTCATGACACGCGTGACTGTCCCGGCCCCCTCCCGCGGTGGAACTCTCTTCCCGTCCGCAGCAGGCAGCAGAGGGGGGCCGATGGAGAAGCGGTACGAGGTCTACTGCCTGGCCGACCGCGAGTTCTACGACGTCCCCGACGCGAGCGGCGCACCGGCCGCCCGCACGGCCCCGTACGAGACCGCCCGCCGGCCCGTGCCCGCCGGCTGGCGCAGCGCCCGCAGCGGCGACTGGCTCCACCTGACGCCCGCCGACACCTCCGGGCAGCCCGCGCAGGGCTGGAAGATCCACGTCTCCACCACCGCCGAGGGCGCCGAGAAGACCGCGGCCGCCGTGTGGGACTACTGCGTGCCGCGCGGCATCCCGTTCAAGTTCGTGCCCGCGCCCCACCTGCTGCACCTGCGCAACAGCAAGTACGCACCGCGCGACGGCAGCGGGAAGTTCGTCACCGTCTACCCGGCCGACGAGACGCAGTTGCACACCGTCCTCACCGAACTGCACGAGATCCTCGGCGGCCTGCCCGGCCCGTACATCCTGACCGACCTGCGCTGGCACGAGGGCCCGCTGTACGTGCGCTACGGCGCCTTCGCCCGCCGCTACTGCACCGACGCCAAGGGCGCCCTCGTGCCCGCCGTCGAGGACCCCACCGGCACCCTCGTGCCCGACCTGCGCAACCCCGCCTTCCAGACGCCCGAGTGGGTCACCCTGCCCGCCTTCCTGGCACCCCACCTGGCCGCCCGCAACGCCACCACCGTCACCGACCTGCCCTACCGCATCGAGAAGGCCCTGCACTTCTCCAACGGCGGAGGCGTCTACCGCGGCACCGACACCCGCGACGGCAGCGCGGTCGTCCTCAAGGAAGGCCGCCCGCACGCCGGGCTTGCCGCCGACGGCGCCGACGCCGTCATGCGCCTGGAGCGCGAACGCGACGCGCTGCGCAGCCTCGCCGGCAGCGGCGTCGCCCCCGGCCTGCGCGACTGGCTCACCGTCGGCGACCACCGCTTCCTCGTCATGGACTTCGTCGAGGGCCGGCCCCTGAACTCCTTCTTCGCCGAACGCCACCCCCTGCTCGCCCCCGAGACCGACCCGGCCGCCCTCGCCGCATACACCGCATGGGCCCTGCGCATCCACCGGGCCGTCGAGGACGCCGTCGCCCGCGTGCACGAGCGAGGCGTGGTCTTCAACGACCTGCACATGTTCAACATCCTCGTCGCCCCCGACGAACAGAGCGTCACCCTCATCGACTTCGAGGCCGCGGCACCGGCCGACGAGCACGGCCGCCAGGTCGTCGCCCACCCCGGCTTCGTCGCCCCGCCCGACCGCACCGGCACCGCCGTCGACCGCTACGCCCTGGCCTGCCTGCGCCTGGCACTGTTCCTGCCGATCACCACGCTGCTGACCGTCGACCGCGGCAAGGCCGCCCACCTCGCCGACACCATCGCCGCACACTTCCCCGCCGTGCCACGGGAATTCCTCGACGAGGCCGTCGCCGAGATCACCGGCACGCCGCCCACCCGCCCCGCACCCGGCCCCCGGCCCCGCTACGCCGGCCTGCCCGAGCCGCAGCAGTGGCCCGCCGCCCGCGACTCCCTCGTGCGGGCCGTCCTCGCCTCCGCCACACCCGGCCGGGACGACCGCCTCTACCCCGGCGACATCGCCCAGTTCGCCGACGGCGGCGGCCTGGGCCTGGCCCACGGCGCCTCCGGAGTGCTCTACGCCCTCGCCGCGGCCGGCGCCGGCCGCCACGAGGCCGGCGAACAATGGCTGCTGCGGCACACCGACCCCGTACCGCCCGGCACCCCCCTCGGCCTGTACGACGGCATCGCCGGCGCCGCCCTCGCCCTGCACCGCCTCGGCCACACCGCCCGCGCCCACGACCTCGCCGGTGCGATCCTCGCCGAACAGTGGCAGCGACTCGGCCCCGGCCTGCACGGCGGCCTGGCCGGCGTCGGCCTGCTCCTCGACGAGCTCGCCACCGCCACCGACGACGCCCACCTGCACGCCTGCGCCCGCGAAGCGGCCCGCGCCGCCGCCCGCAAGCTCGCCGAACCCGCCACCGGGCGGCGCCGCGCCGGGCTCCTGCACGGCGCCACCGGCCCCGCCCTGCTCTTCCTGCGGCTGCACGAGCGCACCGGCGACCCCGCCCTCCTCGACCTCGCCGGCACCGCCCTGCGCACCGACCTCGCCTCCTGCGTGCGCACCCCCATCGGCTCCCTCGACGTCGACGAGGGCTGGCGCACCATGCCCTACCTCGGCGACGGCAGCGTCGGCATCGGCGCGGTGCTCGACGACTTCCTCGCCCACCGCCCCGCGGACGCCGACGAGGACCTCCGCGAGGCCCGCGACCGCATCCTTGTCGCCGCCCGCTCCCGCTTCTACGCCCAGCCCGGGCTCCTCCAGGGCCGCGCCGGCATGGTCTGGCACCTCGCCCGCACCACCGCGCCCGGCGCGACGGAGGCGGACCTCACCGCCCAAGTGGCCGCCATGGACTGGTACGCGATGCCCTACCGCGGCGAACTCGCCTTCCCCGGGCACCAGATGATGCGGCTGTCCATGGACCTCGCCACCGGAGGCGCGGGCATCCTGCTCGCCCTCGCGGCCGCCCACGGCGAACCCACCGCCGGGCTGCCCTTCCTGCCCCTTCCGGGGCCCCAGAGCCGGCCCCACCGCGCCTGCGGCGCAGTGGAGTCGTAACCCACACAGCAATCCCGTCCCCACGAAAGGAAGAACCATGGCACTCCTCGACCTGCAGAGCCTGGAGTCCGACGAGCTGTCGCACGACGGCGGCCACGGCGGCGGCAGCAACGCGAGCCTGCTCCTGTGCTGGAGCACGGCCAGCACCGTCCTGTGCCTGTGACCCACGCTCGCGGGTGACCGCACCTGGTGGGCCCTCCCCCGAGGAGGGCCCACCCCGCCCTTGTCGGGAGGAACCCGCATGGCCGGCACGGCCACCCTGCGCGCCGCCGTGAGGCACAGCGCCGGCCGCACCCTCGCCCTCGCCGCGGCCACCACCGCGAGCACCGGCGCGGCCCTGCTCCTGCCGGCCGCCCTCGGCCACGCCCTCGACCTGCTGCTCGCCGCGCGCCATGACGCCGGGCGATGGGTCCTGCTGTGCGCCGCCCTCATCACCGCCTGCGCCGTCCTCGACGCTGCCGGCGACCTCCTCACCGCCACCACCACCTCGCGCACCACGGCCTGGCTGCGCCGCGACGCCCTCGACCACGCCCTGGCCGCGGGCCCCCGCACCACCGCCCGCATCCCCGCCGGCGACCTCGTCACCCGCCTCGTCGGCAACGCCGCCCACGCCGGCGCCGCACCCGCCTCCCTCGCCGGCACCCTCCCCGCCGTCGCCGGGCCGCTCGGCGGCATCGTGGCGCTCGGCCTCATCGACTACCGCCTCGCCCTGGTCTTCCTCGCCGGCGCCCCCCTCCTGGCGCTGCTGCTGCGCGCCTTCGCCCGCGCCTCCGCCGACACCCTCACCGGCTACCAGCGCGACCAGGGCGAACTCGCCGGCCGGCTCATGGAGGCCGCCGGCGGCGTACGGACCATCGCCGCCGCCGGCACCGCCGCCCGCGAACGCGACCGCATCCTCGAACCGCTCGCCGGCCTCTCCCGGCACGGCCACCGCATGTGGCGCGTACAGGGCCGCTCCACCGCGCAGGCCGGTGTCCTCGTCCCCCTGCTGCAGATCGCCGTCCTCGCCGTCGCCGGACTCCGACTCGCGCAAGAGGCACTCAGCGTCGGCGACGTGCTCGCCGCGGCGCGGTACGCGGCGCTCGCCACGGGAGTGGGCGCGCTGGTGGGCCGCGTCAACACCCTCGTCCACAGCCGCACCGCGGCCGCACGCATCGCCGAGGTGCGCTCCCTCGAACCCCTCGCCTACGGCACGCGGCGCTGCCGCCGCGACGGCGACGGCACGCTGCGCCTGCGCGGCGTGAGCGTCGAACGCGGCGGACGCCGGGTGCTGCAGGACATCGACCTGGACGTGCCCGGCGGCACGACCACCGCCGTCGTCGGACGATCGGGCACCGGCAAGTCCCTGCTGGCGGCGGTGGCCGGCCGCCTGACCGACCCCACGACCGGGGACGTCACCCTGGACGGCATCCCGCTGCGCGAACTCGCCCACGACGAACTGCGGCGCGCGGTGGGGTACGCGTTCGAGCGCCCGGCGCTGCTGGGGGAGACGATCGGCGACACGATCGCCCTCGGGGCGTACGCGCCCCCGCCGGAGGAGGTCGTCGCGGCCGCGCGGGCCGCCTGCGCGGACGACTTCGTCCGGCGACTGCCGGCGGGGTACGCGACGCGGTGCGACCGGGCGCCGCTGTCCGGGGGCGAGGCCCAACGCCTCGGCCTGGCCCGGGCCTTCGCCCACGCGGGCCGGGTACTCGTCCTGGACGACGCGACGTCGAGCCTGGACTCGGTGACGGAACGCCGCGTGGGCGCCGCACTGCTGGACGGAACGGTGGCGGCGCCCACCCGCCTGGTGATAGCCCACCGCAGCGCGACGGCGGCCCGCGCCGACCGCGTGGCCTGGCTGGACGACGGGCGCGTCCGCGCCGTGGGCACGCACGAGGAATTGTGGCGGCGCGAGCACGAGTACCGAGCGGTTTTCGGTGGGTGAGGGGGCGCTGCCCGGTGGGGCCCAGGGTCCGCGGCTCCCGGCAACCGGGCCCGGGACGCGGCCCGGCGGGGCCCAGGGGCCGCAGCCCCGGCGACCAGGCCCGGGGTACAGCCCCCGGCGACCAGGCCCGGGGCGCTGCCCCGTGGGGGTCCAGGGGGCGGAGCCCCCGGTGGGGGTGCGGGGGCGGAGCCCCCGTGAACCTCCTCCCCCCCGGCCGTAGGCCGGGGGCGGGGGTGCGAGGGGGCGGAGCCCCTTCGGGAACGGTGGAAGGGCGGGGTCGGGGAGAGGACACAGCAGTGGCAGCACTCCGGTACATCGCACGGCACCGCCGCCCCCTCGCGGCCCTCGCCGCCTGGTCGGCCGTCGAGGCCCTGCACACCTTCGCCACCGGCTACGCCCTGGCCAGGGCCCTGGATGCCGGGTTCCTCGCGGGAGCGCCCCGCACGGGCCTCGCCTGGCTCGCCGTCGCCGCGCTCGCCGTCGTCGTCGGCGCCTTCGGGACCGCCCGTACGTACCGCGGCATCGCCGCCCTCGTCGAGCCGCTGCGCGACACCCTCGTGCGCCGCGTCGTCACGCGCGCCCTGGTCGACGGTGACGGCGGTGCCGTCTCCCGTCTGACGCACCAGGTGGAGATCGCCCGGGACACCTTCGCGGGTCTGCTGATGGTGACGCGGTCGTTCGTCTTCACCGCGGCCGGGGCCCTGGCGGGTCTGTTCCTGCTGGCGCCGGTGCTGCTGGCGGTCGTCGTACCGCCACTGCTGCTGGGGCTGGCCCTGTTCGTGGCGACGCTGCGCCCGCTCGCCCGCCGCCAGGAGGCGTACCTGGCCGCCGACGAGGCGCTGGCCAAGGAGCTCGGCCTGCTGGCGGCCGGGCTGCGGGACGTCGCCGCCGCCGGCGCGGAGCAGGTCGTGCGCGAGGGCGCGGGCGCCCGCATCGAGCAGGGGCGGCGCACGGCGGACGCCCTGGCGCGCTGGTCGCTGGCGCGCGCCGGGGCGTTGGCCGTCGCGGGGCGCCTGCCCGTCGTACCGCTGCTGGCCGCCGCCCCCTGGCTGCTGGGTCACGGCGTCTCGCCGGGCGCCCTGGTCGGCGCGCTGACGTATCTGACGCAGTCCCTGCTGCCGGCTCTGCAGGGCCTGGTGCACGGCCTGGGCACGAGTGGTTCACGGTTCCTGGTGGTGTTGCGCCGGCTGGCCGCCGCGCCGCCGGGACCCGAGCAGGGGCGGCCCGTCCCCCCGAGTCCGTCGGCACCCGCCCTGGAGCTGCGCGGGGTGACCTTCGGCTACGGCGCGCACGCCGATCCCGTCCTGCGGGAGGTGGACCTGACGCTGCCGGCCGGCGGCCGGCTGGTGGTGGTCGGTCCCAGCGGGGCCGGGAAGTCCACGCTGGCGGGGCTGCTGGCGGGCCTGTTGCAGCCGTGGTCGGGCGAGGTGCGGGTGGCGGGCGTGCCCGCCGGCAGTGCGGGAGCGCCCGCGCGCCGGGTGCTGATCCCGCAGGAGGCGTACGTCTTCTCCGGCACCCTCGGCGCCAACTTCCGCTACCTGCGCGAGGACGCGGTGCCGCAGGCGGAGGTCACCGCCGCGGTCCGGGCGATCGGGGCGGAGGCGCTGGTGCGCCGGCTGGGCGGGCTGGACGCCCCCGTGGTGCCGGGGGAGCTGTCGGCGGGGGAGCGGCAACTGGTCGCGCTGGTGCGCGCGTACCTCTCGCCGGCCCCCGTGGCGCTGCTGGACGAGGCGACCTGCCACCTGGACCCCGCGGCCGAGGAGCGCGTGGAGCGCGCCTTCGCGGCGCGCCCCGGCGGCAGCGTGGTGGTCGTCGCGCACCGTGCGGGCTCCGCCCGCCGCGCGGAGAAGGTGCTGGTGATGGACGGTCCCGGCACGGTGAGCGGTACGCACGAGGAGCTGCTGGCGCGTTCGGCGCTGTACCGGGACCTGGTGGGGGCGGGCGGGGGCTCACACCCAGCCGGCGCAGCGGGAGATGCGGATGGCGTCGACGCGGTTGCGGGCCCCGGTCTTGCGGGTGATGGCGGCCATGTAGTTGCGCACGGTTCCGTTCGACAGGTGCAGGCTGCGGGCGATCTCGCCGACGGAGGCGCCCTCGGCGGCCAGTGACAGCACGCTCAGTTCGCGGCGGGTGAGGGGGATCTCGGCGGCCTGAAGGAAGTTGAAGCCGAGCGTCTCGTCGATGTAGCGCTCGCCTTTGGCGACGCGGCGTATGGCGTCGACGAGTCTGTCGGGTGAAGCGTTTTTGCTCAGGTATCCCAAGGCCCCCAACTCGTAGGCCCGGCGCAGCGGTCCCGGCCGCCCGGCGCTCACCAGGGCGAGCAGGGCGCCCCCGGGCCGCCCCGCATCTCCCCCGTTGCCCCGGGGGTCCTCCCGGCCCTCGCACCACCCCCCGCCTCTGGGGGGCGTGCCCGCCGCGTCCGTGTCGGGGCTGTCCATGTCGACCACGCACACCTCCGGCAGCAGGGCGCGGGAGGTGGCGAGGGCCCCGCGCCAGGACGCCGAGGAGACCTCGAGGTCCGGCTCTCTGCCGAGCCAGGCCGCCAGGGCCGTGCGCAGCAGATAGGTGTCGTGTACGAGCAGAACGCGTGTCACGTTTCGCCTCTCCCGCTCCGTGTAGCGAACCACTTGGGGCCACCCGTCGATAAATTCATACCGGCGGAGTCGCTGTTCCGGGTGCAGTTACCCGCTACCCGGGGGGCGTAAGGGCGCGGGGCGCGGTCCGGGTCCGCCCCGGGCGCGAGAGCCGTGCCCCCACCGTGGTGCGGTCTAGCGGGTGGCGGGGGCGGCGGGGCCGATGAGGCGGCAGGCCGTGGCCAGGTCGATCTTGACCTGGGCGATGGAGGCCCGTCCCGACAGCCAGGTGATCAGCGCGGAGTGCCAGGTGTGCTCGATGACGCGGACGGCCGAGAGCTGCTCGGAGGTGGGCGGGCCGGTCAGACCCATGGCGTCCAGGACGATCGCGGTGGTGAGCCGGGAGACGGTGTCGACCTCGGCGCTGACCGAGCGGTCGGCGAAGGTCAGGGCGCGCACCATGGCCTCGGCCAGGTGGGGGTCGCGCTGCATGGCGCGGAAGGCCCGCAGCAGGGTGCCGGCGACCCGCTCGGCGGGGTCGGCGCCGGTCGGCGGGCGCTTGCGCAGGGTCGCCTGCAGCTGGTCCAGCTGGTCGTGCATCACCGCGACCAGGAGGTGGATCTTTGAGGGGAAGTAGCGGTAGAGCGTGCCGAGGGCGACGCCGGCGTCCTCGGCGACCTCGCGCATCTGTACCGCCTCGAAGCCGCCGCGGGCGGCCAGGCGGGTGGTGGCGCGGAGGATCCGGTCGCGCCGGGCCTCCTGGCGGGCGGTCAGGGACGGGCCGGTGGTGCCCGGGGCCGCGGCGGCGGGGGACGGCGCGGGGGTCCCGGCCGGCCGTGCCGGCTTTGATTCCGTCGTCATGTGTCCCGTTCCATGGTGTCTTGTGACACTCCATCCAGCGGTGTCGGTGCGGCCCGGACGGCACAGCATGGCAGGGCCCGGGCCGTGGCGCGAATCACCCGGCGCCGCTCTTTCGGTCCTCTGACATCCCGGTAGATTCAAGCTTCCGACGACCCAGTCTGAAACTTGTTCTAGATTAGCGCGACCCGTTACGCTCCGGCGGAACAGCCAGCGAGAAGGAGGCCGGAGTGACCGCTGAGGCCACAGAGGCATCGGTCACACGAGTTGGCAGCAACCTCCTCGACGGGGGCGGGGCCGGCCCCGCCGGCGACCGGCCCCTGCGCATCGCGCTGCTCACCTACAAGGGCAACCCCTTCTGCGGCGGCCAGGGCGTCTACGTACGCCACCTCTCCCGCGAGCTCGCCCGCCTGGGCCACTCGGTCGAGGTCATCGGCGCCCAGCCCTACCCCGTCCTCGACGAGGGCGTCCCCCTCACCGAACTGCCCAGCCTCGACCTGTACCGGCAGCCCGACCCCTTCCGCACGCCGAAGCGGGAGGAGTACCGCGACTGGATCGACCTGCTGGAGGTCGGGCACATGTGGGCCGGGCGCTTCCCCGAGCCCCTGACCTTCTCCCTGCGCGCCCGCCGCCACCTCGCCGCCCGCCGCGGCGAGTTCGACGTCATCCACGACAACCAGACCCTGGGCTACGGGCTCCTGGGCGGCCCCGGCGTGCTCGGCGCCCCGCTGGTCACCACCGTCCACCACCCCATCACCGTCGACCGGCAGCTGGAGCTGGACGCCGCACCGAACCGCAAGCGCCGCGCCTCGGTGCGCCGCTGGTACGGCTTCACGCAGATGCAGAAACGTGTCGCCCGGCGGCTGCCGTCCGTGCTCACCGTCTCCGGCTCCTCCCGCCAGGAGATCGTCGACCACCTCGGCGTCCGCCCCGAGCGCGTCCACGTCGTGCACATCGGCGCCGACACCGGGCTGTTCTCCCCGGACCCGTCGGTCGCGGAGGTACCCGGTCGCATCGTCACCACCTCCAGCGCCGACGTCCCCCTCAAGGGACTCGTCCACCTCGTCGAGGCCCTCGCCGAGGTGCGCCGCGAACACCCCGACGCCCACCTCGTCGTCGTCGGCAAGCGCCCCGAGAAGGGCCCGGTGGCAGCGGCCGTACGGCGCCACGGGCTCGACGGCGCCATCGAATTCGTCAAGGGCATCAGCGACGCGGAGCTCGTCGACCTGGTCCGCTCGGCGCAGGTCGCCTGCGTCCCCTCCCTCTACGAGGGCTTCTCCCTGCCGGCCGCGGAGGCCATGGCCACCGGCACGCCGCTCGTGGCCACGACGGGCGGGGCCATACCCGAGGTCGCCGGCCCCGACGGCGAGACGTGCCTGGCGGTACCGCCGGGCGATGCGCAGGCGCTGGCCGCCGGGCTGAGCCGCATGTTGGGCGATGCGGAGCTGCGGCGGCGGCTGGGGGCCGCGGGGCGGGAGCGGGTGCTGGCGAAGTTCACGTGGCGCCAGGCGGCGATCGGGACGGTGGAGCACTATCGCAACGCCATGGCGCCGGCGTCCGCCGGCCGGGGTGCCTGATGCCGTCCCCCGCGTGCGGACCGTGGGTGGGTTTGTGCCCACCCGTCCCTCCCCCAGCTACCGCTGGGAGGGGCCCCCAGCGGGACGCCTGCCTACAAACCACCACGAGCGAAAGCGCAGTGCCTTGCTGACCGTTGACTTCTCCCGCTTCCCGCTCGCCGCCGGCGACCGCGTGCTCGACCTGGGCTGCGGCGCCGGCCGGCACGCCTTCGAGTGCTACCGGCGCGGTGCGCACGTCGTGGCCCTCGACCGCAACGGCGAGGAGATCCGCGAGGTCGCCAAGTGGTTCGCCGCCATGAAGGAGGCCGGCGAGGCCCCCGCCGGGGCCACGGCCACCGCCATGGAGGGCGACGCCCTCGCGCTGCCCTTCCCCGACGCCAGCTTCGACGTCGTCATCATCTCCGAGGTGATGGAGCACATCCCGGACGACAAGGGTGTGCTCGCCGAGATGGTGCGCGTCCTCAGGCCCGGCGGCCGGATAGCCATCACGGTGCCCCGCTACGGGCCGGAGAAGATCTGCTGGGCGCTCAGCGACGCGTACCACGAGGTCGAGGGCGGGCACATCCGCATCTACAAGGCCGACGAGCTGCTCGGCAAGATGGCGGAGGCCGGGCTCAAGCCGTACGGCACCCACCACGCCCACGGCCTGCACAGCCCGTACTGGTGGCTGAAGTGCGCCTTCGGCGTGGACAACGACAAGGCGCTGCCGGTGCGCGCGTACCACAAGCTGCTGGTCTGGGACATCATGAAGAAGCCCGCGGCCACCCGCGTCGCCGAGCAGCTGCTCAACCCCGTCATCGGCAAGAGCTTCGTCGCCTACGCCACCAAGCCCCACCTGCCGGCGGCCGCCGAATGACCGGCGCCGGCCGCATCGAACACCTCGCCCTGCCCGGCGTGCTCACCGCCGAGGAGGCGGCCCGCACCGCCGCCGGCATCGCCGCCGTGCAGCGCGCCGACGGGGCCATCCCGTGGTTCCGGGGCCACCACCTCGACCCGTGGGACCACGTCGAGGCCGCCATGGCCCTGGACGCGGCCGGCGAGCACGAGCGGGCCCGGGCCGCCTACCACTGGCTCGCCCGGCACCAGAACCCGGACGGCTCCTGGTACGCCGCGTACGCCGACGGCGCCGCCGACGAGCCCACCGATCGCGCCAAGGAGACGAACTTCGTCGCCTACGTCGCGGTGGGCGTCTGGCACCACTACCTGTCCACCGGCGACGACGCCTTCCTCGACGGCATGTGGCCCACCGTCTACGCGGCCGTCGAGTACGTCCTGACCTTCCAGCAGCCCGGCGGTCAGATCGGGTGGAAGGCCGAGGAGGACGGCAGCCGGCGCAGCGAGGCGCTGCTGACCGGCAGCTCCTCCATCCACCACGCGCTGCGCTGCGCGCTGGCCGTCGCCGAGCACCGCGAGGAGCCGCAGCCGGACTGGGAGCTGGCCCTGGGGCTGCTGGGGCACGCGATACGCCATCACCCGGAGCGGTTCCTGGACAAGAGCCACTACTCCATGGACTGGTACTACCCCGTGCTCGGCGGCGCCGTGACCGGTGTGGCCGCCAAGGAGCGCATCGAGGAGCGCTGGGACGACTTCGTGGTGCCGGGCCTCGGCGTGCGCTGCGTGGTGCCCAACCCCTGGGTGACCGGCGGCGAGAGCTGCGAGCTGGCGCTGGCCCTGTGGGCGATGGGGGAGTCCGACCGGGCCGTGGACATCCTGCGCTGGATCGGCCACCTGCGGGCCGAGGACGGCATGTACTGGACCGGTTACGTCTTCGAGGACGAGGCCGTCTGGCCGGAGGAGCTGACCACCTGGACGGCCGGTTCGCTGCTGCTGGCCGTGGCGGCGCTCGGCGGCGACGAGGCGACGACGGCGGTCTTCGGCGGCGAACGGCTGCCGGCGGGTCTGGAGCCGGAGTGCCCCTGCGGCATGGAATCGTAACCTCCGGTTCCGCTCCTGCGGTCAACGATCCAGCCCCACCGGGGGATTGTCGTACCCCGGCCCTACAGTGGCGCCATGACACTCTTCAGCCATGAGCGTTACTGTGCCGAGGTCCTGGAGCAGACCGCGCAGATGCGCGAGCTGCTGCGCGGCGCCGACCTCTCCGCCACCGTCCCCACCTGCCCCGACTGGACCCTCGCCCAGCTCGTGCTGCACGTCAGCAGCGCGCACCGGGGCGTCGCCGAGCGGGTGCGCGACCGGGTGACCGAGTTCGTCCTGCCCAAGGGCGACATCTCCGGCATCGAGGGCGCCGAGAAGTTCGACGCCGACTCCCTCGACCGCCACCTGGCCGAGGGCGCCGAGATGGTCGTCGAGGCCCTGCGCGAGGCCGGTCCGGACGCCGACGTGTGGACCTTCGGCCCGGAGCAGAAGTCCCGCTTCTGGGCCCGCCGCATGACGCACGAGACGGTGATGCACCGGGCCGACGTCGCCGCCACCGTCGCCGCCGAGTTCACCGTCGCCCCCGACATCGCCGCCGACTGCCTCGACGAGTGGCTGGACGCCATCACCTCACCCATGGCCAAAGCCTGGAAGGCGGCCCTCGGGGAGCTCACCGGCCCCGGCCGCACCCTCCACCTGCACGCCACGGACACCCCGGCCGAGCTGCAGGCCGAGTGGCTCATCGACGCCACGGGCGAGGAGGTGCAGTGGCGGCGGTCCCACGAGAAGGCGGCCGTCGCCGTGCGCGGCCCCATGACCGACCTTCTGGGCGTCTTCTACCGCCGGCTGCCCGCCGACACCGACCGGGTGGAGATCATCGGCGACCGCGCCGTGCTGGACCACTGGCTGGAGCGGACCGCCTTCTGATGTGATCGGCCCATGAGAGCGAGGCCGTTCCCGCGCCGCCGTGCGCTGTCCGCCGTCCTGGTGCTGCTGCTCGCCACCGCGTGCGGCGGCACCGGCGGCGGCCCCGCGGGTCCCCGGGCGGGCGCGGCCGGCGTGGGCGACCCGCTCTTCCCGGACCTGGGCAACGGCGGCTACGACGTCGGCCACTACGGCCTGACCCTCGACTACGACCCCGCCACGGGCCGGCTGCGCGGCACCGCCGTCATCACCGCCGACCCCCGCGAGGACCTCGCCTCCTTCAACCTCGACCTGAAGGGCCTGACCGTCCGCAGCGTGCGGGTCGGCGGCGAGGACGCCCGTACGACGCGCAAGGGCGGCGAGCTGACGGTCTTCCCGGCCAAGCCGCTGAAGAAGCACGCCGGCTTCCGGACGGTCGTCGTCTACGAGGGGAAGCCGCAGCAGATCACCGACCCGGACGGCTCCACCGAGGGCTGGATCGCCACCGACGGCGCCGCGGTGGGCCTGGGCGAGCCGGCCGGCTCGACGGCCTGGTTCCCCGGCAACCACCACCCCTCCGACAAGGCCACCTACGACATCACCGTCACCGTGCCCGAGGGCTTCACGGCCGTCGCCAACGGCGAGCTGACGTCCACCGAGCGCGGGCCCGGCGGCCGCACCGCCTTCACCTGGCACACCGGGCAGCAGATGGCGAGCTACCTGGCCACCGTCGCCGTGGGCCGGTTCTCCGTCACCACCGCCAGGACCCCGCACGGCCTGCCCGTGTACGTCGCGGCCGCCCCCGGGCAGGCCGACGCCGCGGCGCGCACCGCCGCCCTGCTGCCGCAGGTCCTCGACTGGGGCAGCCGCCTGTTCGGCCCGTACCCCTTCTCCTCCACCGGTGCGGTCGTCGACAACAACCCCGAGGTCGGCTACGCGCTGGAGACCCAGCCCAAACCGTACTTCCACGCCGCCCCCGAGGACCGGACCGTCGTGCACGAGGTGGCCCACCAGTGGTTCGGCAACTCCGTCACGCCCCGCACCTGGCGCGACATGTGGCTCAACGAGGGCTTCGCCACCTACGCCGAGTGGCTGTGGGAGGAGCAGCACGGCGGCCGCACCGCCCGGCAGATCTTCGCCGACTACTACAGCGGCAAGGACCCCCAGAGCCAGGGCATCTGGGCCTTCCCGCCCGACGCCCCCACCGCCCGCACCGTCTCCGACCCACCGGTCTACGGGCGCGGCGCGATGGTCCTGCACAAGCTGCGCGAGCGGCTCGGGGACCGCGCGTTCTTCGCCGTCCTGCAGCGCTGGACGCAGCTGTACCGCTACTCCAACGCCGGCACCGACGCCTTCGTCCACCTCGTCGAGAGCACGGCGGGCAAGAAGGAGGCCGACCAGGTCTTCGCCACCTGGCTGCACCAGGCCGGCAAGCCGGCCTCGCCCGGCGACTGAGCCGCGCCCGGCGCATCTTCGTCAGGCGCCACCACGGCGCCCCGTAGGGGCGCGGGGCAGCGCCGATTTGCGGCTGCCGCCGCGCCTGCGGGCCGTCGGTGGCCGATCGCGCCCACGCGGCGCAGCCGCAGATCGACACCGTCCCGCGCCCCTGACGGGCGCTGCACGGTCCGCGCCACCACGGCGCCCCGTCAGGGGCGCGGGGAACTGCGCGACAAGCCACAACGTGCCCGCAGGTGGGTGCCGCGCCGCCAAATCGGCACCGCCCCGCGCCTACGGGGCGCACCTAGCCGTTCAGCTCGGCCAGCACCGTCAAGGTCTGCTCGTCCCGCGCCGTCACCAGCAGGTCGGTCACCGGGCCGGCGCGCCATGTCTGCAGCCGTTCGGCGATCCGCTCGCGCGGGCCGACCAGCGAGATCTCGTCGGCGAAGGCGTCGGGCACCGCCTCGGCCGCCTCCTCCCGCCGCCCGGAGAGGAACAGCTGCTGCACGCGCCGCGCCTCCTTCTCGTACCCCATCCGGCCCATCAGGTCCGCATGGAAATTACGGGCCGCGTGCCCCATGCCCCCCACGTACAGCGCCAGCATCCGCTTCACCGGCCGCAGCCCCTCGGCCACGTCCGCGCACAGGTGCACCTGGGCCATCGGTGCCACCACGAAACCCTCGGGCCGGTTCGCCAGCGCTTCGGTGTACAGGTCGGTGCGCGTCGGCGACCAGTACAGCGGCAGCCAGCCGTCGGCGATGCGGACGGTCTGCGCCACGTTGCGCGGCCCCTCGGCTCCCAGCAGCACCGGCAGGCCCGTGCGCAGCGGGTGGGTCATCGACTTCAGTGAGCGGCCCAGCCCGGTGGCGCCCGGCCCGCGGTACGGCAGCGGGTGGTAGCGCCCGTCGAGCGCCACGGGGACCTCGCGGCGCAGCACCTGCCGGACCACGTCCACGTACTCCCGGGTCGCGGTCAGCGGGCTGTCCGGGAACGGCCGCCCGTACCAGCCCTCCACCACCTGCGGCCCCGACAGGCCCAGCCCCAGCAGGAGGCGGCCGCCCGAGAGGTGGTCCAGGGTCAGCGCGTGCATGGCCGTCGCGGCCGGTGAGCGGGCCGCCATCTGGGCCACGGCCGTGCCCAGACGGATCCGCCGGGTGTGGGCGGCGATCCAGGTCAGCGGGGTGAAGGCGTCCGACCCCCAGGACTCCGCGGTCCACACCGAGTGGTAGCCGAGCCGTTCGGCGTGCAGGGCGAGCTCCAGCTGGCGGGGCGCGGGCCGCCGGCCCCAGTAGCCGAGAGCGAGACCGAGCCGCATGCCGCCACCTCCCGTACCGGGACTGACCGGGCGTCAGGTGACTGTACGGGCGCGACCCGCCCCGGACAAGACGGCGGCCCGCCGGGAAGAACCCGGCGGGCCGTATCGGTCACATGCGGTGCGTCAGCCGCGCTGGATGCCCGAGGTGTCCTGCAGCAGGCCGCGACGGCCGTCCTGCGTCTGGGCCACCAGCGCCTGACCGCGCTGGTCCACCGCCAGGTACCAGGTGCCCGGCACCAGCTCGGAGACCTGCGTCGGCGAACCGTCCTCCGCGAACAGCGGACGCCCCACCGGCACCGCGAACCAGAACGGGGCGAACGGCTCGCCCCCGCCCGCCGCCGGCTGCGGCGCCTGGGCCTGGGCCTGCTGCGGCTGCTGCTGCACCGGCTGACCCGGCTGGGCCTGCGGGCCCGGCTGCGCGCCACCGTACGGCTGCGTCTGGTCCGGGGCACCGTACGGCGACGGGGCACCGGCACCCGGCATCCCGCCCTGGCCCGGGTAGCCGTAGCCCGCGGGCGCGCCCGGCGCGCCGTACGGCGCCGGCGTCGGCTGCGGGGTGCCCATCAGCGGCGCCTTCAGGGCCGGGGTGCGCGGGGTGAGCACCGCCACCGCCGCCAGCAGCAGGTTGGCGATGAGCGCCAGGATCTGGCCGACACCGGGCGAGAGCTCGATCTTGATCAGGGGGCCGGACACGCCCTCCGGGCCGCCCAGGATGGTCCACAGCGAGGACCACGCGGCGAACACGGCCAGCGCCGTGCCCCACTGGTCCAGGCTCAGACCCACGAGCTTGCGTCCCTCGGGCTGGAAGCGCGCGGCGACGATCAGGGCGGCGGCGATGATTCCGGCGAGGAAGATCGACGGCAGGACCGGGAAGAGCTGGGACTTCCAGCCGTTGGGGCCGGTCGGGCAGTCGCTCGCGCCGTGACAGTCGTAGGAGTGGAATTCGAGGAACGAGGCGATGAACAGCAACACCGCTGCTCCGATCACCCCGCCGTCGCCTCGAGTGAGGGAGCGGATGTTCACCTGGGATCCTTATGTCAGTGCTGTCAGTAATCGTCGCTGTCGCCGGTACGCGGGATGCCAAAGCGCGCGCGGGCGCGGGGGTGGCGGCCACCCATCGTACGGGGAGCGCCACCGCCGGGCCGTCCGGGCGTCCGCTTCGTATCACCCTCGTGACACGCGCATGGCCTCACCGCTCGTGCCTGCCGGTCCCTACCCGTGCAGGAAGTCCGTAATGCCGTCCGCGATGCCCTGCGCCGCCTTCTGGCGCCAGTCGGCATCGGTCAGCAGGGCCGCGTCCTGGGCGTCGCGCATGTTGCCGCATTCGATGAAGACCTTCGGAATCACCGAGAGGTTGAGGCCCCCGAGGTCACTGCGCGTGTCCAGGCCCGTGCCCTTGCCGATGTAGTTGGACGGCGCACTGCCCGTCGTCCGCACGAAGTTCCCCGCGATCCGCGCCCCCAGCTCCTTCGAGGGCCCCACGATCCGCGACGTGTCGGCGCGTCCGGCCTGCACCAGTGCGGGCAGGATCACATGGAAACCCCGGTCGCCCGGCCCCGCCCCGTCGGCATGGATCGACACGGCCGCATCACCGTGCGCCTTGTTGCCGATCTCCGCCCGCTCCGTCACGCACGGCCCGTACGGCCTGTCGCCGTCGTGCGTCAGCGTCACCGATGCGCCCCGCGAGAGCAGGATGTCCCGCAACCGGTGCGCCACGTCCAGGCTGAAGGTGGCCTCCGCGTAACCGGCGTTGGTCTCCGTGCCGGTCGTGTCGCACTCCTTGCGGCCGTTGCCCACGTCGACCTGACGGTTGATCTCGGCGGAGTGCTCCGCGTTGTGGATGTTGTGACCGGGGTCGACCACCACGACCTTCCCCCGCAGCGGACCGTCCTTCGCCGCCTGTGGCGCGGCGGACGACGGCTGGACGGACGGCGAGGGCGTCGGCGGGGCCGGGGCCGGGGCAGTGGTGGACGCCGCCGAGGTCGCGGGCGCCGGACGCGCGGGCGCCGACGCGGCCCCCGGGGGCCGCGCATCGGCGCCGGCACCGCCGCCACCGCCGCAGCCCGCCGCCCCGCCGGCCAGGAACACCACTGCCAGCCCCGCGACGAGACGCCGGGTCACCGAGGGAACGCTGCCTATGGACACGCGGGCGATGCTAGCGCCGCCGCTCAGATCCCGAGACCTGTACGCCGCAGTACGCGCAGCGAGCGCGTCACCGAGACCTCCGTGAACGCCCCGGACTCGAGCGCCCTGCGGTACACGCGGTACGGGGCCTGGCCGCCGTCCGCCGGATCCGGGAAGACGTCGTGGATCACCAGCAGGCCACCCGGCGCGACGTGCGGGGCCCAGCCCTCGTAGTCCGCGTTCGCATGCTCGTCCGTGTGCCCGCCGTCGATGAACACCAGCCCCAGCGGAGCCCCCCACAACGCCGCCACCTGCGGCGACCGGCCCACCATCGCCACCACGTGCTCCTCCAGCCCGGCCCGGTGCAGGGTCCGGCGGAAGACCGGCAGGGTGTCCATCCGGCCCACCTCGCCGTCCACGAGCGAGGCGTCGTGGTACTCCCAGCCCGGCTGCTGCTCCTCGCTGCCGCGGTGATGGTCGACGGTCACCGCGACGAGCCCCGCCGCACGGGCGGCGTCGGCCAGCAGGATCGTCGAACGCCCGCAGTACGTCCCGACCTCCAGCAACGGCAGCCCGAGCGCTCCGGCGTCCTCCGCGGCGGCGTACAGGGCGAGCCCCTCGTCGAGCGGCATGAACCCCTTGGCCGCCTCGAACGCGGCGACGACGGTGGGCTGCGGTGCCATGGGGTGTCCTCACTGTGCGGTGCCTTGTCGCGGCCCATGCTGCCGCACGCCCGCGCGGCGGGCTGCCGCGGGGTGGCTGCTGCCCGCAGGGCCCCCTACAGCCATCCGTTCTGGCGCGCGGCCCGCACCGCTTCCATCCGGTTGCGCGTCTGCGTCTTCCCGATCGCCGCCGACAAGTAATTGCGCACCGTCGCCGGCGACAAGTGCACCCGCGCCGCGATGTCGGCGACGGTCGCCCCGTCGACGGCCGCGCTGAGCACGTCGCGCTCCCGCTGCGTGAGCGGGTTGGGCCCGGCGCTGAGCGCCGCGGCGGCCAGTGCGGGGTCGATGACGCGTTCGCCGGCGAGGGCGCGGCGGATGGCCGCGGCGAGGTCCTCGACGGGTCCGTCCTTGACGAGGAAGCCGCAGGCGCCGGCTTCCATGGCCCGGCGCAGGTAGCCGGGCCGTCCGAAGGTGGTGAGTATCAAAACGCGGCACTGCGGCAGCCGTGCGCGCAGGTCGGCGGCGGCGTCGAGGCCGCTGCGGCCGGGGAGTTCGATGTCCAGGAGGGCGACGTCGGGTTGTTCGGCGAGGGCCTGGGGCAGGATGTCGTCGCCGTTGCCGACCTGGGCGACGATCTCCATGTCGTCCTCCAGGCCGAGCAGCAGTGCCAGCGCACCGCGCATCATGCCCTGGTCCTCGGCCAGCAGGATCTTCGTCCGCCGGTTGTGCTCGGTGCTCACGCGGCGCGTTCCTCCTCGTTGTCGTCCACCGGCAGTTCGGCCACGAGCCGGAATCCGCGTCGTCCGTCGGGGCCGGCGTTCAGGAAGCCGCCTGCTGCGGCGAGTCGTTCGGTCAGGCCCTTCAGACCGGTGCCGGGTGTGCCGGAGCCCGAGCCTACGCCGCACCCGTCGTCGCCGATCTCCAGATGGACGCGGTCGGTTTCGCCGCGTACTTCGATGGTGCAGTGGCCGGCGCCGCTGTGCCGGACGACGTTGGTGACGCCTTCGCGCACCACCCAGCCGAGCAGGGCCGCGGTCTGGGGCGGCAGGGGCGGGCCGGACTGGTTGATGGCGGTGGTGATGCCGGAGGCGTCGAGGAGGGAGCGGGCGCGGTCGAGCTCGGTGGTGAGGCTGCCTTCGCGGTAGCCGGTGACGGCCTCGCGGATCTCGGTGAGCGCCTGGCGGCCGACGGCTTCGATGTCGGCGGCCTGGCCCATGGCGGCGTCGAGGTCGCGGGGGCCGAGACGGCGTACGGCCTCGGCCTTGACGACGATGACGGACATGGTGTGGCCGAGCAGGTCGTGCAGGTCGCGGGAGAAGCGCAGGCGTTCGCGTTCGACCGCGGCGCGGGCGAGCTCCTCGCGGGTGGCGCGCAGTTCGGCGACGGTCTCGAAGAGCCGCAGCACGGCCGCCGTGACCAGGCCGGAGAGGACGGTTCCGTAGCCGGCGGCGACGGAGTTCTCCACGCTGCCGTGGAAGCCGGCGATGACCCCGGCCGACCCGGCGAAGCCGAGGACCGCGAAGCCGAGCATCCGCTCGCCGCGCAGCACGATGCCGGAGGCCAGGGAGAGGACCGGGAAGCACAGCAGCCAGTCGCCGCCGTAGCCGATCGTCAGGGCGTACGTGGTCAGGACCAGCCCGAGCAGCAGCAGTCGGGGCAGCGGCGTGCCCAGGCGCTTGCGGTCGAGGCCGTGGACGACGGCGCCGATGTAGAAGCCGGTGAACAGCACGACTCCGGCGCCGCCGAGCCAGGGCAGGGGCAACTCGCCGCGCACGAGGTCCTGGACGTCGCCGGAGATCATGAACAGCCACGGCAGGAAGGCGAACTTGCCCGGCGGTTTGTGCCGGGCGATGTCGTCGATGCCGCCGTGGGCGGTCACCCTCAGCCTCTTTCTCATGGCCGCATCGTAGGCAGGCGGCCCAGCGGCCCGGCAGGAGCGAATGTCGTGCGCCACCCGTGACATTTGTCTTCCCACGCCACCGACTTTGGGCTATACATGAGGGCCGTTGAATAGAACGCGTTCTAGTCCACCGGCTCTGCTTCGTTGCGTTCGAGACGGCGATAGGAGTACCGCCTCCATGCCCATCGACCCCGCCCAGGCCCTCGCCGCCGCCCCCCGCACCGCCACCCTGGCCTGGGACCACAAGGACGTCCTGCTCTACCACCTGGGCATCGGCGCCGGCACCCCGGCCACCGACCCCCGGGAACTGCGCTACACCCTGGAGAGCCGGCTCCATGTGCTGCCCTCCTTCGCGACCGTCGCCGGCGGCGGTCGCGCGGTTGCCGGCGGGCTCGACTGGCCGGGCGTCGACGTCGACCTCGCCGCGGTGCTGCACGGCGGGCAGACCGTCACCGTCCACCGGCCCCTGCCCGTACGGGCGCAGCGGGCGACGCAGACCGCGCGCGTGCGCGCCGTCCACGACAAGGGCAAGGCCGCCGTCATCGTGCTGTCCTCCGACGTCGCCGACGAGACCGGCCCGCTGTGGACCAGCACCAGCGAGATCTTCGTCAAGGGCGAGGGCGGCTTCGGCGGCGAACGCGGCACCACCGCCCGCCTGCAGACCCCGGCCACCGCCCCCGACCTGACCGCCGAGCGGCCCACCCGCGAGGACCAGGCCCTGCTCTACCGCCTGTCCGGCGACTGGAACCCGCTGCACGCCGACCCCGAGTTCGCCAAGCTGGCCGGCTACGACAGGCCGATCCTGCACGGGCTGTGCTCCTACGGCATCGTCCTCAAGGCCGTCGTCGACACCGCGCTCGACGGCGACGTCGGCCGCGTGCGCTCCTACGCCACCCGCTTCGCCGGCGTCGTCCTGCCCGGCGAGACCCTGCGCGTGCGCATGTGGCGCGATGCACCCGGCCCCGGACGTATCCAGGTCACCGCCACCGCCGTCGAGCGCGACGACGCGCCCGTGCTGACGGACACGGTCGTCGAGCACTCCTGAGGTCTGTCTCCTCGTCCCGTGAAGGGAGCTCTCCCATGCGCGCCGCCGTACAGCACAAGACCGGGCAGGACCGCCTGGAAGTCCTCGACGACGTCGAGGCCACCGGCTTCGGCCCCGGCAAGGTCAGGATCCGCGTCCGCGCCGCCGGACTGTGCCACTCCGACCTGTCCGCCATGTCCGGCGTCCTGCCGCAGCACGCCCCGTTCGTCCCCGGCCACGAGGGCGCCGGCGACGTCCTCGCGGTCGGCGACGGCGTCACCCATGTGCAGCCCGGCGACCGGGTGCTCATCTGCTGGCTGCCCGCCTGCGGCACCTGCCCCGCCTGCCGGCGCGGCCAGAGCCAGCTGTGCCTGAAGGGCCTCGCCGAGGGTGCCGCCCCCAACTTCCGCCACGGCACCACCGACCTGTACGGCTTCGCCGGCACCGGAACCTTCGCCGAGGAACTCGTCGTCGGCGCCCGCTGCGCCGTACCCGTGCCCGACGACGTGCCCTACGAGATCGCTGCCCTCATCGGCTGCGGCGTCACCACCGGTCTGGGCGCCGCCCTCAACACCGCACAGGTCACGGCCGGCTCCTCGGTCGCCGTCATCGGCTGCGGCGGCGTCGGCATCAGCGCCGTCCAGGGCGCCCGCGTCGCCGGTGCCGCCCAGATCGTCGCCGTCGATCCCGTCGAGTCGCGCCGCGACGCGGCCCTGCGCCTGGGCGCCACCGAGGCCGTCGCCCCCGAGGGCCTGCGCGACGCCGCCGCCCGCATCACCGGCGGCGAGGGCTTCGACTACGTCTTCGAGGTCGTCGGCAAGGCCGCCACCGCCCGCACCGCCTACGACGCCACCCGGCGCGGCGGCACGCTGTGCGTGGTGGGGGCCGGCGCCATGGACGACCACTTCTCCCTCAACATGTTCGAGCTGTTCTTCGACGAGAAGAAGATCCTGCCCTCCCTGTACGGCGGCGGGGACGTCCTGCGCTCCTACGAACGCGCCATCGCCCTGTGGCGCGCCGGCCGCGTCGACCTCGAAGGCCTCATCACCCACCGCGTCCCCCTCGCCCGCGTCAACGACGCCCTCGACCAGATGCGCAGCGGCGAGGCCCTGCGCACGTGGGTGATGCTGTGAGCGCCGCTCTCGAAGGAAGGACCGCGATCGTCACCGGCGCCGGCCGCGGCCTCGGCCGGGCCGAGGCCCTCGAACTCGCCCGCCACGGCGCGAACGTCGTCGTCAACGACCTCGGCAGCCCCGGCCGCGACGGCACCGGCGCACCCTCGCCCGGCCCGGCCCACGCCGTCGTCGAGGAGATCCGCGCGGCCGGCGGGCAGGCCGTGGCCCACACGGGCGACGTCTGCGACTACGACACGGCGCGCGAGTTGGTGGAACTGGCCGTCGGGACGTACGGCTGCCTGGACGTCCTCGTCAACAACGCCGGCATCCTGCGCGACCGCATGGTCTTCTCCATGACCGAGGAGGAATGGGACTCCGTCCTGCGCGTCCACCTCAAGGGCCACTTCACCACGGTGCGCTTCGCGGCGGCGTACTGGAGGGAGCGCTCCAAGGCCGCGGGCGGCCCCGTATACGGGCGGATCGTCAACACGTCGTCGGAGGCGTTCCTGGCGGGCTCGGCGGGTCAGCCGAACTACGTGGCGGCCAAGGGCGGCATCATCGGCCTGACGACCTCGACGGCGGCGGCCCTGCGGAAGTACGGCGTGACGGCGAACGCGATCTGCCCCCGGGCCCGCACCCGCATGACGGAGGACCTCTTCGGCGCAGCCGCCCCCGGCGGGGGCCTCGACCCCCTGGCCCCCGAGCACGTGGCCCCCCTGGTCGCCTACCTGTCCTCACCGGCGGCGGCGACGGTGACGGGCCAGGTGTTCGTGGTGCACGGCGGCATGGTGGCGGTGATGGAACGCCCTCGGGTGGCAGCAACCTTCGAGACGAAGGCGGACGCCTTCACGGTCGAGGAACTCGACGGCTTGCTGTCCCCCTACTACGCGGGGCGCGACCCGGGCGAGGGCTTCGCGGCACCGGAGGTGCTGGGGTTGCGGCGGGGTGGGTGAGTGCGGCGGCGGTCGCACTTCCATGAGGACGGCCCAGCCACCGGCGTGACGGCTGGGCAGTCCGTCACCCCAGAGACTTCTCGATCGCTTCGAAGATGCCGATGTCCGTTTTCTGCTGCCATTCCGGCAGGTCCGGCCAGTCGGCCACGTAGGCCGCTTTGGGGTCCTCGAAGTGCTTGTACATCTGGGCCGTCCAGCAAGTGGCCACGAAACGGCCCTTCTGTTCGGCGGTCAGACGCGCGGCATGTCCGCTGCTGACCTCGACGAGCTGTCGTACCTGCTGGTAGACGGCCTCAGCTGCTTCGCGTTCCCATTGCGGCGTGTCGTCCCATGGGGTGACGTAACTGGACTTCGGCTCACCAGGGAAGTGCTCGTGGACGCCGCTGATCCATGCTTCGCGGAACAGACGTGCGCCGTCGACGTTCGTCACGCCAACCCCTCTCGTTACGCCTTCAGCAGTGCGACGATCTCCGCTTCGAGCCCGGCGACCCGGTGATCGCGACTGAGTGAACCGAAGCCCTCTCGGAGAGCTCGCAGTCTACGGGCGACGTAACCGGATGAGGACTCACGAGCCAGGCGAAGCGCCTGCTGTC
Source organism: Streptomyces sp. NPDC049585 (assembly GCF_040675615.1). Lineage (NCBI taxonomy): Bacteria > Bacillati > Actinomycetota > Actinomycetes > Kitasatosporales > Streptomycetaceae > Streptomyces > Streptomyces sp. NPDC049585. The sequence continues at coordinate 107,978 of NZ_JBFAPE010000013.1, read as the reverse complement.
CGAAGTGGATGACCTGCTCAGGATCCCGGCGCTTTACTCCGACGGCCGCAAGGTCGACCAGGACCGCTCCACGACGACGGAAGGAGCGGCCTGCCGCCAGCCCTTCCTGCCGCAGGGCCCGGTTGAGCGTCTCCTCGGCCAGATCGAGTCGGCCCAGCTGTACGTACCGAGCGCCCCGTTCTTCGGCAAGACGTGACCCGTCGAACCGCAACCACCCACCGTTATGGCTGTCCTCGTCGAGATCGCGTACCTTCTCGGCTTCGTCGAGAGCATGCTCACACCTGTCGAAGTCGCCCAGCCCGGCGTAGGCCTCGGCCTGAACAGCGGCCACCCAGTGGCGTGTCGAGAGGCGAGTGTCCCCCCTTCGAGCGACACGCTCGGCCGCCTTGAGGGTCTCTGCAGCTTCCTTGTGACGCCCCTCGTGGAGGTCGATGTACGCCTGCCGGGTAAGAGCGCAGGCCCACAAGTCGAACGAGGCGGCGTCCTTGCTCGCGGAAGCAGCCAAGGTGTAGGAGGCCGCCGCGTCGGTGTAGCGGTTGGCGTCGAAGGCAAGCTCGCCAGCCAACTGGAAGAGGTTGCCAGCGGCTTTGCACAATGAGCGGACGTCCTGTCCGGACGTCCCCGACAGTGCCTCGTTCAGTGCGGCTAGTTGGTCACGGACGACGGGGTGGATCGACTCCTTGCTCCGGGCCAGCTGGTAGACCTGCCAGAGGCATGCGTTCATGTGCTCGAAGTCGATGACGGGCGGTTGCCCCTCCAGGCCAATTGCCTCTTCCGCCTCATGCAGGGGAAAGGCGGCCAAGGCGCCGGTGACGGCTATCACGCGGAGGAATTCGCGTCGGATCATGTCATCAATCTCCCCCGAGCCGGAGGGACCGTGTAACGACGGCCCTGGGCAGTGCCCTGCGGGAACCGACGGCTTCGAGGGCTCCGCAGCTTCTTCGAGCAGGACGTCGAGCTCGGCAAGGCCGATGCGGAGGGATTCGGCGTACCGCCGCCGCAAGGCGGGCTGCATCTCGTGTTTACCGCTTTCCCAGCGGCCGATCGTGGTCCGGTCGACGCCCAAGAGGTGCGCAAGGCTCTCCTGGCTGTAACCCAACGCCTTCCGTCGCTCGGCCAGGCCCACAGCCGCCCCTTTCCCGCTGTCTGCACGGCAGTGCATCAAGAGTGCCGCACCGATGCTGTGGAGGAGACGGCTCGGCAGCGGTTCCCTTGGTGTTGTCCAGCCTCGGTCCAGGGTTCCCTGGAACCAGAAGTCACCCCGAAAGGTGATGCGAGTGATTACCCACGCTTCGCCGCAGGAGCAGTACGACCTGCAGCACGACAGCCTCAACGAGCGGTTCGTCCTGCCCATCAAGGTGCACCACCTGGACGGCAGGATCGAGTGCATTCCCCTGCGGTTCACCTACGACGAGATGGCGGTTCACGCGATCCAGGCCGAACAGAAGTACCAGGAAGCACGGGAGGTCTGCACGTGAAGACGGTCAGGAGCGATGTCGTCCCGAAGGGGAGGAAGCCGTGCTGCTGCCCCCTCCGATGAGCACGCCCCTCACGTACCGCGCGTCACGGCCTCACGAAGGGACTCCCACCATGGCACAGCCCGACTTCGCGTTCGTCAGCACGGCCGCCTGCCGGGACAGCAAGGTCAACAACTGCCCGCAGATCGCCACCAACGTGCCGGGGGTGGTCGCGGTGCGTGACAGTGAGCGGCCGGAGGTCGTCGTCACGATGACGTCCGCGCAGTGGACCGACCTGGCGGCCGCCGTGAAGGCCGGAGAGTGCGACCTGAGCCCCTGAAAGCAGGCCCCGTGGAGAAGTGCCCGCGTTGCGAGGCCGCGTGTCCAACCGACCCTGAGAACGGGTTGCCCTGGTGCGCACAATGCGGCGAGTACTCCGGGCTCTCGCTGCCCGGGTGCCGGGGCCTGTGGTGGCAGCGCCGGCGTGCCACGCGGGCCCCATTCCGGCCGCGTGAGCACTGAAGGAGCGAAGAGGGAAGGCCCTCCGGTCTGCGCATGCGCAGACCGGAGGGCCTTCCCTCGGATGATGGGGCGGACGAGTCGGCCTGTACGCCGGGTTCTGTCTCCCGGGGGCCTTGCGGCCGCCGGGGAGGCGGTCATCCATCTAGGCCTGCCGTTGCCGACAGGCTCGTGCGGTCTACCCGCGGACTCGGGCGGGCAGCCCTCGAACGTCCGCGCAGGGCCGCCGTGGCGGCCCCTCTTGACCTTGCTCCGGGTGGGGTTTACCGAGCCGTCCGGGTCACCCCGGACGCTGGTGGTCTCTTACACCACCGTTTCACCCTTACCGAGGGCACGAGGCCCCCGGCGGTCTGTTTTCTGTGGCACTGTCCCGCGGGTCACCCCGGGTGGGTGTTACCCACCACCCTGCCGTGTGGAGCCCGGACGTTCCTCGGAGGATCCTTCGATCCCCCGCGACCGCCCGGCCGGCTCGTCCGCCGTGCCGACCATGGTACCGGCCGCTCACACCGGGGCGAACCCGGCCTTGGCCCTGCCCGGGTCGGCGGCGGTCACGCGGACGCGCAGCCGGCGGCCGAGGGCCAGTGGGGGGCCGTCGGCGGGGCCCTCGACGCGGCCGACGACGGCCGGGTCGTAGAGGTGGACGGTGCCGGCCGTGGGGCGGGAGGGGACGACGTCGACGACGTACGCGTCGAAGATCTCCCCGATGCGGTCGCGCAGCAGTGCGGCCTCCACCAGGTCCACGCATTCGCGCTCCGCCTCCGCCGCCCGCCGGGCGCCGTGCTCCATTTCCGCGGGCAGCGCCTCCAGCGCGGCGCGCACCCACTCGGGGGGTGCGCTGCCGGCCGCGGCGGCGAGGACCAGTTCGTTGGCGTAGCGGTCGGCGAGGCGGCGCAGGGGTGCGGTGCAGTGGGTGTACGGGGCGGCGACCGCGGCGTGGACCGGGTCGGCGGGGCGCGGCAGCGCCGCCGGGCGGTCGCGGTCGAAGACCGCGTACCCGGCGCCGCGCAGCAGCGCGGTGCACTCCTGCAGGAAGGCCGCGTGCTGGCTGTCGGCGGGGTCGAGGGCCCGTACGAGGACGGCGTACGGCATCTCCTGCGGCCACGGCACCCCGAGCGAGCGGGCCACGCGGCGCAGCCGGTCGACGGCGTCGGGCGGGGCGGCCGGCAGGGTGCGCAGGATGCCGGTGCCCGCGTCGAGCATCAGGCGGGCGGCGGCCATGCCGGTCATGAGGGACAGCTGGGCGTTCCAGCCCTCCACGGGCAGCGGGGCGCGGTACTCCAGCGCGTACCGTCCGTCCCCGCGCCGCACGACCACTTGTTCGGGCACGTGCAGGGATATGCCGCCGCGTTCGCGTTCGAGCTGCTCGCGCAGTTCGCCGATCTCCCGGAGCAGCCGCAGCGGCTCCTCGGCCGTGCCGGAGGCGAGCCGGCGCTGGACGCCCGCGTAGTCCAGGCGGGCCCGGCTGCGCACGGTGGCGCGGCGTACGTCCGTTGCGGTCGGGCGGCCGTCGGCGTCGAGGTCCAGCCGCCACAGCACGGCGGGGCGGTCGTGGTCGGGCAGCAGGCTGGCGGCGTCCTCGCCCAGGACCTCGGGGTGCAGCGGAATGCGCACGTCCGGGTAGTACAGCGTCAGGACGCGCGCATGGGCCTCGGCGTCCAGCGCGCCGCCGGGCCGGACGAAGGCGGCCACGTCGGCGACGGCGTAGTGGACGCGGTAGCCGCCACCGGGCCGGCGGGCCAGGAACATCGCCTGGTCGAGATCCTTCGAGCCGGGCGGGTCGATCGTGAAGAGCGGTACGTCCCTCGCGTCGTGCACGGGCCTCGCCGGCCGCCGGGCCGCCTGCACGGCCTCCTGCAGCACGGCGGGCGGGAAGGCCTCGGGGACGGCCGTGCGGGCCCGCAGCTCGTGCAGGGCGGACAGCAGCGGGCCGTGCTCCCTGTCCGTCACGGCCAGCGGGCGGCGGGGCATGGCACCGAGCCTAGGCACGCGGCGGGCAGCCGGCACGGCGAGTGCGGCGTACGGCGTCAGGGGCGTGCTGGTGTGGGGGTGCGACGGCGTTAGGGTGCACACGGCTGACCGACGCCGAAATCTTCGAGGAGAGATACGACCGTGCTCGTGCTGTTGCCGCCGTCCGAGGGGAAGGCCACCGGGGGTACCGGTGCCGCGCTGGAGATCGGGGGGCTGTCCCTGCCGGGTCTGCGCGAGGCCCGCGAGAGGGTGCTCGGCGAGCTGGTGGAGCTGTGCTCCGGCGACGAGGACAAGGCGGCGGAGGTGCTGGGCCTCAGCCAGGGCCTGCGCGGGGAGATCGCCAAGAACGCGGCCCTGCGCACCGCCCCCACCCGCCCGGCGGCCGAGGTCTACACGGGTGTCCTGTACGACGCGCTGGACCTGGCCACGCTGCCGGCCGCCGCCCGGCGCGCGGCCGAGCGCTCCCTGCTGGTGTTCTCGGGCCTGTGGGGCGCGGTGCGCATCGGCGACGCCATCCCTTCCTACCGCTGCTCGATGGGCGTGAAGCTGCCCGGCCTCGGCGCCCTGGGCGCCTTCTGGCGCGGGCCGATGGCCGAGGTGCTGCCGCAGGCGGCGGGCTCGGGCCTGGTCCTCGACCTGCGCTCGGCGGCGTACGCCACCGCCTGGAAGCCCAAGGGCGAGCTCGCGGGCCGTACGGCCACGGTGCGCGTCCTGCACGCCAAGGTCGTCGCAGGCGTCGAGAAGCGGTCGGTGGTCAGCCACTTCAACAAGGCGACCAAGGGCCGCATCGTCCGTGACCTGCTCACCTCCGGTTCGGCTCCCGCCTCCCCGGCCGAACTCGCCGAGGCGCTGCGGGAGCTGGGGTACGTGGTCGAGCAGGGCGCGAAGCCCGGCGCGCTGGACGTCGTGGTGACCGAGCTGTAGTCCGCATCCCACCACTCCTGGGGGTGGCGGGCGGGTGACCGGCTGACAGAAGGTGAACGACGGTGACCGCCGTCCCGCTAACCTGCTGCCTGCCATGAACGATTTCGTTGATGAAGCACGCTCGCGAGTCGCACACCTGCTCAGGATGGCCAACACCGACGACGACCGGATCAGGGCGCAGATCATCGAGTACGCCGACAGCACGCCCGAGCCGCCGGTGATAAGCAGGGGCGCGGGCATCGTCACCACCGGGTGCGCCCGCTGCCGGCGCACGGCCTGGCGGCAGCACGACTGCGAGGGGCCCATGTGGGTGTGCGGAACGTGCGGGCACGTGGAGCCGATCACCCTGCGGTGCCCGCAGTGCGACCTCGACATGACGCCGCCGCGCGTGGGCGCGCCCGACCGGTGGGAGTGCCCGGGCTGCGAGCGGGTGGCGTCGACGGTTCCGTAGGAAACGGTGAGCCGCCGTCCGCTCACACCCGCAGGTGCGAGGTGTCGTTGAGCAGGCGCAGCGACGCGTTGCCGTCGGCGTAGTAGGCCACCGCCGACAGGGAGGCCGCCGACAGTTCCATACGGAAGGCCGATTCCGGCGGGGCGCCCAGGGCCAGCCGTACGAGCGTCTTGACCGGGGTCACGTGTGTCACCAGCAGCACCGTGCGCCCCGCGTACCGGGCGATGAGCCGGTCCCGGGTGACGGCCACCCGGCGGGCGACCGCCGCGAAGCTCTCGCCGCCGCCGGTGGGGGCGGCCTTGGCCGAGGCGAGCCAAGCGTCGAGGTCCTCGGGGAAGCGTTCGCGGACCTCGCCGAACGTCAGGCCCTCCCAGGCGCCGAAGTCGGCCTCGCGCAGACCGTCCTCGACGCGTACGTCCAGGCCCAGCCGGCCGGCGACGGCCTCGGCCGTCTCGCGGCAGCGCCGCAGCGGGGAGGTGACGATCGCCTGGATGGTGCCGCGTGCGGCGAGCGCGGCCGCGGCCGCCTCGGCCTGACGGCGGCCGGCGGGCGAGAGGGCGGGGTCGCTGCCGCCGGAGCCGGAGAAGCGTTTCTCGGGCGTCAGGGCCGTCTCGCCGTGCCGCAGCAGCACGAAGGTGGTGGGCGCGCCGAGGTCGGCCGGTGCCGCCCAGCCGACGGGTGCGGCCTGGGGCTCGGCCAGGGGCTCGGCCAGGGGCTCGGCGACGGGCACCTCGACGGCGTGGGTGGCCGTGGTGCCGGCCGCGGCGGAGGCCGCGACCGCGAGCCCGGCCGACGAGCGGCCCGGCTCCCACTGCCGGCCGGCCTTGCCGGCGTCCATGGCCTCGTTGGCGAGCCGGTCGGCGTGCTTGTTCTCCTCGCGGGGGATCCACTGGTAGGAGACGCTGCCGGGCGGCAGGATGCGCTGGGCCCGGGCGGCGAGCGGCTTCATGTCCGGGTGCTTGATCTTCCAGCGGCCCGACATCTGCTCGACGACGAGCTTGGAGTCCATCCGGACCTGGACGCTCGCCTGCGCGTCGAGGGCCCGGGCGGCCTCCAGCCCGGCGATCAGGCCCTTGTACTCGGCGACGTTGTTGGTGGCCCGCCCGATGTACTCGGCGGCCTCCGCCAGCGTCTGCCCGGTGTCCGCGTCGCGGACGACCGCGCCGTAGCCGGCGGGGCCGGGGTTGCCGCGGGAGCCGCCGTCGGCCTCGACGATGAAGCGGTGGGGCATCGTGTTCGCTTTCGCTCCAGCCTTCGCTACGGCTCTGCCCGGGCCTACAGCCCCGACTCGGGCGTACGGACGAGGATGCGGCGGCAGTTCTCGCAGCGCACGACGGCGTCGGGGGCGGCGGTGCGGACCTCGTTGAGCTCGGTGATGTTGAGCTCCAGGCGGCAGCCCTCGCAGCGGCGCTGGTACAGGCGGGCGGCACCGACGCCGCCGGACTGCGTGCGCAGCTTGTCGTACAGCTTGATCAGGTCCGCCGGGATGGAGCCGGCGACGACCTCGCGCTCCTTGGTGACGGTGGCGATCTCGGCGTCGATCTGCGCGGTGGCGGCGTCCCGGCGGGCGGTGGCGTCGTTGACCTTGGCCTGGACGGACTCCACGCGGCCGGTCAGCTCGCGGACCCGCTCCTGGGCGGCCTCGCGGCGCTCCATGACCTCGAGGACGACGTCCTCCAGGTCGCCCTGGCGCTTGGCGAGGGAGGCCACCTCGTGCTGGAGGTTCTCCAGGTCCTTCGGGGACAGGCCGGCGCCGGAGTCCAGGCGCTGCTGGTCGCGGGCGGCGCGCTGGCGGACCTGGTCGACGTCCTGCTCGGCCTTGGTCTGCTCGCGGGCGCAGTCGCTCTCCTCGGTCTGCGCGGCGACGAGCAGGTCGCGGTGCTGGGTCAGGTCGCCCTCGAGGGTCTGGATCTCGGCGTGCTCGGGCAGGCTCCTGCGCTTGTGGGCGAGCTGGGTGAGGCGGACGTCCAGGGCCTGGAGGTCGAGGAGGCGGATCTGGTCGGCGGGCGCGGCGTTCAGTTGGGGGCTCCTGAGGGTTACTGGTGATGGGCGGACGACGCCGCGTGGGCGGTCCAGGGGTCGGTGACCGTGCGGCTGACGTGGGTGCGCAGGCCCCAGCCGTACCGGTCGGAGATCTCGTCGAGCTGGGCCGCGGCCTGCTCGGTCCAGGGCCACTCGGTGGCCCAGTGCGCGGCGTCGACCAACGCCAGCGGGCTGTGCTGCTGGGCCTCGGAGGCCGGGTGGTGGCGCAGGTCGGCGGTGACGAAGGCGTCGACGCCCGCGGCGCGGACCTCCGCGAAGAGGGAGTCGCCGGAGCCTCCGCACACGGCGACCGTACGGATGAGGCGGTCCGGGTCGCCGGCGGCGCGGACGCCCTGCGCGGTGGCGGGCAGTCGCTTGGCGACGCGCTCGGCGAACTCCGCCAGCCGCACCGGCGGGTCGAGCTCGCAGATCCGGCCCAGGCCCCGGCGGCCGGCCGGATCGCTCGCGTCGGGCACGAGGGGGCCGGTCACGCGCAGATCGAGGGCGCCGGCCAGGGCGTCGGAGACGCCGGGATCGGCGCTGTCGGCGTTGGTGTGCGCGACGTGCAGCGCGATGTCGTTCTTGATCAGGGTGTGCACGACGCGGCCCTTGAAGGTGCCGGCCGAGACCGTCGTCGTCCCCCGCAGGTACAGCGGGTGGTGGGCCACGATCAGGTCGGCGCCGAGCTCCACGGCCTCGTCGACGATCTCCTGCACGGGGTCGACGGCGAACAGGACCCGGGTGACCGGTGCGTCGGGGTCGCCGCAGACCGTGCCGACGGCGTCCCACTGCTCGGCCCGCTCCGGCGGCCAGAGGGCTTCGAGGGCGGCGATCACTTCAGACAGTACGGGCACGGGGAAAGGCTACCTGGCCGCGTGCCCCGGGCGGCCTCCTCGGTGGCCGTCCGGCAAGCACACCCACCCCCTGTGTCTCGGGAAAACGGAAAACTCACCACCCGTACGCGTGAAGCCGCGGGGGTCGCAGGGTTCGGAGGGACGCCCGATAACTACGTTCTGTGCCGGAGGTGACGTTTCTCATGACGGTCTGTGCTCCCCTTGGCACCCCGGCCCCCTCTGGCCCGCAGAGTCCTCCGGGCCCCTCGGCCCCGCCCGGCCCCGCGCGGAGTGCGCCGCCGGTGGACATGAGACGCCCCGCATTCACCGTCACGGCGGACGGCTCGTACGCGGCGTGGCTGGCCCTCGGTCGCGGTACGGACGGCTGGTTCCCCGAGCGCTGGACGCTGGACGGGCCCGAGCCGTACGCCGTGTCGCTGCCCGGCAGCCAGCCCGAGGAGGCCGACAGCCAGGTGCTGCCGCTGACCGACGGCCGGGTGCTCATCCGGCGCCGGGTCGCCGAGCGGTACGCGCTGTCCCTGCTCTACCCCACCGGCCACGGCACCGGCGAGGTCCCCCTCGGGGCCATCGAATGCCGTCACCTCTGCCTGCTGCCCCCCGCGCCCGACGGCGCCCGCGCCTACGCGCTCGTCCTCGCCGAACGGCACACCACGCTGTGGCGCGTGCACGGCGGCGGCAACGGGCCCGAACTGCTCGCCACCATCCCCGGCCGGTGCGAGGGCGGCGCCTGGCTCGACCGCGCCGGGCGGCTGCTGGCCCTCGACCGTGAGCTGGAGGGCATCACCAAGACCGTCGTCGTCGACCTCGGCCGGGGCGGCGAGACCAGCCCCCTGCTGCAGATCACCGACACCAGCAACGACCGGCTGCTGCTCGCCGAGCCCGACAGCGGCCTGCTCCTCGTACGCTCCGACGCGCCCGGCACCGACCGGCTCGGCTGGGGCGTGCTCGGCTCCTCCCGCCCCGTCCGCTTCCCCGAGTGCCTGCTGCCCACGGGCACCGCGCTCACCCCCTTCGCCGCCCAGCCCGGACAGGCCCTCGCCCCCGAACAGTGCTCGGTCGCCTTCCGCGTGGACCGTGAGGGCTCCGGCAGCTGGGTGGGCGTGTGGAGCGCGGCCACCAAGCGGCTGCGGCAGTTCCCCGGGCCGGTCGGCTGGCTCACGGGCGCCGGCCTGTGGACGACCGGCGGCGAACTCAAACTGCCCTTCGTCACCCCCGCCGTGCCCTGCGGCCTCGCCCGGCTGCGGCTGCCCCCGCCGGACGAACCCGGCGGCGACCTGGCCGAACCCCTGTGCCTCGAACCGGACGACGAGGACGACGACGAGCCGTCCACGGGCCCCGCCGCCCTTGCCCCCGTGCCCGCCCCGCGCCCCGTACCGCTGCAGCAGGCACCGTGCGCACGGGCGTCCGGCTAGTGGGACCGGGCGGGCACCGGGTGGCTTGGTGATCAAGGTCCCGTTAGACTTGCCGGCCGGGTGGCCGGACGCAACAACCGTGCAATGGCCGCCGGATCGAGACCCTTTCCCGACCCGACGGAGTGACGTACCGCCATGTCCGACGCCGCCGCGGCCCGCACCGGGACGACGCACGAGACGGAAGCACACGCCCCCCGGGCGACCGCCCTCACCGGCACGGGCCGCCACCGTGGCCCGGTGGCGGCGGAGGACGCCGCCGCCCAGGCCCCGGCGATGCCCCACGGCAAACACCGCCGCGCCCCGGGCGCGCAGGCATAGGGCTGAGCAGGACCTTCCCCTCCCGGCGGGCCCGAGAAGCACGTGCCGCCGTCACCCGTCCGGCCCAGCTGGACAGGGCGCCGGGTCCCTCCCCGGCGCACCGTGAGAGCGAGCGCGGGGGACGCCTCACCGGGTAGGAGGTCCGATGGAATACGCCGCTCCTACTGCCGGACTCATCATCGCCGCAGTGCTGTTCATCTTCGGCGTCCTCAGCGTGAACGACCTGGCGGCACGCGACTTCAAGGTCACCGTCTCGGGCAAGGTGGGACCCGTTCAAAGAGGGGTGCTGGTCACCGCGGCAGTCATCTTCTTCGTGGTGTCCGTGGTGTGGTTCTCCCTGCTGGCGAGCAGACCCTCCGGCGACAGCAACCCTCCCCCTGCGCCGAACCAGTCCCAGTCCGCGCCGGCAGGGGAGATGACGCTGAACCTGTCCACTGTCCTGCCCGAGGGCGGAGACGTGGTGCAACAGACGGACGAGATCACCGTCGACGGCGGGCACAAGACCCTTTCCGTCAACACCGACAACCCGTCGACGAATGACGCCATCACGTTCTCGGGCGACCCCGGAGAGACGGACTACAAGGTCGAGATCTCCCTGGTCCTCAAGGACGGCACCAGTCAAAAAATCTCGGGGACCGGGACCATCTTCGTGGACAACGGCCTCTCGTACGTGGTGGACACCCAGGGCGATCCACCCCAGGCCGTACTGAGGAAGGCCTAGCCGCACTCACCCACCCCGCCCCAGCACCTGCGCTGCCCCGAATCGGGTCACAGAACCCGGCGTACAGGCCGACTCGTCCGCCATCCGCCCCTCTGGCCTTGCGGAAACGCAGGGCTGAGGGGCTTTTTCGCGCTGTGGGTAGTTACGTGGGGAGTGTCGACGACCGCGCACGACGCGCGAGGAGTGCCGCCACTGACTAGCGTGGAAACGAGGCGAAGAAAACGCGCTGAAGGGAGGCGACGGTGTCCTTCCTCGTGTCAGTGCTTGCCGCGTCCATGGCCTTCGTGGCGCCGCTCGGTGCCGGCGGGGGCGGGGTGAGCATCGAGGCGGTGTTCGCCGGACCGGGGGCCGGGAAGCAGGCGGTCACCTTCGACCAGAGGGATGTGCCCGCGGGGGCGCGGGTCGGGGTCGTGGAGCGGACAGGGCCGGACGGGACCACTGTCGAGCTGACGGTGCACGGGCTGCAGGCGCACCGGACGTTCGGGGCGCACGTGCACCAGAAGACGTGCGGTACCGTCCCCGAGGCCTCCGGGCCGCACTACCAGGACGTCAAGGATCCCCGGCAGCCCTCCACCGATCCCGCGTACGCCAATGCGCGCAACGAGGTGTGGCTGGACTTCACCACCGACGGGCAGGGCGACGGGTCCTCCGTCGCGCACGTGGCGTGGCGCTTCCGCGCCGGTCAGGCGATGTCCGTCGTGGTCCACGCGCACGGCACCGCGGACGCGCCGGGGCAGGCCGGGACCGCGGGGCCCCGGCTCGCCTGTGTCAACGTGCCCTTCGAGTAAGGGATTCGCGTGGGGGAGTCGACTACTTCTCGAACGGGCTCGGCACCGGGAAGTAGCCCTCCAGGAAGGGGGCTATCAGGGCGTTCGTGCGCGCCATGTCCTTCTCCGTGGAGACCGTGTCGTTGATGCAGAACGCGTCCATGTCCCGGTGCGCCAGCAGGCGGTTGAGCCTGCGGGACGTGTTCGGGTGGGCCAGGTCCATGTAGACGTAGCGCAGGTCGGACGGTATGGCCTTGGCCCGGTGGTAGGCGTAGTAGTGGTGCAGGGAGGAGGCGACCGAGAGGTCGGCCGGGCTGCGGAAGCGGGCTGCGGCGGTGGCGGCGTGGGCGTCGGCGTAGCGTTCCTCGATCTCGTCGAGGACGGTGCGGCTGAGCGCGTGCGGCACGTGGCGCATCTTTTGGGTGAAGGTGGCGCCGAAGCCGTCTTCTATCAGGGCCCGGTTGTTCTTGGCCGCCGCGGCGACCGGCGGGTCGGCCGGGTTGTGGGCGCCGAGGGGCACGAGGGCGGGCGAGGGGAAGAACTTGGTCAGCCCGTTGGAGAGGAAGAAGTCCTGCGGGGTGAGGGGGCTGCCGAGGAAGACGTCGTCGTTGAAGTACAGGAAGTGCTCGGAGAGTCCCTCGATGTGGTGCAGCTGGGTCTCGATGGCGTGCGAGTTGAACGTCGGCAGCACGGCCGGGTCCGAGAAGATCTCCCGGTGGCTGACCACCCGGATGCCGGGGTGGTCGGTGTTCAGCCACTGCGGCGTCTGGTCGTCGGTGACCAGGTAGATCGTGCGCACCCAGGGCGCGTACTGGTGGATGGAGCGCAGGGAGTACTTGAGCTCGTCGCGGCTGATGTAGCGCGCGTCGTTCGCGGCCTCCTCGTGGCGCTCCTCGCCCGTGCCGTCGGCCTCGCGCTGGGCGCGGGCGCGTCGGGCGGCCCACTCGGGGTCGTTGCCGTCCACCCAGGTGTAGACGACGTCGATGGGGAAGGTGATGTCCTGGGGGAGCCGGAGGGTGAGCTCGGGGCGGGTGCGCACGCGGCGTCCGCGCCGGGCGGTGGCCGGTCCCTCGGCGGCGTGGCCCAGCGGGCCGGTGAACAGCTCCAGGGGCGCCTCGACGGTCCCGCCGTCGGCGTCGATCTCCTCCACGACGCCGTTGCGGCGCGGGGCGGTGAGCACGGGACGGCCGTACGGGCCGTCCTCGCGCGTCCAGAACTGGATGTCGCAGCCGTGCTCCGGGCCGAGGACGAGCGAGCCGTCGGCGGTGGTGCGCAGCCACGTCAGCCGCAGGACGGCGTTCTTCTCCAGCTGCCGCCAGGTGCCCGCCACGAAGCCGGGCAGGGCCTGGCCGGGAGCGCCCGTACGGTCCACTGCCGCGACGTAGCCGGGGGTGCGGGCGCACAGGCGGGCCAGCTGCTGCAGGGTGCGCCGGCGGTCGGCGGCGGCCACGGCGACGGCCGGGGCGGTGCCCTGGCTCGCCCAGCGGACGCAGAAGTGGTCGATGCCGGCGTCCTCCAGCGCACTGGTCACCAGCGACAGGGCCTCGGCGCGGGCGCCGTGCGGCGTAGGTGCGGGGTCGACCAGGGCTATGTGGGCCTTGCCGTCCACGAGTACCGCGCGCGGCAGGTGCGACTCCAGGTGCCCGGCGTAGCGGCGCTGCAGCCGGCGGCCGCGTATGCGCTGGTGACGCTGCTGGAGGTCGAGGGAGTCGGCCATGTGCTGCATGAGGGCGCCGCGGGTCTCGACGGAGACCCGCTGGGCTATCGCCCGCCGTGCGCTCTCCGGCAGCAGCCGGCGGTAGGCCTTGACGAGGCCGGACTTCTCGGGGTTGGCCTGGCGGGGCACGGACGGCACGGCCGCCGGGGCGGGGGCGGGGCCGGCGGCGTCCTCGCCGGTCACCGGCTTCGCCGACTGGTCGAGTGCCAAGATCCTTCAACCCCTCGGTCGCACAGCCCGGTCGCGCGGCCCGCCTGGGGGCCTTGCGGCCCGCCTCGCGGCGGCGGCCACCTCGCGGCCCCGGAAACACAGAGAAACAAGTAACTACCAGAGCGTTTTGCGCGGAGGCAATCCGCCGCCGGGCCGTCCCCCGGCCGTGTGCCGGGGCGCGGGCGGGCGTGCAACGCGCTCCCTTCAAGGGATCCACCGCTTTTCGGGCCGTACGGTTCCGCACCGGCCGTGTGGGGAATTTCACCTGGTGGCAACGCCCCCGCAAGCGTGGGGTGGCAGGGCGAAAGCCGCTGCCGACCGGGCGGGCCACCGCGGCCCGCCCCTTACCCTGAATGAGTGCTCGTTCAGATCATGACCCCCGCGGCTCACGCACCGGCGGGCGGCCACGGGGAGCTCCCGTGACCGCCCCCCGCCACGCCCTGCGCGTGATCAAGAAGTCCGCCCGCATCGCGCTGCGCCGCAGCCCGGCCTGGAAGGTCGGGCAGCAGGTGCGCCGCCGTGTGGGCACCGGGATCGCGAACGGCCGCGACACCTACGTCGACTCCGTGCTGATGCCGGCCGCGCACGGTTCGGCGGCCCGCGTCCAGTACGCGGCCGTGCTCGACGGTCACACCCTGAACCTGCAGGCCGTGCTCCCCGCCGGCACCCCCGAGGCCGCACCGGCCCATCTGGTGCTGGTCAACGGCGCCACGGCGGTGCGCACCGAGGCCCGCCTGGAGCGCACCACGGCCGGCGAGCTCACGGCGACCGCCACCGTCCTGCTGGGCGCCGAGGCCGGCGGCCTGCCGGTCACCGTCGGCCGCTGGCACCTGGCCCTGGAGGTGGAGCGTCCCGGCGCGACCGTACGGCTGCGCCTGCTCGGCGACGGCGCCCCGGCGTACGGCGGCCCCACCCGGCCGCTGGCGGTCTGCCCGGTCACCGGCCGCCGGCACCGCCTGGGCATCACCCCGGCCGGCCAGCTGCGGCTGACCGTCGCGGCCGCCGAGCCGCGCGCCGAGGTGCTGCGCATCGAGCGTTCCTTCAGCGGCGTGGACGTGCTCTTCGCCCTGTACGGCGCCGACGCCGGCGGCACCCGTCCCGTCGTCGAGCTGGCCGAGCAGGACCGGCGCGGCGTGGTCCGCTACACGGCCGAGCCGCTGCCCGGCGACGACAGCGCCTGGCGGCTGACCGTGCCGCTGGCCCGGGTGCTCGACACCTCCCGCGCCCAGACCTGGAGCCTGCGCCTGCCCCGCGCCGCGCGCGGGGCCCGGCCGCTGGAGCTGGGCCGGCGCGGCCACGACCTGCGTGCCCCGCGCCAGGTGCTCACCCCGCCCAAGTTCACCGTACGGGCCGCGGACGGCACGTTCGTCCAGGTCAAGCCCCAGTACACCCGCCGCGGCGCGCTTCGGCTCGTCTGCACACCGCGCACCCCCAGCACCCGCTGAGGACACCGCCACCGGACCGCCGCACACACGAAGGCCGCACGTGAAAATCACCTTTCTGCTGACCTCCGCCGACACCATGGGCGGTACCGAACGCGCCACGATGACCCTCGCCGAGCTGCTCGCCGAGCAGCACCAGGTGGAGATCCTCAGCGTCTTCCGCACCCAGGACGAGGCGTTCTTCGACAGCGGCGCCGTGCGCGTGCGCAACCTGATCGACACCCGCGGCGGGCAGCAGCGCCCGGTGCGGTCCGAGGCGGACGGCGGCCCGGAGCTGGCCGCCGCCCACCGGCGCCTGGCGAGCGCCCCCAGCGAGCTGGTCCGCCCCGAGTGGGAGGCCGCCTTCAACCGCCTGGCCGACCTCGAGCTCGCCGAGGCGCTGCAGGACATCGACGCGGACGTGCTGATCTCCTCCACGCCCGCCCTGCTCGCCTACATGGCCCAGCTCGCCCCCCGCCACGTGCTCACCGTGCACATGGACCACCGGGTCTCCGAGCTGCGCGGCGTCACCGGCGAGCCGCTGCGGATGTACACCTCCCACATCGACGCCCTCGTCTCGCTCACCGGCCGCACCCGCGACTGGTTCGCCGAGACCCTCGGCGCCTGCGCCCCGCGCCTGGCCGCGATCGGCAACGCCCTGCCCGACGGCTTCCGCCCGCGCTCCACCCTGGAGACCCGCACCGTCGTCCTCGGCGCCCGCCTGGCCGCCGAGAAGCAGGTCGAGCACGCCATACGGTCCTTCGCCGCCGTGGCCGCCGACCGCCCCCGCTGGACGCTGCGCGTCCTGGGCGACGGCCCGCGCATGCGCGCCCTGAAGAACCTCGCCAACCACCTCGGCGTCGCCGACCAGGTGCAGCTGGTCGGCAGCACCGGCAACATGGCCGAGGAGTGGGCCAAGGCGTCCATCGCCATGCTCACCTCCCGCGTCGAGGCCTTCGGCCTCGTGCTCGTCGAGGCCCAGGCCGCCGGCGTGCCCGTCGTCGCCTACGACTGCCCCAACGGCCCCGGCGAGATCCTCACCGACGGCGAGAACGGCCTGCTCGCCCCGCTGGGCGAGGAGGGCGAGCTGGCCGACGCCCTCGCCCGCCTGATGGACGACGACGAGCTGCGCCGCGCCATGGGCGCCGCCGCCCTGGAGAACGCCGGCCGCTTCAGCCACGACCAGGTCGCCAAGGAGTGGAACGACCTGCTCGACGAGCTCGCCGCGCACCGCTCCGGCGGCCGGCGCGACGCCGAGCGGGCCCGCCGCCGCATGCTGCAGGCCGCGGCCGACACCGCCGGCGGCATCGCCGGCGCCGCCGTGCCGCGCGGCATCGACCGCTCCTTCTCCGACGTCGCCCACAAGGCCCACGAGGTGCGCATCGAGGCGGCCCGCCCCGACGTCAAGCGCGCCGGCGGCCAGATCTGCCTCGTGCGCGAGAACACCACGCCCTTCGAGGTCATGCAGGACAACCTCGACCTGGCCGTGGACGCCCTCGACGCCCAGGGCATTGCCTACGCCGTCACGCCCACCACCCAGCTGCGGCACACCATCGCCGTCGACGGCGCCTCCCGCGACGCCTTCGTCGACGAGCTCGCCCGCCGCTACAAGGACGAGCCGGTCTACGTCGCCCTGCTCAACGCCCGCGGCTCCGTGCTGCGTACCGTCCTCGCCGGCTACCTGACGCCCTCCGTCGTCCCGGCGACCTGCGTGGGCATGCGCGTCTTCCGCCCCGTCATCACCGGCGGCGGCCAGCTGCGCGTCAGCGGCGTCTACGGCTGCACCGTCGCCTTCTGGCAGGACACCGAGGACGACGAGACCACCGTCACCTTCCCCTCCGGCACCCGCTACGGCGCCACCCTGCCGCGCACCGAGCTGACCAAGCCCGCCACCACCCGTGTCGGCGAGCGCGAGTACAGCACGCTGGAGGCGTTCGCCAAGACCTTCGTCGACGAGGTCGACTTCCCCGTCGACGTCGTCTACACCTGGGTCGACGGCACCGACCCCGCGTGGCTGGCCCGCAAGGAGAAGACGCAGGCCGAGCACGGCATCCTGGCCGCCGCCTCCGCCGGCGCCTCCGCCCGCTTCCGCAGCCGCGACGAGCTGCGCTACTCGCTGCGCTCGCTCGACATGCACGCCCCCTGGGTGCGCACCATCTACCTGCTGACCGACGACCAGACCCCCGACTGGCTGGACACCGACCACCCGCGCGTGAAGGTCGTCAGTCACCGCGAGGTCTTCGGCGACACCGGCCGCCTGCCGTCGTTCAACTCGCACGCCATCGAGAGCCGCATCCACCGCATCGAGGGCATCGCCGAGCACATCCTGTACTTCAACGACGACGTCTTCCTCGGCCGTCCGATGCAGCCGGAGTCCTTCTTCCACGGCTCGGGCGCGGCCAAGTGCTTCATGTCGCCCACCGCCGTGCCGGCCGGCGACCCCTCGCTCGACAGCGACCTTGTCTTCGCCGCGGCGAAGAACAACAGGGCCTTCATCGAGCGGGAGTTCGGCAAGACCGTCACCAACACCTTCCTGCACACCCCGCACCCGCTGCGCCGCAGCGTGCTGGAGGAGCTGGAGGAGCGGTTCCCGGAGGAGATCGGCACCACGGCCTCCGCCCAGTTCCGCAGCCGCAGCGACCTGGCGATCGCCTCCTCGCTGCACCACTGGTACGCGCTGTTCACCGGGCGCGCGCTGCCGGGCAGCATCAGCTCGGCCTTCGTCAACGTCGGCCTGCGCGAGCACCACGTCCGCCTGCACCGCATCCTCGCGACGCGCGCGAACGACGTGTTCTGCATCAACGACTACCACGACGGGGACGTGCCGGAGGACGAGCAGGCGGATGCCCTCGCGGTCTTCCTCGAGGGCTACTTCCCCGTCGCCTCCCAGTTCGAGAAGGGCTCCGAGCGCAACCGCCGCCTCGTCCACGGGGGCGAGTGACCGGCATGACAGATCCCAGCCGCGGGTCCGCCACCCGCCTCGCCTCCCGTTTCGCCCCCCGCAGACGGACGGTGCTCGCCGCGATGCTCGCCCTCGCCGCAGCGGGCTGCACCTCGAAGACGCAGGAGCAGCCCAAGCCCGTCACCGTCACGCCCCGGGCCCAGGTGCCCGTCGGCGACGACGGCGCCTCGGGTGCCACCAGCATGCAGATCGTCGCCCACCCGGACGACGACCTGTACTTCATGAACCCCGACGTACGGCAGTCCATCGACGCCAACGACAAGGTCGTCAGCGTCTACGTCACCAGCGGTGAGGCCGACGGCCGCAACAAGGTGCCCGGCCGCAAGGAACGGCTCAAGCCGGACTTCGCCGGCTACGCCGGCGCCCGCCAGCAGGGCCTGCGGCAGGCGTACGCCCTCATGGCCGCCGGCGACCCGCACGCCGAGTGGAAGCGCGGCGTGCTGCCCCTGCCCGGGGGCCTGCAGGCCGAGACCGACACCCTCGTCAGCCACCCCGGCGTCGTCCTGGTCTTCCTCGGCATCGCCCAGCACACCGCGGACGACAAGCCCGGCGGCGGCAAGGACGTACGCCTGCCGGCCCTGTGGGCCGACCCCAAGGCCGTCAGCAAGACCCGCGTCGCCGCCGGCTCCACCGTCCAGGAGTCCCACCCGATCGACCGCGCCGGCGTCATCGACGTCCTCGCCGCCGTCCTCGACCACTTCCGGCCCACCCTGGTGCGCACCATGGACCTGGACCCGGACATGCAGGTCCACGACGGCCGCAACCGCCTGCACCACGACCAGGCCGGCTACTCCGACCACCCCGACCACACCGCGGCCGCCCTCTTCACGTACGCCGCCCTCCAGCGCTACCGCGGACCGGGCAAGGGCGCGCACTACACCGTCACCGCCTACCGCGGCTACTACAACGAGCGGTGGCCGCAGAATCTGCCCGACGCCGCCGTCCGCCGCAAGATCGCCGTGCTCAACGCCTACGGCGGCGCCCCCGGCTCCTGCGACTTCCCCGCCGGCTGCGGCGACTACGACGTCGGCCAGAACCGCGCGTACGGCACCGGCTGGGCCCAGCGCACCAGCTACCGCTACCCGGGCAACGCCACCTGGGTGCTGCCCGACGCCGACGGCCGCCTCACCGCCTTCGGCGTCCTCGACCAGCAGGCCGCTCTGTGGCACGAGAGCTCCGCCGGCAGCGGCAAGTGGCAGGGCCCCAAGCTCCTCGGCGGCGGCCCCCTGCTGCCCGGCCTGACGGCGACCCTCACCCGTGACGGGCGCTGGCAGGTCTTCGCCGAGCGCATCTCCGGCCTCGGCTCCGGCCCCGACGACAACAGCCGCGAGCTCGTCGTCGCCGAACAGGACCGCAAGAACGGCGACTTCGGCCCCTGGACCTCCCTCGGCAACCCCGAGGACCGGGCCGCGCGCGGCCGCCGCGTCGGCGGCCCCGTCGTCGCCCGCAACGCCGACGGCTCGGCCCAGCTCTTCGCCCGCAACTGGGCCAAGGGCGTCGCCACCCGCCACCAGCAGCCCGACGGCACCTGGACCCCCTGGACCCAGCTCGACGGCGGCGCCGAGGTCCAGGAGGGCCTGGCCGCCGTCACCGACACCAAGGGCCGCATCCACGTCTTCGGCTCCGGCCACGAGACCGTCCACCACTGGGTCCAGCGGCAGCCGGGCGGCACCTTCGAGCACCTGCCCACCAAGCTCCCCCTGCCCGCCGACCCGCCGGCCGCACTGGCCCGCCCCGACGGCTCCCTCCTGCTGGTCATCCGCGAACCGAAGACCGCAACCCTGCTCGCCTACCGGCTCCCCGCCGGCGCCACCGAGTGGGAACGCCTCCAACTGGGCCTGGCCGCCCGCGGCTTCGGCCCCGCCACCCTCCTGCCCGCGGGCGAGCACACCCTCATCGCCGCCCGCAACGACAACGGCTCCACCAGCCTCGCCCTGTGGCGCACCGGCAAGACCCCCCGCTGGACCACCCAGCCCGGCCTGGTCGTCGGCACGGCCGCCCTGGGCACGGCCAAGGGCAAGAAGCACACGGTGGCCTGGCTCGGCACGGACGGCAAACTGCACGCGGCGGGCGTGAAGTAGGGCGCGCTGCGCTGTTGATGCGAACGGGTCCGGCCCCTCACCTCGATGCGAGGTGAGGGGCCGGATTTCTGCTTCTGCGGGCCGGTCAGGAACCGGGCCAGAACACGCGGGCGTCGGCGAGGGCACCCTTGCCGTCACCGGCGTACCAGCGCAGGCTGCCACGGCCCCAGCGGGCGAAGAGGTCGCCGTTGCGGTCGCCGTTGAAGTCACCGCCGAGGACGACCTGCATGGTGTCCCACGTCGCGTCGCGCCACATGTCACGGCCGTTGTCGAACGTGCCCTTGTCGTTGCCGGCGTACAGGGCGAGGCCGCCCGACGTCGACACCGCGGCGATGTCGTCACGGCCGTCGCCGTTGAAGTCACCGGTGGCGATCTGCTTCTTGGTCCAGGTCTTGTCGCGCCACATCTCGCGCCGCTGGCCGCTGAGCGTGCCGTCGGCGGCGGTGGAGTACGCCATCAGGGAGCCGTCGTCCCACTGCGCGATGAGACCGTCGCGCTGCCAGCCGTCCGCCTTGTAGCGGGCGACGAGCGGAATCCTGCCCCAGGAGGTGTCGGACCAGGCCTTCTTCCGGGGCGCGAGCTTGCCGCTGTCGGTGCCGACGTACAGCTGCAGGGTGCCGTCCGGGTCGACGGCCAGGATGTCGGCCTTGCCGTCGCCGTTGAAGTCACCGCCGATGATCTTCTTCTTGCCGTCCCACGTGTTGTCGTTCCACAGCGCACGGCCGTAGCCGAGCGTGCCGTCGGGGCCGGCGTAGAAGGCCTGGAGCGAACCGTCCTTCATGACGGCCGCGACGTCGCTGCGGCCGTCGCCGTTGAAGTCGGCGGTGGTGACGACGTTGGTGACCTGGTCGGACTTCCCGGTCAGCCGCAGCTGCTGGATCCAGCCGTTCACGTCGTCCACGCGGGCGGAGACGGCGCCGGTACGGGTCTCGTCGACGCCGAAGCAACCGCCCTGCCAGGCACCGCTGTTGACGGCGGCGATCTCGACGCGCCCGTCCTTCTCGCGGAAGGCGGGACCGCCGGTGTCGCCCTTGCACACACTGGCGCCCGTCGACTTGCCGGCGAGGTCGACGGTGGTGCCGGAGATGCCGCTGACGCCGAAGACGGCGGTGTGCAGCAGGTCCGGGACCCACTCGTCCTTGGTGCGCCCGTAGCCCGTGACGCGCAGCTCGTCGCCCGCCTTGGGCTCGTAGGCGGCGATGCCGGCCGGGGCGATGCCCGTGACGGCCTTGGCCAGACGCACCATGACCACATCGCGGTCACCGCGCGGGACGAGCTCGACCCCCTCGACCGTGGCGCCGCCGTCGCGGCCGAGGTCGGTACGACCGACGGTGACGACGGTCTTCAGCTTGGGGGCACCACCGGTGATGCGAAAGCCCTGCGAGGGATCGTCGGCGAAGCAGCTGGCGGCGGTGAGCACCCACTGCTCGTCGACGAGCGCACCACTGCAACTGCGCTTGCCCTCACCGAGATCGATCCGCGCACTGAACGCGTACTGCCCGTCCTTCGCCTCGTCGCCGACGACGGCGAAGGCGGGGGTGGCGGCCCCGACCGTGGTGGCGACGAGGCCGGCGGCGGTGGCCACCCAGGCGACGCGCGAACGCTTGTCAAACATGAAGGGAAAGCTCCTGTGGTTCTGCAGAAGTCTGCGGAAAAGGGGCGGGCCGCCCCTTGGCGGAGGGGCGGCCCTGCGTACGGCAGGTGGATCAGCCGACGAGCTGGACCTCACCGTTCGGGGTACCGGTGCCGGTCACACCCGGGTAGTAGCTGAGGTTGCCGTCCTTCCAGCGGACGAGCAGGTCGCTCGGGCCGCCGGTGGCGGAGGTGAAGTTGCCCACCGTCATCTGAGCGATGCCGCTCCAGGCGGACTTCACGGGACGGACCTCGGTGCGACCGTGGTAGCCGGCGGTGTCGACACCGGGGAAGACCTGGTTCTGGCCGTCGTTCCACTGGACCATCAGGTCACCGGTCTTCTTGCCGGCGAACTCGCCCGCGGCGATCTGCTGCGCGTTGTTCCAGCCGGCGTCGGCCTTGGTGAGCTGCGTCTCCTTGCCCACGCCGTTGACGCCGGTGTCGGAGTACATCGAGGTGGAGCCGTTCTCCCACAGGACGAGCAGGTCGTCGCGCAGGGCGTTACCCGTGAAACGGCCGGCCGTGATCGCCTTGGCGTGCGTCCACCAGGAACCGTTCTCGGCGAGGGTCTTCTCGTCGTGGAAGCCCTTGAGGTCGACGTGGGTGTACGTCGACAGCTTGCCGCTGGCCCAGCGGACGGTGATGCCGTCGCTGCCGTCCTCGGCCACGCGGGTGCCGGTGATGGTCTCGGCGCCCTTCCAGTAGCTGTCGGCTTTCGCGACCTTGTACTCGGCGGAGAAGGGAGTCTTCGGGTCGCTGTGGTCGGCACCCTGGAAGATGGAGGCCGAGCCGTCGGCCCACACCACGAACAGGTCCATGCGGCGCTTGCTGTTCGTCGCACCACCGTCGGTGAAGTGACCGGAGGCGAGCAGACGGGCGTTCTTCCAGCTGGAGCGGGACAGCAGCGTACGGGAGTAGGTCTGCTGGACCCAGTCGGCCACGTCGTCGACGCGCGTGCTGCCGACACCCTTGCGGGTCTCGGTCTCGTCGATGCCGAAGCAGCCGCCCTGCCCGGAGGCGTTGTTGACGGCGGCCAGCTCGAAGGTGCCGTCCTTCTCCCGGAAGGCGGGGCTGCCGGAGTCGCCCTTGCACGTGGTCGCGTCGGCGGCCTTGCCGGTCAGCGAGAGCGAGGCACCGTCGATGCCACTGACACCGAAGGCGGCGGAGTGCAGCGCGACGGGCGCCCACTCGTCCTTGGTACGGCCGTAACCGGCGATGCGCAGCTCGTCGCCCTGCTTCGGCTCGTACTTCGCGAGCTCGACCGGCTTGACGCCGGCCACGGGGGCCTTGAGCTTGACCATGACCAGGTCGCGGTCGCCACGGGGAACGAGCTCGGTGGCCTCGACGACGGTGCCGTTGTCGTGCGTCAGATCGGTGCGGCCGACGGTCACCTTGGTCGCCACCTTCGGGGCGCCACCGGGGATGCGGAAGCCCTGCGCGGGGCTGTCGGCGAAGCAACTGGCGGCGGTGAGCACCCACTGGCTCTCCACCAGGGCGCCGGTGCAGCTGCGCAGCGGCCCGGTCCTGTCGTCGCCACCGATGTCGATCTTCGCGGTGAAGGCGTACTGCCCCTCCTTGGCCTCGTCACCGACGACGGCGAAGGCCGGGGTGGCGATGGCGACACCGGCGGCGACGGAGGTCGCGAGAACACCTGCTATCCACGCGGTGCGCGGACCCTTGCCAGACATGTGATTCCTTGTTGGTCGAGGAGAAGGACTACTTGGTGGCGAAGATTTCGAGGAGGCTGAAGTCGCGGCCCTGGGGGTCCTTCGCCTCGCCGACGCCGGTCCAGCGGTTCTTGTCGATGTCGTAGCCCTTGGACTCGTCGTTCGTCGACATGTTGACGTGGACCTGGTAGTCGTTGCCCTTGATGCCGTTCACCGCGGGCACGTTGAGGCTGAGGTAGCCGCTCTTGCCGGTGACCCGGAAGCAGAAGGTGTCCTTGTCGCGCGCGTTCACCTCGATGAGACCGGGTCGGCTGCCGCACTTGGCGAGCACGATGTGCCCGTCGCCGCGCAGAAGCCTGATGCCGAGCTCCTTCTCGATCTTGTCGGCCTGCGGGTACTCGAAGGTCTCCACGGTGGACGGCAGCGTGGTGTCCGTGCCCGCAGCGCTCGCCGCAGGAGCACCGGTCAGTACGGCGGTCCCCGCGACGGCGCTCGCGACGACGCCGGCGGCCAGCATCCGGGAAATCAGCTTCATGGTTCCTTGCCCTTGGTCATAACGGGATGGGAAAGATGCGCACGCCGATGGGCGCGCGCATGCCTGTCCGGCAAAGGGCACGGGGATGGGTGGTCGGTTCCCCCGGTTCCATGGCCCGGCCTGGCGCGTGTTCTCCCCTCCGCGCCGTCGGACCGGCGGACTATTGATATCACCTGTGGCGGTCTGCCCCGAACGCGGGTTGAACGCCCGTCAGGGTTGCTGTGCCCGCTGAAGCGAGTCTCCTCGGGAAGTTCCGGCTTGTCCCGTTCAGCTATACGATCTGCTGCGCGTTGCGGCACCTGCCGGGACGCACAGGTCCGTAGGGACCTGCAGAATTTTGAGGGGATATGACCAACAAGAGAAGATGGCCGCTTCGGGCGGCCCGAGCGCGTTCTGTGGGCGTGATGACCACCGCCCTCGCGCTCGCGACAGGTGTGCTGGGCGCATCTGTCCTGGGGGCGGCACCCGCGCTGGCCGATCCGGCCGTTCAGGCCGCGAGCGAGCGGGCACAGGTCCTCGAGCTCTGGCAGACGGGCGGCCGGGCCACCCGCGCAGCAGCCGAGAAGGCCCTGCTCGGCACGGACGAACAGGTGAAGGACTTCCTGGGCAACAAGCGCAAGACGGTCCAGCTGGAGGATGACCGCTTCACGGCCCTCCGGCTGCTGGGAACGAGCGGCAAGGGCGTCCGCGACGGGGCGCAGAAGGCCCTGGACGGTTCTCCCGAGGAGCTCAGGAAGTTCCTGGAGTCCGGATGGGAAGCGCCGTACAAGGACGACCTGAAGCTCACCGTCCTCAGGCTGATGGACGCCGGCGGCAAGAGCATGAAGAGCGCGGGGCAGAAGGCCCTCGACGACGGCTCGCTCGACGCGTTGCGCACCTTCCTGTTCGAGGGTCAGGGCAAGGCACAGTTCAACGACGACCGGGCCGCCGCCCTGAAGATCATTTCCTCGGGCGGTCCGGCGGTGCAGAAGGCGGGCAACGACGCCCTCGACGGATCCGCCCAGGACCTCAGGGAATTCCTGACCGACGGTGTCTTCCTCGCTCAGGCGCGTGACCGAGAGAAGATGACGCTCAGCCAGCTCGCCGACGCCGCGGCAGCGGCGAGCAAGCAGGCCAAGCAGGAGACGCAGGCCGCCAAGGAAGCGGCGGACCGTGCGGTGGCCGCTGCAGCAGAGGCCAAGAAGGCCGCTCTGAAGGCCGCCGAAGAGATGAAGGCGGCCAAGCACTCCGCAGACCGGGCAGCCGCAGCGGCGAGCAATGCTGCCGAGGCCGCCAGCGCGGCCGCCGACGCCGCACAGACCGCCATCGACGCGGCGAGTGCCGCCCACTCGGCAGCCCGTGTCGCGGCGAATGCGGCGTCGAACGCCGCCTACCTGGCGGCTGCGGCGGGAGAGGCCGCCGCGCGCGCCTACAACTCCGCGAACGCCGCGGCCGGTGACGCCGGACAGGCTGCGGCAGCCCGCCAGGCGGCCGAGGAAGCCCGCGGTGCGGCCGCGAACGCCGAGAAGGCCGTCGACGCACTCGACTACGCCCTGTCGGCAGTGAACGAAGCCACCACGGCTGCCCGAGCGGCGGCCAGCGCCGGTGCCAACGCCGCTGCCGCTGCGGAGGCCGCTGCGGAGGCCGGTGGCCTCTCGGAGGAAGCAGCAGCCGAGGCGGAGCGCGCGAACGCCGCCGCCTCCCGGGCCCGCGCGGCGGCGAACGCGGCCGACCGTGCGGCGAGCGCCGCCGAGTCCCTGGCCTCCCAAGCGGCAGCCGCGGCGAGTGAAGCCCGCCGAGCCGCACGTGACGCGGCCAACCACGCGCGTGCCGCGGCAGCTGCCGCGGACGAGGCGGCGGCTCAGGCCGGAAAGGCTGCCAAGGACGCGCAGAAGGCGAAGAACCACGCCGAGGCGGCGACGAGGGCGGCCGACAACGCCGCCGACGCGGCCGGCAAGGCGAACGCCGTCGAGGAGACGGCGCGCAAGTCCGAGGCCACGGTGCTCGAGGCCAGGCGCGTCAAGGCCGTCCAGATGGCCGAGGAGATGCGCAAGGCGTACGACGCCCAGCAGGCCGCGGCGACCGACGGGCAGGCCGAGGCCGCCCGCGTGGACGCGGACACGCAGAAGCTGCTCGCCGACGCGGTCAAGCCCGGCACGAGCACCTCCGACGCCGTTGCGATCGGCCGCAAGGCGGCGCTGCGCATGGTGGACGCCGGCGGCCCGTGGACCCAGGAGGCCGCGACGGCTGCCCTCACGGGTACGGACGCGAACGTCCTCGAATGGGTGCGCTCCGGTCGTCAGGTCGCCGTCGAGCAGGACGACCGCGCTCGCGTGGCCTACCTGGCCAAGTCGGGCAAGCCCGCGCTGAGCCAGGCGGCGACGACCGCGCTCAAGGGTTCCGGCAAGGACGCCGAGAACTTCCTCCGAAGCGGCCAGTTCGCGCCGCAGAGCGACGACATGCGCGCCCAGATCCTGAAGATCATGGACGCGGGCGGTCGCTCCGTGAAGGACGCCGGCAGCAAGGCCCTCGACGCCAAGACCCCGCAGGCCTACAACGAATTCCTTCGGACCGGCCAGTTCAAGGCGCGGTGGGAGGACGACCGCGCCGAGGCGCTGAAGCTCAGGGAAAAGGGCGGCGACAACATGAAGGCGGCGGCCGACGTCGCCCTCGCCGGCCCGCCGCAGCTGGCCCGTGAATTCGTGGCCTTCGGCCAGTACAAGGCCGCCAAGTGGGACTACGACACGGCAGTCCACGTGGCCGACATGCGAAGGATCGTCGCGGACGCGGCCCGCTCCGCCGCCACGGCCCGCCAGAACGCCGCCAAGGCGACGGAGTACGCGGTCAACGCGGCGGGCGCAGCTACTGAGGCCAAGCAGTGGGCCGACAAGGCCAGCACCTACGCCAAGCAGGCCGCGGACTACGCCAACCAGGCGCGGGAGTCGGCCAACCAGGCCACCGCATCCGCGGAGAGCGCAGCGAACTCCGCGAAGCAGGCACGCAGCGCCGCGGAGTCGGCCAAGTCCGACGCGGCGGCCGCCGAGCAGTCCGCACAGTGGGCCAACTACTCGGCCGGCCAGGCGGCGGCGTACGCCAGCGACGCGTACGCGTCGGCGAGCCGGGCGCAGGCCTCGGCGCTCGCTGCCGGACGGGATGCCGAGGCGGCAAACACTGCCGCCGTCGAGGCACGCACGATCGCGGTCGAGAAGGTGCTCGCGGACATTTGGGACTCGCTCGGCAGCAAGGGTGATGCGAACGCCATCGCGGCCAATGGTCGGGGGAGCAAGGACCGGCCTCTCAACTCAGAGGGGGAACCCAAATACGGTTCGGCCAGCCTGTGGGACTTCGTCAACGGCAAGTTCGGTGCAATGATCGACAGCGTGGCCGGTGGTTCGGCCATCGCATGCAGTGGCTCAACACCCCTGGCCTGCCGTCTGTATGGTGTCTGGCTGTCGAAGGCCGGTGGCGAGTACAGCCTCGGATCCGGCGACATGGATCGCTTGGTGAGGGACGGGTCGTTCAGGGACAACGTCGATGGTGCCGTCAACGAAATCGTCAAGAGGGAAGCGCTGGGGAAATGCGCACCCGGAACGACTTGTACTGTGAAGCTGGATACCCTGTGGCAGGGACACAGTTGGGGCGCGAGCTGGGCTGACAGGGATTACTATCTCGCCTACCGACACCTGAACTGGCGGGCCTCCGGGAACCTGCAATTGACCGTCGGTAAGGACGGCAAGGCAAAGGTATCCGGTGAATACGGCCTCGAAGTCAGCAAGCGTTACAACTTCGATGGCAACGAGTTTGCGGCGGGTTTCCTTCCGCTGTACGGCTTTGCTCAGGCCCCGCGGTTCAAGCTTGCCCGTAACTACGACATCTACGGTGGCAAGCGCGTGCAGATAGATCAGGAGGTTCGCTAAAGGCAGAGAGTGCTCGACCAGAACCATTCGTACGTCAAGGAGGGCGGATCGTGTCGACCTGTCTCATGTCAGGGCATAAGAGGCCGGGGTTTGCCCGGCGGAACCGGTACGTCGCTGCCGTGTCAGCCCTTGCTGCCCTTGCGTTGACCAGCTGTGCGCTGGTGCGCGACGACAGCCTCGAGGACGTGCTGAAGGCCTTCCAGCTGCAGTTGCCGCAGTGCGAGGTCGACGGTACCAAGTACTCGGGTTCCGCGGTTCGTTCTGAAGAGCAGCTCAGCCTCAGCTTTCGGGCTCCCAGGGATTGCGTTGACGGGTATCTTCGTTCCCACGGGGAAGATCCGACGAAGCCCTCCCATTGGCCCTACGGAAAAGGCACGATGGACGGGGTGGAGCTTTCGCCCACTCGACCTCCTTTTTCCGGTGACGTTGCGAAGGACATGGGGTGGCGGTTCGACCCCGGTCGGACGTACGACAGCTACTCGTTCTTCGAAACGCCGAATGGTGCACGGTTCAAGGTCGTGGTCGATCCCACGGGAGACAAGCAAACCGTCTACATGACGTCCATTGCTTCACCTCAGCGGCGCAGCTGAATCTGCATGCCCGTATGCGCGCCCCCGGCCCAAGGGTCGGGGGCGCGCCTCGTTCTCCGCTACCACCCGTCAGTCAGCCGCATCGGCCGGCTGAAATCAGCACCGCCCCTGTTCACCCACTCCCGCAGCACGCCGGACTCGTCGTCGCGGGCCAGGAGGTGGGCCGTGCCGCCGCCGTAGAAGGTGCCGGCCGTGGTTTCGGAGTAGTGCCAGCCGCCCGTGAGGGGTTTGTCCTTGTCGGGGCGGGTGAAGGTGCCGTCGCCGTCGCCCTTCCAGAGGTAGAGGTGGTCGGCGGCGTCCTTGGCCAGCAGGTCCGGGCGGCCGTCTCCCGTGACGTCGCCCGCCGTCGTCTGGGTGTAGTTCCAGTCGCCCGACATGAACGTCGCATCGCTGAGGGTGCCGCCTCGTCGGCCCGTCCAGCGGTAGAGGTTGCCCTTTGCGTCGCGGGCCAGGATGTCGGCAACGCCGTCGCCGTTGAAGTCGCCGGCGGTCGTTTCCGTGCAGGTCCAGTCGGTGTGGATGACGCGGCGGGCCTCGAAGGTGCCGTTTCCTCGGCCGGGCCAGAGGTAGAGGTGGCCGTCGGGGCCCTTGGCGATCAGGTCCGGTTTGCCGTCGCCCGTGAAGTCGCCCGCTTCCGTTTCCGTGAAGTTCCAGCCGCCCGTGAGGGGCTTGTCCTTGCCGGGGCGGGTGAAGGTGCCGTCGCCGTCGCCCTTCCACAGGTAGAGGTCGGCGTTGGTGTCTCGGGCGACGAAGTCGGCAATTCCGTCACCCGTGAAGTCGGCTGCCGTTGTCTGGGAGTAGTTCGCGCTGAACGGGGTCGGCGGTACCGGGCCGGAGAGGGTGTCCGCCAGGGCCTGGGTGCCGTTGTCGGTGAAGTGGAGTTTGTCCGCGTCGGTGCGGTAGGCCGTGAAGAGCCGGGTCGGGTCCAGTGGATCCTGCGTCGCCCTGTCGAAGTCCACGACCGAGTCCACGTCCCGCGTCGTGCGGATGTAGGTGTTGACCTCTTGGCGCACCGCCTCCCGCTCCGGGCTGTAGCGGTGGAAGCCCTTGAACGCGGGGATCGTGGCGACCGTGATGGGCAGCCGTGCGGCGTGCGCGCGTTCCGCCAGTTGCCGGATGCCGGCGATCAGATCGGTGGCCTTTGCGTCGTTGACGATGTCGTTGATGCCCTCGTAGAGGACGACGGACTTCACGTTCGGCTGGGCCAGCACGTCGCGGTCGAAGCGGTCGAGCGCACTCACTCCGTATGCGGCGCGGGCGCCCGGGCCGAGGATGCGGTTGGCGGAGATGCCGGCGTTCGAGATGCCCATCGGTCGGCCCTGGGCGCGCAGGGCGCGCGCGTAGGCGTCGGTCCAGCGGCGGTTGGTGTTCGGTGTCGTGGCCGCGACGTCGGTCTGCGAGTCGCCGATGGCGACGACCGTGCCCGGGTTGCCGTCCGCCGTCACGTCCAGGCCGCTCAGGAAGGCCCAGTGGTTCCACGTGTCGGGGTAGTTCGCGCTGCCCACGTCGTCCGTGCGGTCCGCTGCGTCCGACCTGTACGACGTCGTCCAGGCGTCCGGGTGGTACGGCGCCGTCCGCACCGGATCCGGCAGGTGGACGCTCACCAGGAGGTCCTCGTCGGCCTTCACCGGGAAGGCCACCGGGTCGCTGTAGGCGCTCTGCCCGGGCTGCAGCACGAGCTGCCGGCTGCCCCCGAACGTCAGGGCCACGGGCCGGCCGGCGGTGGACGCGCCACCGGAGCGGTGGGCCAGAGTGGCGTGGCCGATGGTCACCGGGTCCTGGCTGAAGGTGTTGCTCAGCTGTATGCGTGCGGTGCTGCCGCCGATGGTCGTGTGGACGACCATGCGCAGCGTCTGACGTCCGGTCACCCCGGATTCCTCGGGAGGGGCCGCGGTGGTCAGCGCCGTGCCCCAGGACCTCGTCCAGGTCGGCTCCGGCGCGGGCTGTGCCGCCACCGCCATCGGCTGAACCGTCAGCGTTCCGCACGTGAGGAGCAGCACCGCGGCTGCTCGTGCCAGCCTCACCAGCCGTCCGCGAGGCGCAGGGGGCGGCTGAAGGTGGCGTTGCCCGTGTTGAGCCACTCGTGGAGGGCGCCGGTTGCGGGGTTCCGGCCGAGGAGGTGGGCGATGCCGCCCTTGCGGAGGGGGAAGGCGGTGACGTCCGCGTACGTCCAGCCTCCGGTGAGGTTCCGGGGTGCGGCGAAGGTGCCGTCGCCCCTGCCCGTCCAGAGGTGGAGCTTGCCGCCGGCGTCCTTGGCGAGGAGGTCGGCCTTGCCGTCACCTGTGAAGTCGGCCGCGACCGTCTCCGTGAAGTTCCATGTTTTTTGGACGAGGCGGGGGCTGCCGAAGGCGAGGTTCTTGCTGCCAGGCCACAGCTTCAAGTCGCCGTTGCCCTCGCGCGCGACCAGGTCCGGGACGCCGTCGCCCGTGAAGTCCGCCGCCACGGTCTGCGTGGACGTCCAGCCGCCCGCCACCTTCCGGGGCGTGGCGAAGGTGCCGTTGCCCTTGCCGGCCCACATCTGAAGGTTTCCGGCGGCGTCCTTGGCGAGGAGGTCGGCCTTGCCGTCGCCCGTGAAATCGGCGGCCACCGCCTCCGTGAAGTCCCAGTTCTGCATGATTCGCTTCGGGCTGCCGAAGGTGCCGTCACCGCGCGTGCTGTCGTCGACGTCCTTGTTGCCGGCGCGCAGCCGGAGTTCGCCGTTCGCCTCGCGGGTGACGAGGTCGGGGATGCCGTCGCCGGTGAAGTCGGCGGCCACGATTTCCGTCGTGCCTTGGGGGCCAGGGGGAGGGGGCGCAGTGGCCGTCGGGGCCGCCGTCGGGCTCGGGCTTGCGGTGGGGGCCGGTCCCGTCGGTACGGGGGAGCGGGCGGGGGCCACCGCGTCCGCAAGGGCCTGGTTGCCGTTGTCGGCGAAGTGCAGGCGGTCGTCGCCGCGGTTGTAGTAGGCGGCGAAGATTCGTGCGGGGTTCAGGGGGTCCCGCATGGCGGCGTCGAAGTCGACGTAGCCGTCGATGTCGCGCATGGTGCGGATGCGGTCGTTCAGGGCCTGCCGTTCGCGGTCCATTGCCGGGGTGTATTCCTTGAATCCCTTGAACGGCGGGATGGTCGCCACGGTGAAGGTGAGTTTCGCGGCGTGCGCCCGCGCGGCGAGTTGTCCGATGGCGGCTGCGAGGTCCGAGGCCGTCGCCTTGCCGAAGACGATGTCGTTGATGCCCTCGTAGAAAATGACCGACTTGACGTTGGTCTGCGCCAGCACGTCGCGGTCGAAGCGCTTCAGCGCGCTTTCCCCCCACTCGGCCGGGTCGCCGTCGCCGAGTATCCGGTTGCCGGATATGCCGGCGTTCACGACGCCCATCGGCTTTTCCCGGGCCTGCAGCACCCGCCCGTACGCGTTGGGCCAGCGGCGGTTGGCGTCGGTCGTCGTGTGTCCGCCGTCGGTCTGCGAGTCGCCTAGGAGGACGACCGTACCGCCGCTGCGCGCCATGACGTCGACGCCACTGAGGAAGGCCCAGTGCGTGAAGGACGTGGGGAAGCGGTTGCCCGCGGATTCCGCCGTACGGTCGGCTGCGTCGCCCGGCGCGGAGGCGAAGGACGTCGCCCGCGTGTAGTCGTGGAACGGGGCGCTGTTGACGCGGTCGGGCAGGTGGAGGCTGACCAGGAGGTTCTCGTCCGCCTTGACCGGGAACGCGGCCGGGTCGCTGTAGACGCTCCCGCCGGGCGCCAGGACGGTGCCCGGCGCGCCGCCGAACGTGAGGGGGAGCGGTGGCGCGTCCGCAGTGGCCCCGATGGACTGGCGGGCGATGGTGGCGCGCCCGATGGTCACCGGTTCGGTGCCGAAGGTGTTGACGAGGTGGATGCGGGCGGAGGCGCCGGCGATGCTGGTGTGGACGACCATGCGCAGCGTCTGCCGGCCGGTGACCTTGGACTGTGCGGCGGGGCCGGCCGTGGCCATGGCCGTGCCCCACGTCCGCGTCCACGTGGGCATGACCGTCCAGGCCCGCCCGACGGCTTCCGACTCGGTGCCGCCGAGCAGGGTCATGACCGGCCACACCAGCGCAGCGAGCGCCACGACGCAGGCGACGACGGCCAGGGGGAATCCCCGGCGCGGCCGTCGCCGGCGGGATCTGCGGCGCGCGCTGCCGTGGCGTGCCATCGGTGCTGTGTCTCCTCGTGGCTGAAGGTGTCCGGATGACCGGTGCTGCCAGGTGGCTGATCTCAATGCCTCACAGAATGATCACCCATCCGCAGAAACCCCCGTCATCCGGGCACCCTGTTACCAGCTGTCCGCGAGGCGGAGCGGACTGCTGAAGGAGGCCCCACCAAGGTCGAGCCACTCGTGGAGCACACCGGTCGCGTCGCTGCGCGCCATGAGGTGGGCGATGCCGCCCGTACGGAAGGGGACGGCTGAGGTCTGAGAGTAGTTCCAGTCGCTCAGCAGCTTCCGTTTGCGGCTGAAGTCACCGTTGCCCCCACCGGTCCACAGATACAGATCATTCGCCTGATCCTTGGCGATGAGATCAGATTTGCCGTCCCCGGTGAAATCTCCGGCCGTGGTCTGCGTGAAGTTCCAGCCACCGGTGAGTCGGACTTCCCGACTGAAACCGCCCTTTCCGTCACCCGTCCACAGGTGCAGATCGCCGCCGGCGTCGCGCGCGACGAGGTCGGCGTGGCCGTCCCCGGTGAAGTCGGCGGCCACGACTTCGGTGTACGCGAAGTCGCCCAGCAGCTTCCTCTTGCGGCTGAAGTCGCCGTTGCCGCCGCCCGCCCACAGGTAGAGGACGTTGTCATCGCCCTTGGCGATGATGTCCGCCTTTCCGTCCCCGGTGAAGTCGGCGGCAGCGGTCTGGGTGAAGTTCCAGCCGTCGGTCTGTTTCCTGACCTGGCCGAAGGTACCGTCGCCCTTGCTCCTGTCGTCGACGTCGGAATTGCCGGACCAGAAGTACAGGGGCGCGTTCCCCTCGTTCTTCCCACGGGCTATGGCATCGGGAATACCGTCGCCGGTGAAGTCCGCGACGGTCGTCTGGTCGTAGCGGGCGGTGGCATGCCGGGGTACGGGCGGCGGGGCGACGGAATCGGACAGCGCCTGGCTGCCGTTGTCACCGAAGTGGAGCCGGTCGTCGCCGCGGTTGTAGTAGGCCGCGAAGAGCCTGCTCGGGTCGAGCGGATCCCGGGAGGCCCGGTCGAAATCGACGTACGCGTCGATCTCGCCGGTACGGCGGATGTACTCGTTGACGTCCTGGCGGACCTGTTCCATACGGGCGTCGTACCGCCCGTACCCTCGGAAGGGCGGAATGGTGGCCGCAGTGAAGGTGATGCCCGCACTGCGCGCACGGGAGGCGAGCCGGCGGATGCCGCCGACGATGTCGGGGGCTGAGGCATTGCCGTAGACGATGTCGTTGATGCCCTGGTAGAGGATCACGGACTTGACGTTGGGCTGCTCCAGCACGTCCCGGTCGAAGCGGCCGATGGCGCTCTGCCCGTAGTCGGGGTGGTCGGTGAGCAGGAAGCCGCCGGATATGCCGGCATTGACGACGCCCATGGGCCGCTCCCGCGCCTGCAGGGCGCGCGCGTAGTCATCGCCCCAGCGGCGGTTGGCGTTGTCCGTGGTGTGCCCGCCGTCGGTCTGTGAATCGCCGAGGAGAACGGTGGTGCCGCCACTGTTGACCGACATGACGTCGACGCCGCTGAGAAAGGCCCAATAGGGGAAGGCCGTCCCGAAATTCTCGTTCCCGGCCTCGGCGCTGTGGTCCGCCGCGTCGCCGGGCGCAGTCGTGTACGAGCTGGTCAGCGTGTACGGGTGGAAGGGCGCCATCGCCACCGGGTCGGGGAGGTGGAGGCTGACCAGGAGATCCTCGTCCGCCTTGACGGAAAAGGCGGCCGGGTCACTGTCGATACTGCCGCCGGGCGGGAGCACGGTGCTCTGCTTGCCGCCGAAGGTGAGGGTGACGGGCGAGCCTGTGGCGGAACCGCCCTCGTCCCTGTTGGCGACGGTGGCGTGCCCGATGGTCACGGGCGTCGTGCTGAAGGTGTTGACGAGGTGGATGCGGGTGGCGGAGCCGGCGGTACTGGTGTGCACCACCATCCGCAGCGTCTGCTGCCCCCGCACCTGGGAGCCCCGCCGGTCGGACTTCTGCTTGCCGGGCGGCGCCGGCCACTCGGCGGGGGCGGCGATGGTCATGGCCGTACCCCACGTCCTGGTCCAGGCGGGGGCGGCGGCATCGGCGGGAACAGTGGTCAGTGCCGGAGAGAAGGCGGCGAGGACGAGCGTCAGGGCCGTGGCCCCGGGTCTCCAGCGGGAGAGCGGACGTGCCATGCGTACTGTCTCCTTCGAACTTCGACTTCGACAAGGAACGACGACAAGGAACGACGACAGGGGGCGCCGGCGTCCACGCGCCGGCGCCCCCTGTCGCTGATTCGGGGCGAGGTATCACCGCACCGTGACGGCGAATTCGGGCGACATCACCCCGCCACCCGTCATGCGCAGGGCGTTCTTGCCCTTGATACCGAGCTTCGCCCGCAGCGAGTACGCCGCGGCCTTGTTCAACGGCACGGTCGCCGGCAGGGACACCCACTTCTCGCCCTGCTTCTGCTGCAGGGTGACGGCGGTGCCCGGCTTGAGGCCGGTGGCCTTGCCGGTGATGCGGAACTCCTGCCAGGCCGCGACCGTGGTCGCACTGGCCTGCGCGGTGAGCGTGGGCGCGGGCGCGGGGGTGGTGGCGGCCGTCGCCGTGACGGCGGTGCCGGCCAGGAGGGCGGCGGTCAGGGTGCCCGTGAGGGCGAGGCGGCAGGTGCGGTTCATGGCGTGCTCCTCCCTGTAGCCGAGGGGGCTTCACTGGGGAACACGTGCTTCCAGAGGGCAGGGTTGAGTGCAGGTTCGGACAGATTTACGGACGGACTACGGACTACGGGCTACGGACCACGGACTACGACCCGGCGAACGTGAACGTCGAGTGCGCCGTCGTCAGTTGGGTGCCGTCGGGAGCGTAGGCCGTTACCTGCAACTGCCAGTGGACCGGCGGTGTCGGGACGATGAAGGTGGGCTTCCAGTCCGTGCTGTCCCAGTTCAGGGCCGGGGTGCTGATCGTGCTGTCGTCGCTCGTGCGGATCTTCGTGGCGTCGTTGTACGTGTACCACTTCACGTAGCCCGAGCGGCCCTTCAGGCCCGTCCAGGTCATGATGAGCTGCACCTTCGTCACCGTCGGGGTCACCGCGCCCATCGGGACGATGCTGGTGATCCGCGCCGAGACGCGCACCGGGGTGGGGGTGGGCGAGGGTGGCGTCGGGGGGATGGTCGTCGTCGTACTCAGGACCGGGGTGGGGCTCGGGCTCGGGGGCGGGGGGTGGTTCGGGGCGAAGGGGCCGGCCTGCATGATGGCCGGGATCGCCGCCGCCAGGACGATCGCCAGGCCTGCCGTCACCCAGTACGTCCACACCCTCGACCAGAAGCGGTTGTCCGGTGGGTGCGGTGGCATGGGCGGGTGCGGTGGGTGCGGGTCTCCGTCCTGCGGCATCGTGCTGTCCCCCCGGTGTGCTGCCCCGTACTTGGGAGGATGCTAGACCCGGAATCAACCATTCTGGCTGTCGCCGGCGGCAGTTGGGGGCGCGTACGACAGGACGCGCCCCCGCCCGCTCCCTTACGCGATCCGTGCCGCCGTGCCCGTCACGCGCACCCGCGGGTCGCCCTCGCGCAGTTCGACCTCCAGCAGGCCCGGGCGGCCCATGTCCGCTCCCTGGTGCAGGGTGAGGCGGGCGGACGGGCCGACAAAAGACAGCTCCCGCAGGTACGCGCCCAGGGCGGCCGCCGCGGCGCCCGTGGCCGGGTCCTCGACCACGCCGCCCACCGGGAAGGGGTCGCGGACGTGGAAGACGGACTCGCTCTCGCGCCAGAACAGCTGGACCGTCGTCAGGTCGTGGGCGCGCATCAGCGCCGCCAGGCGGTCGAAGTCGTAGGAGAGGTCCGCCAGTCGCTCCCGCGAGGCCGCCGCCAGGACGAGGTGGCGGGCGCCCGCGTACGCGATGCGCGGTGCGTACGCCGGGTCCAGGTCCGTCGCCGGCCAGTCCAGGGCCGCCAGCGCCTCGGTCACGACCTCCTGCGCCACCTCCTCGACGTGCGGTTCCACGCTCGTCAGCGTGGCGCGCAGCCGGCCGTCCCCGTCCCGGCCCACCTCCACCGGCACCGTTCCCGCCGGCGTCGCGAACACGTACGCGCCCGGGCCCCGGTGCTCCGCCAGGGCCACGGCCGTCGCCACGGTCGCGTGGCCGCAGAAGGAGACCTCGGCCAGCGGGCTGAAGAAGCGCAGCGTGAACGCGCGGTCCGGCTCGCCCAGGCCCTCCGGCGGTGCCGTCAGGAAGGCCGTCTCGCTGTAGCCGAGGTCGGCCGCGATCGCCAGCCGCGCCGTGTCGTCCAGGGCGGAGGCGTCCAGGACCACGCCCGCGGGGTTGCCGCCGTTCGGGTCGGAGGAGAAGGCCGTGTAGCGGAGCACGTTCGCGATCTCGGTGTTCGTCATGATCATGCTCAACCCGCCTCTCGCGTCACGCTATTCCCTCCCGTCGCATGCCGTCTCGCTCACACTTTCCCCGTAAGGGGCACCGGCCCATCGCGCTCATGACACCATGG
This sequence comes from Streptomyces sp. NPDC049585, assembly GCF_040675615.1. Lineage (NCBI taxonomy): Bacteria > Bacillati > Actinomycetota > Actinomycetes > Kitasatosporales > Streptomycetaceae > Streptomyces > Streptomyces sp. NPDC049585. The sequence continues at coordinate 71,240 of NZ_JBFAPE010000013.1, read as the reverse complement.
GGGACATGACAAGCTCCGGTACCGCACCAGCCCCAGCCGCCACCCGCCGTACCGGACTCCTCGTCACGCTCATCCTTGGCGGCCTGACCGCCGTCCCCCCGCTGTCGATGGACATGTACCTCCCGGCGCTGCCCCAGGTCACCGATGCCCTGCACAGCCCCGCGGCCACCGTCCAGCTGACCCTGACCGCCTGCCTCATGGGCATGGCCCTCGGCCAGCTGGCCGTCGGGCCGATGAGCGACAAGTGGGGACGCCGCCGGCCGCTGCTCGCCGGAATGGTGGTGTACGTCCTGGCCACCGCCGTGTGCGCCGTCGCCCCGAACGCCGGCATGCTCGTCGCCTTCAGGCTCCTGCAGGGGCTCGCCGGAGCCGCGGGCATCGTCATCGCCCGGGCGATCGTCCGCGACCTGTACGACGGCGTGGCCATGGCCCGCTTCTTCTCCACCCTCATGCTGATCTCCGGCGTGGCCCCGGTGGTCGCCCCGCTCATCGGCGGCCAGATCCTGCGGGTGACCGACTGGCGCGGCGTCTTCGTCGTCCTCGCCGCCATCGGGGTCGTCCTGACCCTGCTCGTGTGGCGGCGGCTGGGCGAGACCCTGCCCGCCGAACGCCGTCAGCCGGGCGGCCTGAAGCCCGCTCTCCGCGCCATGGGCGGCCTGCTCGCCGACCGCGTCTTCACCGGCTACATGCTCGCCGGCGGCTTCGCGTTCGCCGCGCTCTTCGCGTACATCTCCGCCTCGCCCTTCGTCGTCCAGGACATCTACGGTGCCTCCCCGCAGACCTTCAGCCTGCTCTTCGGCGTGAACTCCATCGGCCTGGTCGCCGTCGGCCAGCTCAACGGCAAGGTGCTCGTCGGCCGGGTCTCCATGGACAAGGTCCTGGCCACCGGCCTGGTGATCATCACGGTGGCGGCCGCGGCCCTGCTCGTCATGACCTCGGGCCTGCTCGGCGACGCCGGGCTCGTCCCGGTCGCGGCCGGCCTGTTCGTGCTGATGTCGGCCATGGGCCTGGCCATGCCCAACACCAACGCCCAGGCCCTCATGCGCTCCCGCGACGCCGCCGGCTCCGCCTCGGCGCTGCTGGGCACCTCCACCTTCCTCCTCGGCGCCGTCGCCTCCCCGCTCGTCGGCATCGCCGGCGAGCACACGGCCGTGCCGATGGCCGCCGTCCAGCTCGGCTGCGCCCTCGCCGCCCTGGCGTGCTTCGCGGGGCTGTGCCGGCCGTGGCAGGGGACGGGCGCTGCCGGGACGGCCCCCGCCGAGCGGACCGTCGCCCCGGAGCCTTCCGCAACCGAACGCGCATAGAAAACGCGCATAGAATTCGCCAAATGCACGCCCCCGCACACCCGCCGACCGGCGAGACCCTGCGCACCGCCCTCGCCGGCCTCCTGGACGGGCTGCCGCCCCGGCAGGCCACCGCGGCCGTCGAGCGGCTGATCGCCAACTACAGGGGGCGCACCCCCACCCACACGCCGGTCCTGCGCGACCGCTCCGACGTGGTCGCGTACGCCGCGTACCGCATGCCGGCCACCTTCGAGGCCGTACGGTCCGCGTTGGAGGCGTTCCGCGACCGGATGCCGCAGTGGGAGCCGGCCTCCCACGTGGACATCGGCGGCGGTACGGGCGCGGCGACCTGGGCCGTCGCGGCGGCCTGGCCGCAGGGGCAGCGCGAGACCACCGTCCTGGACTGGGCCGAACCCGCCCTCGCCCTCGGCGCCGAGCTGGCCCGCGGCGCCGCGTCGGAGCCGGCGCTGCGCGCCGCGCGCTGGCAGCGGCAGGCGATCGGCGCGGGCCTGGCCCTGCCCGCCGGCACCGACCTGGTCACCGTCTCCTACGTGCTCGGCGAGCTGACCGAGGCCGACCGGGGCGCCGTCACCGACGCCGCGGCCGCCGCGGCGCAGGCCGTGGTGCTGATCGAACCCGGCACGCCCGACGGCTACCTGCGGATCATCGCCGCCCGCGACCGGCTGATCGCCGCCGGCTTCCGTGTCGTCGCCCCCTGCCCGCACAGCGCCGCCTGCCCCATCGAGCGGGGCACGGACTGGTGCCACTTCTCGGCCCGGGTGAGCCGCTCGTCGCTGCACCGGCAGGTCAAGGGCGGTTCGCTGGCGTACGAGGACGAGAAGTTCTCGTACGTGGCCGCCGTGCGGGAGGCGGCCGTCCCCGAGGCCCCCGCGCGCATCGTGCGCCGGCCGCAGATCCGCAAGGGCCAGGTCCTGCTGGAGCTGTGCACGCCCGAGGACGGCCTGACCCGCGAGACGGTCACCAAGCGCCACGGCCCCCTCTACCGGGCCGCGCGCGACGCGGACTGGGGCGACGAGTGGCCCCCGCCGGGCGCGGGCGAGGACGAGTAGCGCCGTCCGGCGGATCTTCGTCGCGGGGTGGTGTCGGTCTGCGGCTGCCGCCGCGTGGGCGCGACACGGCGCCCCGTCTGCGGGCGCGTCGTGGCTTGTCGCGCAGTTCCCCGCGCCCCTGACGGGGCACTGCACCAGCCCACGGCGCCCCCCCAGGGGCGCGGGGCAGTGCCGATCTGCGGCTGCCGCCGCGTGGGCGCGATCGGCCACCGACGGCCCGCAGTCGACGCGCCGGCCCGAGGCCCGGGCGCAGCACGGCACCCTGCCTGACGGGGCGCCCGTGGTGCCCCGCGACGAAGATCCGCCGGAGCCGCGCCCCGGGCGGGGCCCGGCACGGCTCTCGCTCGCCTGCGTAAACGTGTTGTTCCGGCGCGCGGCGGGCTGTTACGGTCGCGCCGCGCGGGAAGCGCGCGGTCGCACCGGACAAGGGAGGTTGATGAATATGGCCGTCGACGGCCGTCTTCAGCATGCCCTTTTCCGGCCCGCGCCCTAGAGGCGGGTGCGCGCCGGTTGTTCCGACGACCAGGAGCACCACGTGACTTCCGATTCCACCCGCAATGAGCTGACCACCGACCGTCTCGTTCTTCGGCCCTGGGACCTCTCCGAGGTCGCCGCCGTCATCGGCACCGCCAGGTCGGTGGACTGGGCGGACGACTTCCCCGCCGAAGGTGACCGCGTCATAGCGGGTCTCTTCGGTGACAACCCCGGCTGGCTCGGCGCACACGGCCACCGGCTGATCGTCGAGCGCGCCGGCGGCCTGGTGGTGGGCTCGATCGGCCTGTTCTGGCCGCCGACCGAGGGAACCGTCGAGATCGGGTACGGCATCGTGCCCTCCCGCCGCGGCCGCGGCTACGCCTCCGAGGCCGCCCGGGCGCTCGCCGCGTACGCCCTGACCGCGCCGGGCGTCCACACGGTGACGGCCACCGTGGAGCTGTCCAACCCGGCCTCCGTCCGCGTCCTGGAGAAGGCCGGCTTCCGGCGGTGGACCGCCGACGAGGGCGTGGTCCGCTTCAGGCTCACGGCGCAGGACCGTCAGCAGCGGTGACCCGGTAGGGGGCGCCGGCCGGCACTCCGGCCGGCGCCCCGCCGTTGTCATAGGTGCGTGGGACGATGAAGGCGTACGCAGCCAGCAGCCCGCCCCCAGCAGGAGCCATGTCATGGACTACGCCCGGATGCGCGCCATCGCCGAGGAGCTGATGAAGCACGCCCCCGAGCCCATCAAGGGCTTCGAGATCACCGGCGACGGGATCTACATGATGATGTCGCCGTCCAGGTTCCACGACTTCAACGTGATGCGCCTCGGCCGGCAGCTGGACCGGCAGCTGCCCGAAGGGCTCGTGCCCTTCCCGGGCGGCGACATCGAGGACCCGTCGCTGGGCAAGCTCCGGCGCCCGGATCTGATCGTCGTCGCGGACGAGGTGTTTGGGGAGGAGAACGAGCCGTTCAACCCGCGCGATCTGTCCCTGGTCGCCGAGGTCGTCTCGCCGGGCAACCACAGCAACGACTACACGTCGAAGATGGACGAGTACCCGGCGATGGGCATCCCGCTGTACCTCCTCGTCGACCCCCGCAAGGGGACGGGGGCGGTGCTGTCCGACCCCGGCCCCGGCCCCGATGGGCGGCCCTGCTACCGCACTCGGCACGACTACGTCTTCGGTGACAAGATCACCGTCGGTGAGTGGACGGTCGACACCTCGGAGTTCCGTACGTACGCCCCGTAAGGCCCTATCTCAGCTCCTGCGTGCAGCACTTCACGCTGCCCCCGCCCTTGAGGAGCTCGCCCAGGTCCATGCCGATCGGTTCGAAGCCGCGTTCGCGCAGCGGGTCGAAGAGCCCGACCGCGGCCTGGGGCAGCAGGACGTGGCGGCCGTCGCTCACGGCGTTCAGGCCCAGGGCCGCCGCGTCGTCCGCGGTGGCGATCAGGGCGTCGGGGAAGAGGCGCTCCAGGACCGCCCGGCTGCCGGGGGAGAAGGCGCCGGGGTAGTACATGACCTCGTCGGTGGTGTCGTCCAGGACGCACAGGGCGGTGTCGAGGTGGTAGTAGCGCGGGTCGACCAGGTCCAGGCCGATCACGGGGCGGCCGAAGAACTCCTGGGCCTCGGGGTGCGACAGCGGGCTGCTGCGGAAGCCGCGGCCGGCCAGGATCCAGGAGGCGGTGACGGCGAAGTCGCCCTCGCCCTCGTTGATGTGGGTGGGCTCGCGCACGTCCGCGTACCCGTGGGAGCGGAACCACGCGACGTGCGCGTCGGCCTCGGCCCAGCGCTCGGGGTGGGCGAAGCGGGCGCCGAGCACGCGCCCGTCGACGACCGTGGCGCCGTTGGCGGCGAAGACCATGTCGGGCAGGTCGGGGCGGGGCACGAGTTCCTCGACGGTGTGCCCGAGGGAGCGGTAGCGGTCCCGCAGCTCCTCCCACTGGGTGAGGGCGAGCCGGAGGTCCACGGGCTTGCCCGGGTCCATCCAGGGGTTGATCGAGTATGTGACCCGGTAGTACGTCGGCGGGCACATCAGGTAGCGCCGGGGGGTGGATGCACGCGGAGCGGTGGGCAAGTCGCCCTCCTCACAGGGGTATTGGGTGGGCACGGTGACTCGTGCGTGCCCAAATCGTCCACGGTGGGCGGCCGTCGCGCATGAACCGTACGGGTGGTTTAGGAGTGACCCGGACGCAGTGCTCCCACCCGCCCTGACGATACGGTTCGTCTCGCTGAAGCGCTTCCGCGCGGCCGGTCTCACACCCCCCGGATGCGCCCGGCGGCCACGCCGGGAGCAGGATGGTGGCAGCATTGACCGAGGACCGCGGTCGAAGTGAGGGGATAGATGGAACGCAAGGGCAGATTCTCCCAATGGCTGCGCCGCCCCAGGAGCGGAGCGGGCGGCGATACGGGCACGGGGGCGGCCTCCGCCGCCCGTGAGGAACTGCTCCTGGCCGCGGCCGCAGCGGGGTTCCCCCTGGCCCCGGCCGCGCACCCCGACGGGTACGGCTGTTCCTGCGAGCGCATCGGCTGTCCCACCCCGGGCCGCCACCCGGTCTCCTTCGCCTGGCAGACCCTGGCCTCCGCCGAGGCCGAGAAGGTCGCCACCTGGCTGCGCGCCCAGCCGCAGGCCAACTTCGTCACCGCCACCGGCATCGCCCACGACGTCCTCGACGTGCCCGCCGAGGCGGGCCGGGCGGCCCTCGACCGGCTCATGGCCGCCGGCGTCGAGGTCGGCCCGGTCGCCACCGTCGCCCCCGACCGGATGCTCTTCTTCACCGCCACCCGCGGCACCCCCGACGACGAGGACGAGTGGTGGCCCTGCGAACTGGACTGCCATCCGGAGACGATGGACGAGCATCCCGGCCTGCGCTGGCACTGCCGCGGCAGCTACGTGCTGCTGCCGCCCTCCGTGCTGCCCGGTGAGCAGAAGGTGACCTGGCTGCACGGTCCCGAGCGGGCGCTGCCGGACCCGCTGACCCTGCTGGAGGCGCTGACCGACGCCTGCGCCCAGTACGCGGGGGCGCAGCAGGACCACGAGCCCGCCCACCCCTGGCCGATCGGGCTGTAGAGCCGGCCCGTCACTCGCCCCTGGCGGCGGTCAGGGACTCGATGCGGTTCAGGAAGACCACCTGGGCCGTGCCCTTCGCCGGCACCTGCACCGCCGACTCCGAGACGCGGGTGTACGTCACCGCCTGCTTGAGGCTGCCCTTGAGCAGCGCCTTCGTGCGGGAGTCGGTCACCTCCGGGCGCACGCCCTGCACCATGGCGCGCCGCTCGCGGTGGCGCGCGGTGAAGAACGCCAGCGCGCCGCCGTCCCGGGTGCGCAGCGCCAGCGGCGGGAAGCCGGGGGCGCCCTCGGGGGTGTCGATGTACTCGGTCCAGAACGTGGGCGTGCGGGTCAGCTTCGCCCGCTCGGCGCGCAGCTGCGTGGTCGCCGGGCCGGGGGCGAAGCGCCCGCCGTCGCCGGTGCGCAGGAAGTCCGTGTACGCGCGGCTCAGCGCCCGTGGCTCGACGGCGAGGCCCGCGTCCGCCGGCTGGGCCCAGCCGTCCTTGTCGGTGGCGAACTGCGGCACGCTGCCCGGTGCCAGCAGCGACAGGTACGCCGCCCGCCACCGCGCGTCCGCGTTCTCGCGCACGAAGAGCACCAGCCAGCGGTTGCGGTCGCGGTTGCTGCGGGTGTCGGCGAGGAAGAACTTGGGCCACCCGGCCATCTTCGGGATGGTGAAGCGGGCGTCGTCCAGGACGAGCCCGGGGTAGCCGGGGTTGCCGCCGGGCGTGATCGCACGCTGGGCGGCCATGTCCGCCCGGCCGATCTCGGCGAGCGCGCCGGACTCGACCCGGTCCACCAGGGCCGGGTCGAGCTTGCGGTACGCCTCGTTGTAGCCGTCCGTGAAGTGCTTGAGGACCGTGCGGGCCTCAGCCCTGTCCTTCACCGACGGGATGACCGCCCGTTCGCCGTGCACCGTCACGCACCCCGTCGCCAGCACCAGCAGCGGCAGGGCCAGCAGCATCGCCGGCATGCGCACCGCTCGACGCGGCGAGAGGCGTATCGGCAGGCGTCTCATCGCGCTTGGACTCCTCGGGGACTGCTCGGGACGGCGCAACCCTACCCGTACGCCCCGGCGCGAAGAACACCAGCAGGGTCGGCACCAGGTACAGCGCCCACACCGCCACCTGCAGCCAGGTCGGGTCCGGCTGGAAGTTGAAGACGCCCTTGAGCAGCGTGCCGTACCAGCTGTCCGCCGGCACCTGGTCGCTGATGTCGAACGCCTTGCTGCCCAGGCCCGGCAGCACGCCGGCCTCCTGCAGGTCGTGGAAGCCGTACGCGAGCACGCCCGCGGCGACCACGACGAGCATGCCGCCGGTCCACGTGAAGAACTTCGCGAGGTTGATCTTCAGGGCGCCCCGGTAGAACAGCCAGCCCAGCACCACGGCCGTCAGCAGGCCCAGCACGGCGCCCACCAGCGGGCGCACGCCGTCGTCGGTGGCCTGCACGGCCGTCCAGATGAACAGCGCCGTCTCCAGGCCCTCGCGGCCCACGGCCAGGAAGGCCGTGACGACCAGCGCCGTCGTGCCCATCGCGAGCGCGGCGTCCAGCTTGCCGTGCAGCTCCTTCTTCAGGTGCCGCGCGGTGCGCCGCATCCAGAAGACCATCCACGTCACCAGGCCGACGGCGATGACCGACAGCGAGCCGCCGAGCATCTCCTGGTCCTCGAACGACATGCTCTGCGAGCCGAACTGCAGCAGGGCGCCGAAGCCCATGCTCAGCAGCACCGCGACGGCGATGCCCGTCCACACCGGGCGCAGGGCGTCCCGGCGCCCGGTCTTGACCAGGTAGGCGACCAGGATGCAGACGACCAGGCTGGCCTCCAGGCCCTCCCGCAGGCCGATCAGGTAGTTGCCGAACATGCGGCTTCCGCCTTTCTGTTGAGTACGGTCGTCACGCGAAGAGGGACTTGCCCCACCAGTCGCCCGAGTCCCGGACGCCCGGCGGCACGGCGAAGATCGCCGAACCCACGTGCTGGATGTACTCGTTGAGCGCGTCCTCGCGCGCCAGCTTCGTCTGCAGCGGCACGAAGCCGTCGCGCACGTCGCGCTGGTACGCGATGAAGAACAGCCCCGCGTCCAGGCGACCGAGGCCGTCCGTGCCGTCCGTGAAGGAGTAGCCGCGGCGCAGGATGCGGATGCCGTTGTTGCTGTCCGGGTGGGCCAGGCGCACATGGGCGTCCGGCTTCATCGCCTTCAGGTTCGGCTCGTCGCGCTCCTTGCGCCGGCCGACCGGCGCGCCCTCGGCCTTGTCGCGGCCGAAGACGTCCTCCTGCTCGGTCAGCGAGGTGCGGTCCCACGTCTCGATGTGCATGCGGATGCGGCGCGCCACCAGGTACGAGCCGCCCACCATCCAGGCCGGGCCGTCCTTCTCGCCCACCCAGACGTGCTTATCGAGGGCGGCGGCGTCGGACCCGTCGATGTTCCGGGTGCCGTCCTTGAAGCCCATCATGTTGCGCGGGGTCTGCGCGTCGGGCGTCGTCGAGGAGGTCTTGCCGAAGCCCAGCTGCGACCAGCGGATGGCGGCGCGGCCCATGGCGATGCGCGCCAGGTTGCGGATGGCGTGCACCGCGACCTGCGGGTCGTCGGCGCAGGCCTGCACGCACAGGTCGCCGCCGCTGCGGGCGGCGTCGAGGTTGTCCTTGGGGAAGGCGGGCAGGTCGATCAGGGCCTGCGGACGCCGGGCCTTGAGCCCGAAGCGGTCCTTGCCGTCCTTCTCGAACAGGCCCGGGCCCACGCCGAAGGTCAGCGTCAGCCGCGAGGGCTTCAGGCCCAGGGCCTCGCCGGTGTCGTCCGGGGGCAGCTCGGCGTTGTCGCCGATCGCGCCGGTGCCCACCTCGTGGCCCGCCGTCATCCGCGCGGCCGCGGCCGTCCACTCCTGCAGCAGCTTGATCAGCGCCGCCCGGTCGGTGGTGGTCACGTCGAAGGCGGCGAAGTGCAGGCGGTCCTGCACGGCCGTGGCGATGCCCGCCTGGTGCGCGCCGTGGAAGGGCACGGCGTCCCCGAGGGAGGCGGCCGGGCTCGCGTCGTTGCCGGTGCGCAGCGCGGCGGCGGTGCCGCCGGCGGCCGCGGCGCCCAGCGCCAGGCCGGCGCCGCCCCAGCCCAGCAGGGCGCGGCGGGAGGGGCCGGCCTTGGGGGCGGTGTCCTGGTCGGAGGGGCCGGAGGGGGTGGTCTCGTCGGTCGTCGTCTCGCTCATCGGCTCGTCCCTCACTTCGCGACGGCGCCGGCGAGCTTGGACAGGGGCTCGGCGAGCGCGTTGACGGCGTCCGAGAGCTTCTTGCGGTCGTCCTTGCCCACGGTGTCGTACGACTTGTAGCCGTCGCCCTCGCGGTAGTCGGAGAGCGCCTTCTTCACGGCGGCGAACTGCTTGTCGAGCTCGGCGGCCAGCGCGGCGTCGTTCTTGGCGGCGACCGGCTTCAGCAGGTCGTACGCCTTCTCGGCGCCCTCGACGTTGGCCTCGAAGTCGGCGAGGTCGGTGTGGCTGTAGCGCTCCTCCTCACCGGTCACCTTGCCGGTGGCCACCTCGTCGAGCAGCTCCTTGGCGCCGTTGGCCATGGAGGTCGGGGTGATCTCGGCGGTGCCGACGCGCTTCTGCCAGTCCTTGAGGTCGGTGATCAGCTGGTCGGCCAGCTTCTTGTCCTCGTCGGTGATCTGCTTGGCGTCCCACAGGGACTTCTCCAGCTTGTGCCAGCCGGTCCAGGTCTGGCCCTTCTCCAGGCCGTCCTCGCGGACGTCGACCTTCGGGTCGATGTCGCCGAAGGACTCGGCGACCGGCTCGGTGCGCTCCCAGCCGGTGCGGGAGGGCGCGTAGAGCTTCCGGGCCTCGTCCAGGTCGCCGTTCTTGACCGCGTCGGCGAACTTCTGCGCGGCCGGGAGGGTCTCGTCGGCCTGCTGCTGGACGTACGTGCGGTACGCGGCGACCGCCTTGTCCAGCTCGGGGTTCTTCTTCTCCGCCTTCTCCGAACCACCGGTGACGGTGATCTTCTGCCGGATGCCGTCGCCCTTCATTCCCGGCTTGCAGGCGATTTCGTAGGAGCCGGCCTTCTTGATCGTCGCGGTGATCTCGGCCTTGGTGCCCGGGCCTATGTTCTCCCGCTCGGTCACGATGCGGTCGCCCTCGGCGTAGACGTACACCTCGGTGACCTTCGAGCCCTTGTTCTCGATCTTGAACGTCACGTCGCCCGCGGGGAACGAGGTCTTGGCGACCTCGCACTTGTCGTCGCTCGCCTTGATGCCGATGGCGTCGGCGGCGTTCTTGTCGGCCTTCCCGGAACAACCGGACACGGCGGTCAGGACCGCCGCCGCCGCGACGGCGGCGACTGCGGAGGAGCGGAGGGCTCGCATGGGGGCTCCCAGGCATGCTCGAGAGGCGGTTCGGGACGTGGCCGGAAATCATTGCTGATTTAGGCCGCCCTAACTTATCTGAGGCTTGCCTATCCTGTTCCCGGAACGGCGCGTGATTCTGCTCTCATGGCGGGCCGGCAGAGCAAAATTTCGTCTCCCTCGTCCCGAAAACACCACACCTCTCAGGCCTCTCGGGCGAGCACCAAGATCCATTACTTTCGCCGCTGGCGAATTTCAGGCGCTCAGCGAAAACTCCCGGCCCAGGGCGTGGAAGACGGCCGTGTTCATCGAGAAGGCCCGCCGGCACTCCTCGACCACCCGCTGCTTCTCCAGGTCGTCGACAGGCAGCGCGTCGAGCAGCCCGCGGTACTCCCGCTTGAACGCCGCCGGGTTGGCGATGCCCTCGAAGACATAGAAGCGCACACCGTCGCCCTTGCGGGCGAAGCCCCACGTGCGCTCGGCGGTGCCGCGGATGACCTGCCCGCCCGAGAGGTCCCCGAGATAGCGGGTGTAGTGGTGGGCGACGTACCCCGCGGGCCAGGTGCGGGCGCACTCCTCGATGCGGGCCGCGTACGCCGCGGTCGCCGGCAGCGGCACCAGGCCCTCGCGCCAGTCCGGGCCGGCCAGATGGGCGAGGTCGCGCTCCAGGCCCGCGGTGCGGGCCAGTTCGGGCCGTATGAACGGGCCGGCCACCGGATCGGCGGACAGGGCACCCGAGGCGGACGTGGACTCCAGGGCCCGGTAGACGAACCACAGCTGCTCCGTGTACCGGCGGTACGCGGCGAGGCCCAGCCGGCCGCCCAGCATGTCGCTCATGAACGACGAGCTCTCGGCTTCCGTGTGCTGCTCGTGCGAGGCGGTGCGGATGAGCACGGAGAAGGGGGTCGGGGCGGTGGACGGGTCCAAGGCGGCCTCCGGTGACCGAGGGGGCGCAGAGGGAGCATCCCCCTCAGGCTTACCTAAGCAGGATGCTTCCCGACGTCCTGTCGGTAAAACCCTAGGGCAGGGTGAGGATCTCCGCTCCCGTGTCCGTCACCACGAGCGTGTGCTCGAACTGCGCGGTGCGCTTGCGGTCCTTGGTGACGACCGTCCAGCCGTCCTCCCACATGTCGTACTCGTACGTGCCCAGCGTCAGCATCGGCTCGATCGTGAACGTCATGCCCGGCTGGATCAGCGTGTCGTGGTGCGGGCTGTCGTAGTGCGGCACGATCAGACCCGAGTGGAACGACGAATTGATGCCGTGACCGGTGAAGTCGCGCACGACGCCGTAGCCGAAGCGCTTGGCGTACGACTCGATCACCCGGCCGATCACATTGATCCGGCGCCCCGGCTTGACGGCCTTGATGGCACGGGCCAGCGCCTCACGCGTGCGCTCGACCAGCAGCCGCGACTCCTCGTCCACCTCGCCGACCAGGTAGGTGGCGTTGTTGTCGCCGTGCACCCCGCCGATGAACGCCGTCACGTCCAGGTTCACGATGTCGCCGTCGCGCAGCACCGTGGAGTCCGGGATGCCGTGGCAGATGACCTCGTTGATCGACGCGCACAACGACTTGGGGAAACCGCGGTAACCGAGCGTCGAGGGGTAGGCGCCGTGGTCGCACATGTACTCGTGCGCCACCCGGTCCAGCTCGTCGGTCGTCACACCCGGCGCAATGTGCCGCGCCGCCTCCTCCATCGCCCGCGCCGCAATGCGCCCCGCGATCCGCATCTTCTCGATCGTCTCGGCGTCCTGCACCTCCGGACCGCCGTACGGGGCCGGAGCCGGCCTGCCCACGTACTCGGGCCGCGGAATCGAAGCAGGAACGGGGCGGGTGGGGGAGAGCGTCCCCGGGACAAGAAGCGACTGGCCAGACATGTCTGCGAGTGTAGCCAGGGGCCATCGGGGAGCATGTGGGCGAGAGCACACGCGACATGCAGGAACGTGAGGAGAGCCATGGCACTGTTCAAGCGGCGCCCCGCCGGGCGGGCGGGCGAGTGGTACTACTGCCTCAAGCACGGCACCGTCGAGGAAGGCCCGGAGTGCCGGGCCGCGGACCGGATGGGGCCGTACGGGACGCGCGAGGAAGCCGGGCACGCGATGCGGACGGCGCATGAGCGCGAGGAGGCGTGGCGCGAGGACCCGCGGTGGAACGACGACGCCGGCGGGGCGGGACGGGGCGACGCGTAGGCGGGTGCGCCTGCGGCGGGCTGTGCCCCGGTCCCGCCCTTTCACCGTTTCCCCAAGGGGCTGCCGCCCCTTGGGAACCCCGCCACGGGGGCTGCGCCCGCAGGGGCGCGGGGAACTGCGCGACAAGCCACGACGTGCCCGCAGCTGGAGGGCGACACCTCGGCTGCAGGCCGTCTGTGGCCGATCGCGCAGTTCCCCGCGCCCCTGCGGGGCGCAGCCCCCGTGGCGGGGCGGTTACGCCGCCTCCGCCACGCGGTCCGCGCTGCGCGCGGTCCGCATGCGGACGGCGTGTTCGTCCGTGCGCTGGTCGTAGGACAGCAGCTTCGGCAGGCACGCGGCGAGCAGGCCCACCGAGGCCAGGCAGGCCAGGCCGCCCGACCAGACCGACATACGGGCGTTGGTCAGGGAGGCCATGCCGCCGGCGCGGACCTGGCCGAGCTGGGGGCCCACCGAGTACGACAGCAGTTCTATGCCCGCGAGGCGGCCGCGCAGGCCGTCGGGGATGGTCTGGTCCCAGATCGCCGAGCGGAACAGGCCGCTGACCGTGTCGCAGCCGCCGGCGACGGCCAGGAACAGCAGGACCAGCCAGACGTTGTGCAGCAGGCCCGCCACCGCCATGGCCGCGCCCCAGCCCGCCGCGGCGAGGACCACCATGCGGCCGTGCCGGTGGATGCGGGAGACCCAGCCGCTGGTGAGGGTCACCGCCAGGGAGCCGACCGCGCCGGCCGAGTACATCAGGCCCAGGGCCCAGGGGGCGTGGAGGTCGTCGGCGAGGAAGGGGAAGATCGCCGCCGGGTAGGCGAAGAACATCGCCGCCATGTCCACCGCGTAGGTGCCCAGGAGTTCCTTGCGGCTCCAGGCGTAGCGGGCGCCCTCGACGATGCCGGCGAGCGAGGGCTTCTCGGCGTCGTGGGAGGCGGGGGAGGGGGCCAGGCGCAGGCACAGGGCCAGGGAGGCCAGGAAGGACAGGACGTCCAGCAGGTAGGCGAGCTCCAGGCCGCCGAAGGCGACGATCAGGCCGGCGACCGAGGGACCGGCGATGGCGCCGGCCTGCCAGCGCATGGAGTTCAGTGCGATGGCGGCGGGCAGCTGCTCGTGGGCGACGACCCTGGGCACGATGGCCTGCAGGGCCGGCCGCTGGAGTCCCGTCAGGGCACTGACCAGGGCGACCACGACGTACATCGGCCAGATCAGCGGGTGCGGCAGGACGCTGTTGAGCAGCAGGAGCGCGCTGAGGACGCCGAGGCCGGCCTCGGTCCACAGGATCAGTTTGCGCCGGTCCATGGCGTCGGCGAGCGCGCCGCCGTAGAGGCCGAAGACGATCAGGGGGACGAGCTCCACCGCGCCGGTCGCGCCGACGGCGAGCGCCGAGCCGGTCAGCTCCTTGAGCTGCAGCGGTACGGCCACGAAGGTCAGGAAGCCGCCGAAGGAGGTGATCAGGCCCGCGATCCACATGCGCCGGAAGTCGGCGGAGGTGCGCAGGGGCGCGAGGTCGGGGAGCAGGGCGCGCAACCCGGAGGGGGCGGTTTCGGCGGAATCGGGATGGTGCTCGGTCACGGGGCACCATGGTCCGTGCACGGACCACCCCGGGGCAAACCGTTTTCCCGGGGCGCCCGTGACCGGGCCTCACCAGCGGGGCACCTGCGGTGCCGTCAGGCGGTCGGCGAGCCGGGCGAGCCGGTCCCGCAGCCGGCGGCCGGGCGCCGCGTACCCCCCGCCCTCGCCGGCGGCGGCGCTCACCAGGTGCTGAAGGGTCTCGAGGTCCAGGCCGGCGGCCTCCTCCGGCATGGTCAGCGCCTCGTGGGCCAGCGCCGCCACCTCCGCCCTCTGCGCCCTCTCCGCCTCCAGGGCCAGGACCGTCGCCCCGCCCCGGCGGGCGTCGTGCACCCGCTCCAGCAGACCCTCGCCCGGCCGCCCCTGCGCCACCACCAGCAGCGTCTGGCCGCGCCCGGCGGCCTCCAGCCGGCCCAGGCCCACCGCCAGGTGCGCCGGGGCGCCGGGCGGCACGGCGTGCCGCACCAGCGTGGGGGACAGCTCCGCCAGGCCCGAGCGGGCGGCCTCGTCGTCCAGGTGCGCCGCCAGGTGCCACGGCTCGTACTCCGGCGTGCCCACCAGCAGCAGGTCGCCGCCGCGGGCCGCCACCGAGGTGCGCAGTGCGCCCGCGAAGCGGTGCGTCTCCCGCAGCCACTCGGTCCCGGCCAGGGCTTCTCGCAGCAGCGCGACCCGTACGGCGTCCATGCGGCCCAGCCTGGCGCAACGTCCTCCTGCATACGTGCAGTTGCCGGCGCCCTCACCCGTTCGTGACAGTATCGCTGTCATGACTACTTCCGAAGCGGTGAAGAAGGCCCCGGCGAAGGACCCTTGGGACCTTCCCGACGTGTCCGGCCTGGTGGTCGGCGTGCTCGGCGGCACCGGCGACCAGGGCCGCGGCCTGGCCTACCGGCTGGCCAAGGCCGGCCAGCGGGTGATCATCGGCTCCCGGGCGGCGGAGCGGGCGCGCACCGCGGCCGAGGAGCTGGGCCTGGGCATCGAGGGGCTCGACAACGCCGAGTGCGCCCGGCGCAGCGACATCGTGATCGTCGCCGTGCCGTGGGAGGGCCACGCCAAGACCCTCGAAGCCCTGCGCACCGAACTCGCCGGCAAGCTGGTCGTCGACTGCGTCAACCCCCTCGGCTTCGACAAGCAGGGCGCCTACGCGCTCAAGCCGGCCGAGGGCAGCGCCGCGGAGCAGGCCGCCGCCCTGCTGCCCGACTCCCGGGTGACGGCCGCCTTCCACCACTTGTCCGCCGTGCTGCTCTCCGACCCGGAGATCGCCGAGATCGACACGGACGTGATGGTGCTCGGCGACAAGCGCGCCGACACCGACGTCGTCCAGGCCCTGGCCGCCCGCATCCCCGGCATGCGCGGCGTCTACGCCGGGCGGCTGCGGGGCGCCCACCAGGTCGAATCGCTGGTGGCGAACCTGATCTCCGCCAACCGCCGCTACAAGGCCCACGCCGGACTGCGCCTGACCGACGTGTGAGGCCGCCCTCCCCGAGCGCACCCGGGGCATGGGGGACAATGGCGGGGATCGTACGCACATGCGCCCCGCCGCACCGGACAGGAGCCGCCCCCATGCCCCGCCTCGCCCTCTACGCCCTCGCCGTCTGCGTCCTCGCGCTGGCCGCGGCCGTGGTCTCCTTCGCCCAGGGCAGCTGGCTGGGCATCGTGTGGGTGCTCCTGCTCGGCGTCGCCTCGAACATCGCCTGGTACTACGTGCGCAAGGCCAAGAACGACGCGGCCGCGGCCGGGAACGGCTGATCCGGCCGATCCGGCCGATTCGACTGGTTCGGCCGAATCAGCCCAGGCCGAGGGAGTCCAGCGGCGGCACGTCCGGCGTCCCCTGCCAGAAGCGGAACAGCTGCTGGCCCCAGTACGTGTCCCACTCCGTGACCCCCAGAGACCGCAGGATCGCGTCCACCGCGTCGAAGAAGACGTGGTTGACCTCCGGGATCCACAGGAAGCCGAACACCGCGAGCAGCCCGAACGGCGCGAACGGCTCCAGCTGGTGGCGTACCTTCGCCGACAGCCACGGCTCGATCACCCCGTAGCCGTCCAGCCCCGGCACCGGCAGCAGGTTCAGAAGCGTCGCGGAGACCTCCAGCAGGGCCAGGAAGGCGAGCGCGTAGCGGAAGTTGTCCGGTACGCCGTCGAGCGCGCCCAGCCAGAACGGGGCACAGACCACCGCCGCGAAGATCAGGTTCGTCAGCGGGCCCGCGGCCGAGACCAGACTGTGCTTCCAGCGGCCGCGGATGCGGTGGCGCTCGATGAACACCGCACCGCCCGGCAGACCGATCCCGCCCATGATCACGAAGATCACCGGCAGCACGATGCTCAGCAGGGCATGCGTGTACTTCAGCGGGTTCAGGGTCAGATAACCCTTCGCCCCGATCGTGATGTCACCACCGTGCAGCGCCGTGCGGGCGTGCGCGTACTCGTGCAGGCACAGCGAGACGATCCACGCCGACACCACGAAGAGGAACACCGCGAACCCCGGCGACGCCGAGAAATCCGTCCACACCGCCCATATGGAGACCGCCATAATGGCGACGAGGGCGAGAAAGACAGGGCTCACACGCCCTTCGCCACGGGCCGCTTGCGTTGCCATCCGGTGTGCTCCTGAGATCCTCGGGCCGCCGGAAACCTCCCGGGCGGACGAACGTACCGGGCGACCGTACTCGGTGCACCCTCCGAACGCGTAGTGGCCGACTCCTCGGCCGCCCGACGGACACGGGACAATGGGCCGGTGCGTTACGGCATCCTCGGCACCACCCAGGCCCACTCCGACGACGGCCGGCCCCTGGCCCTCGGCGGGGCGCGGCTGCGCGCCCTGCTCACCGCACTCGCCCTGCGGCCCGGCCGGACCGTCGACACCGACACCCTCGTCGACGAGATCTGGGACGACGCCCCGCCCGCCGACGCGGCCGGCGCCCTGCAGGCCCTCGTCGGCCGGCTGCGGCGCGCCCTCGGACGGCAGGCCGTGGCCTCCGCCGCCGGCGGCTACCGGCTGTGCGCCGAACCCGACGACGTCGACCTGCACCGCTTCGAACGACTCGCCGGCGAAGGGGAACGCGCCCTCGCCGACGGGGACCCCGCCAAGGCGCTCGTCCTCCTCGACGACGCGCTCGCCCTGTGGCGCGGGCCGGCCCTGGCCGACCTGCCCGACCCGGGCGCGCCCGCCGTACGTGCCGAGGCGCGCCACCTCGCCGCCCGGCGGGCCCGGCCCGCCGCCGCGCTCGCCCTCGGGCGGGCGGCCGAAGTCCTGCCCGAACTCGCCGAACTGTGCGCCGCACACCCCCTGGACGAGCCCCTGCGCGCCCTGCGCCTGCGGGCCCTGCGGGACGCGGGGCGCGTGGCGGAGGCACTGGCGGAGTACGAGACGGTACGGCGTGAACTCGCCGAGCGGCTGGGGGCGGATCCGGGGGCGGAGCTGCGGGGGCTGCATGCGGAGCTGCTGGCGCCGGTGGGTACGGGGGCGGGGGAGGGTGCCCCGGTCCCTCCCCCAGCTACCGCTGGGAGGGGCCCCCACGTCCCCCGTCCCCCGGGGACAAGCCCCCGGCCCCCCGGGGCAGCAGCCCCGGACCCGGGCGCCGCACCCGGGGCGGGTGGCTTCGCCCCCGCCCCTGGCGACGGCGGGTCGCCGGCCGTGGGCACCGGCGTGCCCGGAGGTGGCGGCCTCGGGTCCGAGGGCGTGGGCGCCGCCGCGCCCGGTGCCGGGCGGCCCAAGGGCAACTTGCGGCCTCGGCTCACCTCCTTCGTCGGGCGCAGGGGCGACCTTTTGCGGATCCGGGAGGATTTGAGCCGGCATCGGCTCGTCACGTTGCTCGGGCCCGGTGGAGCCGGGAAGACGCGGTTGTCGCAGGAGGCCGCCGAGGCCGCCGTCGCCGTGCAGGGCAGTGCATGGCCCGACGGGGTGTGGTTCGCCGAGCTTGCTCCCGTCGATGATCCCGCCACCGTGCCGGAAGCCGTGCTCACCGCGCTCGGGGCGCGGGAGACCGTGGTGCGGGGCAGTACAGCGGAGGGGTTGCGGGCGGCCACCGAGGCCTCCGCGCTCGATCCGCTCGTGCGGCTCACCGAGCACTGCGAGCGGCGCCGCATGCTGCTCCTGCTCGACAACTGCGAGCACGTGATCGACGCCGCGGCCCGCCTCGCCGAGACGCTGCTCGCGCACTGCCCCGGCGTCACCGTGCTGGCCACCAGCCGGGAACCGCTCGCCGTGCCCGGCGAGGCCGTACGTCCCGTCGAGCCGCTGCCCGATCCGGTGGCGCTGCGGCTGCTCGCCGAGCGGGGGGCTGCGGCGCGGCCGGGTTTCCGGCCGGAGCAGGATCCGGAGGCGTGTGCCGAGATCTGCCGGCGCCTGGACGGTCTGCCGCTGGCGATCGAGCTCGCTGCCGCGCGGCTGCGGATGCTCACCCCGCGGATGCTCGCCGACCGTCTGGACGACCGGTTCCGCTTGCTGACCTCCGGCAGCCGTACCGTGCTGCCGCGGCAGCAGACCCTGCGCGCGGTCGTCGACTGGTCGTGGGACCTGCTGGACGCGCCGGAGCGGGCGGTGCTGCGCCGGTTGTCGGTGTTCTCCGGCGGGTGCGGCCTGGCGCTGGCGGAGGAGGTGTGCGCGGACGGCCGGGAGGTCACCGTCCCGGAGGTGGCCGTGCTGCTCGGGTCGCTGGTGGACAAGTCGCTGGTGGTCGCCGCCCCCGCGGCGGACGGCGAGATGCGCTACCGCCTGCTGGAGACCGTGGGGGAGTACGCCGCGGAGCGCCTGGCGGAGGCGGGGGAGCGGGAGCCGACCGAGCGCCGCCACCTGGTGGCCTACCGCGAACTGGCCCGCAACGCGGACCCCTTGCTGCGCGGGCCGCAGCAGTACGCGTGGCTGGAGCGCCTGGAGCTGGAGCACGACAACCTGCGCACCGCGCTGCGCCGTGCCGTCGCCACGGGGGACGAGCAGGAGGCGCTGTGCCTGGTGCTGTCGCTGGGCTGGTTCTGGCAGCTGCGCGACCACCGGGCGGACGCCCGGCACTGGGCGCAGGCGGCGGCCGCGCTGGGCCCGGATCCGTTCGCGGAGCCCGTCGAGCCGGCCCCGCCGCTGCTGATGTCGAGCATCGCCGAGCCGCCGCCGATGCCGCACGAGCTGCTGGTGGAGGCCCGGCGCGGGGTGCGGCTGCTGGCTCTGGCCAACGCGGAGTCGGATATGCATGCCTTGGGAACACCGCAGACGCAGGCGCAGTTGCGCGGCATCGTCGCCGCGTACGGCGAGGGGCAGCCGCAGAACTGCCGGGTGCCGGGGATGATGTGGTTCTTCGCGCTGCTGCTGACCGGTGGGATCGAGGACCTGTGCACGGTCATGGACGGGCTCGTGGAGCGCTGCCGCGAGCTGGGGTACACCTGGGAGCTGGCCAACGCCCTGCAACTGCGGGCCAAGCTGCTCAACGAGCAGCCCGAGCGGGCGCTGCTGGGCTCGCGGGACGCCGACGAGAGCCTGGAGATCTTCACCCGGCTCGGCGACTCCTGGGGCGTCGCCGAGGCGCTCTCCAGCCGCGCGGAGGCGTACCAGCGGGAGGGCCGCTTCGCCCAGGCGGCCGACGACTACCGGGCGGCGATCGAGTGCGTGCGTGCCCTGGGCTCCGAGGGCCAGGTGCCGCATTTGAGCTCCCGGCTGGCCGATGTGCTCCTGGAGGGCGGGGAGATCTCGCTGGAGGAGGGCGAGAGACGGTTCCGCGAGGCCCTGGAGGCGCTGGAGAAGGACCATCCCGACGCGGCGGCCTTCATCCACGTCCAGCTGGGCATCCTGCTGGCCCGCATGGGCCGCACCGCCGAGGCCCGGCAGCACTTCGACCACATGGTCGGTGAGTTCGGGCAGCGGGCCCTGGTGCTGTTCGAGGGCATGATCCTGGGCCTGACGGCCTGGCTGGACGTGCTGGAGGACAAGCCGCGGCAGGCGCTGCCCAAGGTGCGCGAGGCGCTCGTGAAGGTCGACGGCGATCCTCTGGTGGAGCTGGTCGCCGCCCACCTGCCGTCGGTGCACCTGATGGTGGCGGCGCAGGCCCACGCCGCGATCGGCGGGCCCGGGCACGCCCTGCGGGCGGCCCGGCTGCTGGGCGCCTCCGTGGCCCTGCGGCCGTACGGGCACTTCGTCGTCGCGCACGAGCGGGAGATGCGCGAGCAGACCGCCGGGCGGGCGACGGATGTGCTCGGCGCGGCGGTGTACGCACAGGCGTACGCCGAGGGCGCCCGTCTCTCCCCCGCGGAGGCGGCCGCCCTCGTGTGACCGGCTTCAGGTCTTGCTGCGGAACCGGGAGACCGCCAGCGGTGCCGTCACCAGCGTGATCCCCGCCGACCAGGCCAGCGTCATCCACACCGAGTGGGCGACCGCGCCGCCGTTGACCAGGTTGCGGGCGGCGTCCGCGAGGTTGGACAGCGGGTTGTAGTCGGTGAAGGCCTCCAGCCAGCCGGGCATCTTCTGGGTCGGCGCGAAGATGGAGCTGCCGAACTGCAGTGGCATCAGCACGAGCATGGCCACTCCCTGGATCGCCTGGGGGGTCTTCATGGTCAGTCCGAGCAGGATGAAGATCCACATGAGCGAGGCGCCGAAGACCATGGAGAGCCCGACCGCGGCCAGCAGGTGCAGCACGGAGGTCTTGACGGTCAGGCCGAGGGCGAAGCCCATGGCCAGCAGGATGCCGGTGGCGATGAGCATCCGGCCCAACTCCACGACGATCTTCGCGAGGAGGACGGAGGACCGGGCTATCGGCATCGTGCGGAAGCGGTCCATCACCCCCTTCTTGAAGTCCTCGTTGACGCCCGAGCCGACGGCCATGGCGATGTTCATGCCCATCATCGCCATCAGGCCGGGCACGAGGTAGTTGACGTAGACCTGCTCGTTGCCCTTGCCGGCGATCGAGCCGCCGAAGACGTACACGAACAGCAGGATGAAGATGATCGGCATCAGCACGGCGTCGAACATCGACTCCGGGTCCTGCTTGATCTGCAGCAGGTTGCGCCGCGCGAGTGCGCCGATGTGCCGCAGGTTGGCGCGCAGGCCGATCCGGCCCTCGCCGGTGGGCGCCGTCACATGCGCGTCGAGCGTGGCGGCGCTCATGCCGCTACCTCCTGGAGTGCGTCGGTGGTCGCCTGCGCCGCCGGGGCGGCGGAGGTCTTCTGGCCGGTGACGGCGAGGAAGACCTCGTCGAGGCTGGGAAGGTGGGTGCTGATCCCCGCGAGGGTGATTCCGCGCGAGGACAGCAGGGCGACGACGGCGGTCAGTTGCTCGTCGCTGACGATCGGGACGTTGACCACGCCCTCCGCCGGGTCGGCGGTCGCGCCGACGATGCCGTCGAGCCCGGCCCGGCCGATGGCGTCGACCACGCGGACCAGGTCGGCCGCCTCGGCCGGGCGGATCTGCAGGGTGCGCCCGCCGACCTTGGCCTTCAGCTCGTCGACGCGCCCCTCGGCGATCACCCGGCCGCGGTCGACGACGGTCAGCTCGTGGGCGAGCTGCTCGGCCTCCTCCATGTACTGCGTGGTCAGCAGGACGGTGCTGCCCTCGGTGACCATGCGCTGCACCTCGGCCCACACCTCGTTGCGGGTGCGCGGGTCCAGGCCGGTGGTGGGCTCGTCCAGGTAGAGCACGGCCGGGTGGCCGATCATGGAGGCGGCCAGGTCCAGCCGGCGGCGCATGCCGCCCGAGTACTGGCCGGCGGGCCGCTTGGCCGCCTCGGTCAGCGAGAACCGCTCCAGCATCTCGTCCGCGCGCCGGCGGGCGTCCTTGCGGGAGAGGTCCAGCAGCCGGCCGATCATGTAGAGGTTCTCGCGGCCGGAGAGCTTTTCGTCGACCGAGGCGTACTGCCCGGTCAGGCCGATGACGCGGCGCAGCTGGCGGGGCTGGGTGAGCACGTCGTACCCGGCGACGCGGGCGGTGCCCGCGTCGGGGCGCAGCAGGGTGGACAGGCAGCGCACGAGCGTCGTCTTGCCGGCGCCGTTGGGGCCGAGGACACCGAGGACGGTGCCCCGGCGGACGTCGAGGTCCACCCCGTCCAGGGCCTTGGTCTCGCCGAAGTGCTTGACCAGGCCCCGGACTTCGACGGCGTTCTCGGTGCCGTTGGGGATGTCGGTTCGCTTCATGCCGACAACCCTGCCAGTGCCCACCGACATCGGGCCGACAGTCCGCCGGCGGCCGGCAGGGCCCGCCGACGGATCACCGACAGATCACCGACAGATCACCGGCACGCCCCCGACGGGGCGGCGTGCCGGTGGGCGGTGCCTAGTGGAAGGAGTGCTCCTCCGCCGGGTAGGCGCCGGCCGTGACGTCCTCGGCGAACGCCCGGGCGGCGCCTCCGAGGCTCTCGCGCAGCGCGGCGTACTGCTTGACGAAGCGCGGCAGGCGACCGGAGGTCATGCCGGCCATGTCCGTCCACACCAGGACCTGCGCGTCGCAGTCGGGCCCGGCGCCGATGCCGATGGTGGGGATGTGCAGGGTGCGGGTGACCTCGGCGGACAGCTCGGCCGGCACCAGCTCCAGCACGACCGCGAAGGCGCCCGCGTCCTGCACGGCCTTGGCGTCGCGCAGCAGCTGGGCGGCCGCCTCCTCGCCGCGGCCCTGCACCGGATAGCCGCCGTAGGCGTTGACGGACTGGGGGGTCAGGCCCACGTGGGCCATGACCGGGATGCCGGAGCGCACCAGGAGGTCGATCTGCTCGGCCGAGCGCTCCCCGCCCTCCAGCTTGACCGCGCCGACGCCGGCCTCCTTCACCAGCCGGGTGGCGCTGCGCAGCGCCTGGGTGGCGCCTTCCTGGTACGAGCCGAAGGGCAGGTCGCCGACGATCAGGGCGCGCTTGGTGCCCCGTACGACGGCGGCCGACAGCAGGGTCATCTGCTCCATGGTGACCGGCACCGTGGAGTCGTAGCCGAGGTGACAGTTGCCCATGGAGTCGCCCACGAGCAGGACGGGGATGCCGGCCTCGTCGAAGACGGAGGCGGTCATCGCATCGTAGGCGGTGAGCATGGGCCACTTCTCGCCGCGGTCCTTGGCGGCGGCGATGTCGCGGACGGTGATGCGCCGGGTGGACGTCCCGCCGTACAGCGCCTTGGCATCGCGCCGGCTGCTGTCGGGGGTCTTCAGGGCATGCGTCGTCATGACCTTGGTCTCCTGTGTTGTCGTCTCGAGGCGCCCTCACGGCGTCCCCGGATCCCCTCCATGCTGACACGCCCTCCGCGGCCGGGGAAGCCGGGTGCACGCACCGGGCCATCCGGGGCACACCCCTGCGATACGGAACGGGTTCGTATCGAAACGCACCTAGGGTGTGTCCATGGCACCCCACGACACCGTCCACCGCAGACGCTGGGCGATCCTGGCCGTCCTGCTGTGCAGCCTGCTCGTCGTCGTCCTCGGCAACTCCGTCCTCAACGTGGCGATGAAGAAGATCTCCGCGCCCGCGCCCACCGGGCTGGGAGCCACCCAGAGCCAGCTGGAGTGGGCGATCAACGCCTACACGCTCGTCTTCGCCGGGATGCTGTTCACCGCCGGCCTGCTGGGCGACCGGCTGGGCCGCAAGAAGGTGCTGCTGTGCGGCATGACGGTCTTCGCCGTCGGCTCCGCGCTCGCCTCCATGGCCGGCTCGCCCGAGGAGCTGATCGCCTACCGCGCCCTGATGGGCTTCGGCGGGGCCTTCGTGATGCCCGCCACCCTCGCGATCATCATGAACGTCTTCGAGCGCGAGGAGCAGCCCAAGGCGATCGGCATCTGGGCCGGGGCGGTCGGGCTCGCCATCGCCATAGGGCCGGTGACCGGCGGGCTGCTGCTCAGCCGGTTCTGGTGGGGCTCGGTGTTCCTGATCAACCTGCCGATCGTCGCCGCCGCCCTGATCGCCATGACCGTGCTCGTGCCCGACTCCAAGGACCCCCGCCCGGGCCGGCTCGACCCCGTCGGCGTGCTGCTGTCCGTCGTCGGACTGGTCCTGCTGGTCTACGGCATCATCAAGGGCGGTCAGCTCGCCGACTTCACCGTCCCCGAGGTCTACGGCACCGTCGGCGGCGGCCTGCTGGTGCTCACCGCCTTCGTCCTGCACGAGCGGCGCAGCACCCACCCCGCACTCGACGTGCGCTACTTCCGCAACCCCGCCTTCTCCGCCGCCGTCACCTCGCTGGGACTGGTCTTCTTCGGGCTGATGGGCGTGACCTTCTTCATGGTCTTCTACACCCAGAGCGCCCGCGGCTTCACCCCGCTGCAGAGCGGCCTGCTGATGCTGCCGCTGGCCGCCGCCCAGATGATCTTCGCCCCCCGCGCCCGGCTGGCCGTCGAACGCTTCGGCGCCCGCGCGGTGTGCACCACCGGCATGGTCGTGATGGCCGCGACCATGGCCGGCTACTCCCTGATGAACACCGACACGCCCATCTGGGGCCTGGAGGTGCTCTTCCTCTTCCAGGGCACCGCCATGGCCCACATCACCCCGCCCGCCACCGTCTCGATCATGCAGTCGCTGCCGCGCGAGAAGGCCGGCTCCGGCTCCGCCGTGAACAACACCTTCCGGCAGGTCGGCGGGGCGCTGGGGGTGGCCGTCCTGGGCTCCCTGCTCTCCACCACCTACCGCCGCGGCATCGCCGGCGACCTCGACGCCGTACCCGGCCTGACGGACGAGGCCCGGCGCACCGCCGGCGAGTCCATCGAGGCCACCCTCAATGCCGCCGACCGCCTCGGCCCGCAGGGCCGGCACCTCGTCGGCGCCGCCCACGAGGCGTTCGTCCACGCCATGCACGTCACCGTGCTGTGCGGCGCCGCGGTCGCGCTGGCGGGCGCGGCCGTCGCCTTCCTGTTCCTGCCGGCCCGCGACGCGGCCCGCGCCGGGGCCCGCACGGCCCGGCCGGGCGCGGAGAAGGAGCAGGCGGGGGCAGGGGAGCAGGCGGGGGCCGGACAGTGACCGAGGCAGCGGCGGCGCGGCCCGGCCGGCCGCGCAGCGCCGCCGTCGACCGCGCCGTCGTCGAGGCCGTGCTGCGGCAGCTGGAGGAGGGTGTGGGCATCGGCGAGCTGTCGATCGAGCGCACGGCCCGCGAGGCGGGGGTGGGCAAGGCCGCTGTCTACCGGCGCTGGGCGGGCAAGGAGGAGCTCCTGCTGGACGTCCTGCGCTCCCTCGACGACGACACCGCCCCCGTGCTGCAGGGCGACTGCGTGCGCGACGACCTCGTCGCCCTGCTGGAGCACCTGCGCCGGCGCGGTCTGGCGGGGCGCTCCTCCGTCGTCCTGCGCACGGTGATCGCCCAGGTGCGGGCGCACCCCGGGCTGTGGCGGGAGTACCACGAGACGGTCGTCGCCGCCCGGCGCCGGGCCTTCGCCGAGGTGCTGCGGCGCGGGGTGGCCACCGGCGAGGTCCGCCCGGGGGTGGACGTGGGCCTGCTGACCGACCTGTTCACCGGGCCCATGCTCGCCCGGGCGGTCCTGCACGACTGGCAGGAGCTGCCCGAGGGCCTGGCCGAGACGATCGTCGACACCGTCCTGGAGGGTGTACGGCCCCGGCCCGTGCGACGCGTATGACGGCCGCGTGGTCCGAATGTGCCCGTTCTGTCACAGGGGCCCGCTGCGGCCGGCCGGCAGGAACCCGGGTGCGGCGGACGGTCGTCCTCCTCCCCGACGCCCCGCCCAGGGGCCGCACGGCAGGACCGGGCACGAAGATCACCTATCGTCGTGGGCCGGGAGCAGCAGACGCAAGCAGTGAGGACGACCGATGCCGCAGGCGTACATGGAGCAGACGGGCCTTCAGGAGACGGGTCCGCGGACCGGTGCCGGAGCCCGGGGCCTCCTGGAGCGGTGGCGCGAGCGCCTGACGGGCCCCGACGGCTGGCGGGGACCGGGCATATGGCGGCGCGGCCTCGTCCTGGCCGCGCTCGCCGTCGTCCTGGTCCTGCTGATGGTCCTGCACGCCGAGATCCCCAACCGGGTCGGCAACCTCGGCAGCCTCACCGAAACCTTTCTGCCCTGGCTGGGCCTGCTGATCCCGGTGCTCCTGGTGGCCGCCGTCCTGCGCCGCTCGGTCTCCGCGCTCATCGCCCTCCTGCTGCCGGCCGTCGCCTGGGTCAACCTCTTCGGCGGACTGCTGACCGACAAGTCCGGCAAGGGCGGCGACTTCACCGTCGCCACCCACAACGTCAACGCCGGCAACCCCGACCCGGCCGGCACCGCCCGCGCCGTCGCCGCCTCCGGCGCGGACGTCGTCGCCCTGGAGGAGTTCAGCGACGCCTCCCGCTACGAGAAGGCGCTCGCGGGCACGTACAAGTACCACTCCGTGCAGGGCACCGTCGGCATCTGGAGCAAGTACCCGCTGCGCGACGCCCGCCCCGTCGACATCAAGATGGGCTGGACCCGCGCCCTGCGCGCCACCGTCGAATCCCCCCAGGGACCCGTCGCCGTCTACGTCGCCCACCTGCCCTCGGTGCGCGTGAAGTTCAACGCCGGCTTCACCGCCGGCCAGCGCGACAACAGCGCCGAGGCACTCGGCCGGGAGATCGCCCGGGAGCCCGTCCGGAAGGTCGTCCTCCTCGGCGACCTCAACGGCACCATGAACGACCGCTCCCTGGCCCCCATCACCTCCCAGCTGCGCTCCGCCCAGGGCGCCGCCGGCAACGGCTTCGGCTTCAGCTGGCCGGCCGGCTTCCCCATGGCGCGCATCGACCAGATCATGGTCCGCGGCATGGACCCCGTCTCCGCCTGGACGCTGCCCGCCACCCCCAGCGACCACCTGCCCATCGCCGCCCGGATGAAGATCTGAGCCGTGCTCCTCTAGGGTGGAGGGCTTGCCCCGCGTGCCCCGCGTGCTCCGCACGTCCCACCACGCCTCACCACGCCCCACCCGAAAGGCAGCACCCCCATGCCCTTGGCGCTGCTCGCCCTCGCAGTCTCGGCCTTCGGCATCGGAACCACCGAGTTCGTGATGATGGGCCTGCTGCCCAACGTCGCCGGCGACCTCCACACCTCCGTGCCCACCGCCGGGTACCTCGTCTCCGCCTACGCCCTCGGCGTGGTCGTCGGCGCCCCGCTGCTGGCCGCACTCGGCGCCCGCCTCCCGCGCAAGCTCATGCTCGTCCTGCTCATGGTGCTCTTCACCATCGGCAACCTCGCCTCCGCGCTCGCCCCCACCTTCGGGCTGCTCGTCGCCGCCCGCGTCCTGGCCGGGCTGCCGCACGGCGCGTTCTTCGGCGTCGGCTCCGTCGTCGCCGCACAGCTGGCGGCCCGCGGGCGCCAGGCACGGGCCGTCGCCACGATGTTCCTCGGCCTGACCGTCGCCAACGTCGTCGGCGTCCCCACCGCCACGCTGCTCGGCCAGCACCTGGGCTGGCGCGCCACGTTCCTGGTCGTCGCCGGGATCGGCGTCCTCGCCGTCGGCGCGCTCGCCCTGCTCGTCCCACCCATTGCGCGCGAGGAGGGCGCAGGCCTCGCCCACGAGGTACGCGCCCTGGGCGCCCCGCAGGTGCTGCTCGCCCTGCTCACCGCCGTCTTCGGCTTCGCCGGCGTCTTCGCCGTCTACAGCTACCTCGCCTCCATGAGCACCGAGGTCACCGGCTTCTCCGAGACGTCCGTCACGCTCGTGCTCGCCCTCTTCGGCACCGGCATGACCCTCGGCGCCCTCGCCGCCGGCCGCCTCACCGACCGCGCCCCCCGCGCCACGCTGTACGGGTCGCTGGGCGCGCTGGCGGTCGTGCTCGTGCTCTTCGACTTCGCGGTCCATGTGAAGTGGGCGGCGCTCGTGACGGTGGTGCTGCTCGGCGCGGTCGGCTTCATGACCACCACACCGCTGCAGATGCTCGTCATGCACAAGGCACGGCACGCGCCGACCCTGGCCGCGGCCTCCAACCACTCGGCGTTCAACCTCGCCAACGCGGGCGGCGCCTGGCTCGGCGGCGCGGCCATCGCGGCGGGATGGGGATGGACGTCCCCCACGCTGGTGGGCGCGGCCCTGGCGGTCGTCGGCCTGGCCATCGCGGTGACGGCGGGCGCGCTGGACCGCGACAGTGGGTCGCGCGTGGTCGCGGGTGCACACTTGGAGCATGTGCCGCAGCATCAAGACGCTGAGACCGCCGGTCACGCCTGAGGTCAGCACGGAGGACGTCAGGGCCGCCGCCCTGCAGTACGTCCGCAAGGTCTCCGGCTTCCACACCCCGGCCGCGCACAACCAAGCGGTCTTCGACGAGGCGGTGGAGGCGGTGACGGAGGCGACGCAGCGCCTCCTGGCGGGGCTGGTGGTACGCGGGGCGAAGTGATC
This sequence comes from Streptomyces sp. NPDC049585, assembly GCF_040675615.1. Classification (NCBI taxonomy): domain Bacteria; kingdom Bacillati; phylum Actinomycetota; class Actinomycetes; order Kitasatosporales; family Streptomycetaceae; genus Streptomyces; species Streptomyces sp. NPDC049585. The sequence continues at coordinate 43,073 of NZ_JBFAPE010000013.1, read as the reverse complement.
CCGCTGGTCCTCACACCGTCTCGCGCCACGCGTTCGTGATCGGCAGGCGGCGGTCCTTGCCGAAGCCCTTGGGAGAGATCTTCGTGCCCGGGGGGTACTGGCGGCGCTTGTACTCCGCCGTGTCCACCAGGCGCAGCACCTTCGCCACCAGCTCCGGGTCGTGTCCCTCCGCCACGATCTCGGCCCGGCCGCGGTCGCGGTCGACGTAGAGCTCCAGGATGCGGTCGAGGACCTCGTAGTCCGGCAGGGAGTCCGTGTCGACCTGGCCGGGGCGCAGTTCGGCGCTCGGGGGCTTGGTGATGGAGTTCTCCGGGATCGGCGGGGTCTCGCCGCGTTCGGCGGCGGCCTGGTTGCGCCAGCGGGCCAGGCGGAAGATGGCGGTCTTGTAGACGTCCTTGATGGGGCCGTACGCGCCGACCGAGTCGCCGTAGAGCGTGGAGTAGCCGCACGCGAGCTCGGACTTGTTGCCGGGGGCGAGGACGATGTGGCCCTCCTGGTTGGAGACGGCCATCAGCATCGTGCCGCGCAGCCGCGACTGGAGGTTCTCCTCGGCCAGGCCGGTCAGGCCGAGCGCGCCCATGTACGCGTCGAACATGGGGGCGATGGGGACGGTGCGGAAGTTCAGGCCGGTGCGCCGGGCGAGTTCCTCGGCGTCGGCCAGGGAGTGCTCGGAGGAGTAGCGCGAGGGCATGGCCACGCCGTACACGTCCGCCGCGCCGAGCGCGTCGCAGGCGATGGCGGCGACGAGGGCGGAATCGATACCGCCGGACAGGCCGATCAGGACGCTGCGGAAGCCGTTCTTGCGGACGTACGCGCGCAGGCCCGTCACCAGGGCGGTGTAGACCTCCTCGTCGTCGCCGAGGTGCCGGGCCCGGCCGCCGGTGAACTCCACCTCGCGGGCGGGCAGGACGTCGGTGGAGAGCGTGACGTGCTCGATGCGCAGCCCGTCGTCGACGACGCCCGAGGGGGCCTTGGCCGGGGCCGCGGGCAGGTCGAGGTCGAGGAGGAGGCAGGTCTCCTCGAACTGCGGGGCGCGGGCGACGACCTCGCCGTCGGGGCCGACGACGATGGAGTCGCCGTCGAAGACCAGCTCGTCCTGGCCGCCGGTGGTGGCGACGTAGGCGAGCGTGCAGCCGGCCTCCTGGGCGCGCTTGCGCACCAGCTCCAGGCGGGTGTCGTCCTTCTCCCGCTCGTAGGGGGAGGCGTTGATGGACAGCAGCAGCCCGGCGCCGGCGGTGCGCGCGGCCGGTACGCGGCCGCCCTCCTGCCAGAGGTCCTCGCAGATGGCCAGGGCCACGTCCACGCCGTGCACCCGCACCACCGGCAGGGTCTCGCCGGGCACGAAGTAGCGGAACTCGTCGAAGACGCCGTAGTTGGGCAGGTGGTGCTTGGCGAAGGTGAGCACGGCCGCGCCGCGGTGCAGGACGGCGGCGGCGTTGCGCGGGGCGCCGGCGGGGCGGCCCAGCCTGGGGCGGCCCTCCTCGCTGTGGTCGAGGTAGCCGACGACGACCGGCAGTTCGCCGAGGCCCTCCTGCTGCAGGCGGGCTGCGAGGTCGTGCAGTGCCCGGCGGCTGGCGGTGACGAAGGAGCGGCGCAGCGCCAGGTCCTCGACGGGGTAGCCCGTCAGGGCCATTTCGGGGAACGCGGCCAGGTGGGCGCCGTGCTCGGCCGCGTGGCGGGTCCAGCGGACGATCGCCTCCGCGTTGCCGGCGATGTCCCCGACGGTGGAGTCGATCTGGTTCAGGGCGAGACGAAGGTGAGCCACGCCGCCAGTGTAATCGTCTGACTGACGCAATGGGGGGTGGACGCCGCCGCACGGGTCGTGCGGCGGCGTTCGACGCAGGGGGGCTACTTCCGGTAGCCGAGGACCGTCATCATCCCCGACTCCGCGTGGTAGACGTTGTGACAGTGGATCATCCACAGCCCCGGGTTGTCCGCGTCGAAGTCGGCCTCCAGCCGCCTGCCCGGCAGCACGATCGCGGTGTCCTTGCGCGGCCCGCCGCCCGGCAGCGCGAACGTGTGACCGTGCAGGTGCATCGGGTGCCACATCGTGGTGTCGTTGACGAATACGAGCCGTACGCGTTCGCCCACCCGCACCGGAAGGCGCCGCTCCGGGTCGTACGGCTTCCCGTTGATCGCCCAGTCGTACCTCGCCATCGACCCCGTCAGCCGCAGCGTCAGCATCCGGTCCGGCCGGCGCTCCGGCAGTGCCGCGCCCGCGGCCGCCCGCAGGCGGGAGGCGGTCAGCGGCGCGCCGGACAGCTCCCGGGGACGTACGTCCGCGCCCGGCGCCGCGCCGCCGCCCGTGCGCAGCACGGCCAGCGCCGTGCGGTCCTTGCCCTCGGCCAGGGCCGTCAGCGGGAAGACGCCGTCCTTGGCCTCGACCAGGACGTCGTACCGCTCGCCCATGCCCAGCAGCAGCGCGTCCGTCTGTACGTGCTCGACGGGGAAGCCGTCCGTGTGGGTGACGGTCATCCGGTGGTCGCCCAGGGCCACGCGGAAGGCGGTGTCCCCGCCGGCATTGATGAGGCGGATCCTGATCCGGTCGCCCGGCCGGGCGGCGAACGTCTGCGGATCCTCCGGGACGCGGCCGTTGACCAGGTAGGACGGGTACGCCACGTCGCCGGCGTCCCCGCCGAGGTACGCGCTGGTGGCGCCCATCAGCATGCGCGGCGGGCCACCGGGCGCGGGTGAGGCGGACCCGTGATCCATGCCGCCGTGATCCATCCCGCCGTGGCTCATGCCGCCGTGGTTCATCGAGCCGTTGTTCGTGGAGCCGTTGCTCGTGGAGCCGTGGTCCATGCCGCCCATGCCCTTGCGGAGCTCCGCGAGCACCGCGTCCGGCGTGCTGCCGTCGACCCCGTCGACCCAGTCGTCGAGGACGACGACCCACTCCTTGTCGTACGCCAGCGGCTCCTTGGGATCCGCCACGATCAGCGGCGCGTACAGCCCGCGGTCCTGCTGCACGCCGGTGTGCGGGTGCAGCCAGTACGTGCCCGGGCGCGGCACCGCGAAGCGGTAGTCGAAGGAGGCGCCCGCTTGGACGGGGCGCTGGGTCAGGCCCGGGACGCCGTCCATGTCGTTGCGCAGGGCGAGGCCGTGCCAGTGCACGGAGGTGGGGACGGGCAGGTGGTTGGCCAGGGACAGCGCGAGCGTCTCGCCCGCGGTCAGGCGGATCTCCTTGCCGGGCAGTGCGTCGCCGTAGGCCCACGACGCGACCGTGCGGCCGGCGCCCAGCTCCAGGCGTGCGGGGGTCGCGGTGAGGGAGAAGGAGCGCAACGTTCCGGAGGGGCGCCGCGCCTCCGCGGCGGCGACCTCCTTGTCGCCGGGGGAGACGTAGGCGGGGTCGCGGTCGGGCGTGGCGGAGCCGGTCGAGCAGGCGGCGAGCAGGCCGGTTCCGGCCAGGCCGAGTCCCGCGCCGAGCACGGCGCGGCGAGAGGCGGACAGGGGAGTCATGAGGGATACCTCGTCGGTGATCGGTGGTGTGTACGGGCAGCAGCGAGCGCGCGCCGCCGCCTATACGCGCAGCACCGACAACCGGGCGAGGGACTTGTGCCGGGGCGGGGGTGGGTGGGGCCACAGGGCACGGGAGAACCAGGGCCGGGCCGCGGGCGCCGGCCGGGCGCCGGGGCGGCACAGGCCGGCCAGGGCGAGCAGGGCGAGAAGGGTCCAGCCGACGGCGAGGACGGCCAGGCACACGGACGACGGGTCCATGGCGGGGGTCCCGCCGCCCTCGTGGTGCCGCTCCCCGCCGTGCGCGCCGGCGCGGTCGGGCGCGTGTTCCCCCGCTGCCGCCGTGACCGCCCCCGCGCGGGACCCCTCGGCGTGACCGCCGGGGTGCCCGAGTGTGTGCATGGTCACGATTCCGAGCAGGAGCGCGGCGAGCAGCAGCGGCCGCCCGCACCGGGCGGCGATCCCGCGCCGTCCTTGCACCGCCTGCCTCCCGAGCCCCTGGATCTTGCCGGGCACCTTACCCCCGCGGGGTATCGGACGCCAGGCGTGCGCCCGGGACGGATGTGCGCGCAGTGGTGCGAAGGCCCGATCATTGGGCGAAAAGTTTTGACGCACGGCCCGAAGGACGCTCTTCCCCCATGACCCTCACGGACCAGGTTCGGGACGAACGTCCCCCCACCGCTGCGCCCGTCGCCGCTCCCGCGCCGGGAGCCCCGCAGACGCAGTTCATCTCGTGGGCCACGCTCGCGATGATGACCACCGCCTCCGTGGCCAACCTGCGCCCTTCGCCCTCGATGGCCCTCTTCGGCCTGGCCGCCGTCTTCCTCTACCTGCTGCCCGCCGTCGTCTTCCTGCTGCCGACCGCCCTGGTCTCGGCCGAACTGGCCTCCGGCTGGCCCGGCGGCGTCTACCGGTGGGTGAGCGAGGGGCTGTCCAAGCCGCTCGGCTTCCTCGCCGTGTGGTGCCAGTTCGCGATGACCATCGCGTACTACCCCAGCCTGCTGGCCTACGTCGCGAGCACCTTCGCCTACATCGTCGACCCGTCGCTGGCGGACAACGGCCTGTACATCGCCATCGTCATCGTCGTCATCTACTGGGCCGGCGTGCTGATCTCCTCGCGCGGCACCAAGGCCGTGGCCGGCCTCTCCAGCGCCGGGCTGGTCGTCGGAACGCTGATCCCCGGCGTCGTCCTCGTCGTGCTCGGCATGGTCTTCCTCGCCCAGGGCAACCCCTCAGCCGCGCCCATGGACTCCTCGCACGTGCTGCCGCCGTGGGCCGGCCTGGCCAGCCTCGTGCTGATCGTCAACAACTTCCTGTCCTACGCGGGCATGGAGATGAACGGCGTGCACGTCGCGGCCCTGCGCGAGCCCGGCAAGGACTACCCGCGCGCGATGTTCGCCGCCACCGGCCTCGTCCTGCTGATCTTCATCCTGCCCGCCCTGGCCATCAGCTGGGTCATGCCGGGCAAGGACCTGAGCCTGACGGCCGGCGTCATGCAGGCCTTCCAGGGCTTCTTCGACCACTTCGGCGTGGGCTGGCTGACCAAGGTCGTCGGCGTGCTGCTCGTGGCCGCGGCGCTCGGCGGCATGCTCACCTGGCTCGCCGGGCCCGCCAAGGGCCTGCTGATGGTCTCCCGGCAGGAGGGCTACCTGCCGCCGGCCCTGCAGAAGCTCAACCGGCACGGCGTGCCGACCACCATCATGGTCGCCCAGGGCGCCCTGACCACCGTCATCGCGCTGCTGTACGCCTTCATCCCCGACGTCTCCAGCGCCTACTGGATCTTCTCGGTCGTCACCACGCAGATCTACCTCGTCGTCTACCTGCTGATGTTCGCCGCCGCCATCCGGCTGCGCCGCACCCGCCCCGACGCGCCCCGCGGCTTCCGCGTCCCGGCCCTGCACCTGGTCGCCGGCGTCGGCTTCGCCGCCTCCGCCGCCGCGATGTGCATCGGCTTCGTCCCGCCGGAGCAGTTCGGCGGCCAGCCGCTGTGGCGCTACCTGCTCATCGTCGGCGGTGGCCTGCTCACCCTCGGCTTCCTCGCCCCGCTGGCCTTCCTCGCCCTGCGCAAGCCGCACTGGGTGGCGGCCGAGCACCGGCGCGACGGCGCCGTCGAGTAGCTTGTGCGTGCCCCGTCCGCGCCACGGGGCACGCACACGGCGACGCACGGACCGAGGGGGGTCCCATGAGCGGTACGGCACGGCCACCGGGGCGGATGCTGCGCGTCGGCGGGATCCCCCTGCACGTGCTGTGCGAGGGCTCGGGCCCGGTCTGCGTGCTCAGCCCGGGGCTCGGCATGGCCTGGTTCGACTGGGACCCCGTCGTACCCCTCCTCGCCCCCTACCGCACGGTCGTCCGCTTCGACCGCCCCGGCCTGGGCTTCAGCGCCCCCGCCGCCGAACCGCCCACCGCCGCCGGCGAGGCCGCCCGCATCGCCGGCGTCCTCGACGCCCTGGGCCTGGCCACCCCCGCCACCGTTGTCGGCCACTCGCTGGCGGGCCTGCACGCCGAGGCGTTCGCCCGGCTGTACCCCGAGCGCACGGCCGGCCTCGTCCTCGTCGACTCCAGCGTCGAGGAGGACGCCCGCCCCCTCGCCGCCCGCGAACTGCGCACCGCCGCCGCCCGCCTGCGGGGCCTTGCCATCGCCGCCGCCGGCCTGCCGCACGCCCTCGGCCCGGCCCTGCGCCGGCTGACCGCCCGCTCCGCCTCCGTGCGCCGCCGCGACCCCGTCCCCGCCGACCTGGTGCGCCGCGTCTACGGCAGCAGCCGCGTCGCCCGCGCCGTCGTCATGGAGAACGCCCGCTACCGCGACGTCGCCGCCGAACTGGAGGACCTGCGCGCCCACCACGGCCTGCCGCCCGTCCCCATCACCTTCCTGGCCGCCTCCACCGGCAGCGACTCCGCCCCCGAACGCCGCTGGCTGCACCGCCAGCGCGCCCTGGCCGCCCGCCTCGACGCCCGCTTCGAGGCCGTGGCCCCGGCCGGCCACCTGCTGATGCACGACCGCCCCCAGTCCGTCGCGGCGGCGGTCCTGGCGACGCCGTACGTCCACCGCCTGCGGGGCTGAGCGGGCCGCCGACCGCATGCGGGGGGCAGGCGCTGGGCAGTGGATTTCGTCCGCGCGTCAGTACGATGCACCCAGAGGCCGCAAGGCCGGATCCGCATGGAAACCCGCCGGTAACCCGGGGGCGTGATACTCAAGGTCCGGCCCGTGCCGGCCGCCAGCTCGACGCCGGGTGAAACGAGCCGTCTGACCTGCAAGGATAGGTAGCTATGGATAAGCAGCAGGAGTTCGTGCTCCGCACGCTCGAAGAGCGCGACATCCGGTTCGTCCGGCTGTGGTTCACCGACGTCCTGGGGTACCTGAAGTCCGTGGCGGTGGCGCCGGCCGAGCTTGAGCAGGCGTTCGACGAGGGCATCGGCTTCGACGGGTCCGCGATCGAGGGCTTCGCCCGCGTCTACGAGTCCGACATGATCGCCAAGCCGGATCCGGGCACCTTCCAGATCCTGCCCTGGCGCGCGGAGGCCCCCGGCACGGCGCGGATGTTCTGCGACATCCTGATGCCGGACGGCTCGCCGTCCTACGCCGACCCGCGCTACGTGCTCAAGCGCATCCTGGCCAAGACCTCCGACCTCGGGTTCACCTTCTACACCCACCCCGAGATCGAGTTCTTCCTGCTGAAGGACAAGCCGGTCGACGGCAGCCGGCCGGTGCCCGCCGACAACTCCGGCTACTTCGACCACACCCCGCAGAACGTCGGCATGGACTTCCGCCGCCAGGCCATCACCATGCTCGAATCGATGGGCATCTCGGTGGAGTTCAGCCACCACGAGGGCGCGCCGGGGCAGCAGGAGATCGACCTGCGGTACGCCGATGCACTGTCGACGGCCGACAACATCATGACCTTCCGCCTGGTGATGAAGCAGGTGGCACTGGAGCAGGGCGTGCACGCCACGTTCATGCCGAAGCCCTTCTCGGAGTACCCGGGGTCGGGCATGCACACCCACCTGTCCCTCTTCGAGGGCGACCGCAACGCCTTCTACGAGTCGGGCGCCGAGTACCAGTTGTCGAAGGTGGGCCGCTCGTTCATCGCCGGTCTGCTGCGGCACGCGGGGGAGACCTCGGCCGTCACCAACCAGTGGGTCAACTCCTACAAGCGCATCTGGGGCGGCTCCAAGCGCACCGCCGGTGCCGGCGGCGAGGCGCCGTCGTACATCTGCTGGGGCCACAACAACCGCTCGGCCCTGATCCGGGTGCCCATGTACAAGCCGGGAAAGACCGGCTCCACGCGCGTCGAGGTGCGCTCCATCGACTCCGGCGCCAACCCCTACCTGACCTACGCGGTCCTGCTGGCCGCGGGCCTGAAGGGCATCGAGGAGGGGTACGAACTGCCGCCCGGCGCGGACGACGACGTGTGGGCGCTGTCGGACGCCGAGCGCAGCGCGATGGGCATCGAGCCGCTGCCGCAGAACCTCGGCGAGGCCATCGAGCTCATGGAGCGCAGCGAGCTCGTCGCCGAGACCCTCGGCGAGCACGTCTTCGACTTCTTCCTGCGCAACAAGAAGCAGGAGTGGGAGGAGTACCGCTCCGAAGTCACCGCCTTCGAGCTGCGCAAGATGCTGCCGGTGCTGTGAGCGGCCCCGGCCGCGTCTGGTACGCGGCCTTCGGGTCGAACATGCACGCCCGGCGCCTGCGCTGCTACCTCACCGGGGGCAGGCCTGCCGGGGCGCGGCGGACGTACCCCAGCTGCCGGGATCCGCGTCCGCCGGAGCGGTCGGTGCCGCTGATGCTGCCCGGAGTGCTGTACTTCGCCACCGTCTCGCCCGTGTGGAGCGGCGGACGGGCGTTCTACGACCCCGACGGCGCGGGCACGACGGCCGCCCGCGGCTACCTGCTCACCGCCGCGCAGTTCTCCGACGTCGCCGCGCAGGAGATGTACCGCGAGCCGGGCCGGGACCTGGACCTCACCGGCGTCCGGGCCGGCTCCCGCGTCGTCCTGGGGCCGGGGCGCTACGAGACGCTGGTGTGCCCCGGCACGCTCGACGGGCACCCGGTGCTGACCTTCACCGCTCCCTGGGGCCACCGCGAGGTGCCCGGCAACCCGCCCTCGGCGGCGTACCTGCGGCACATCGCCGCCGGCCTGGCCGAGGCGCACGGCTGGGGCGCCGAGCGCGCGGCCGCCTACCTGGCCGGCTGCCCGGGAGCCGACGAGCACTGGACGCCCGAGTCCGCGGCGGCACTTCTGCGCTCGGCGCCGACCGATCACGACGGTGCCCCCGGCCGCCGGGGCGACTAGGCTCGTGCGTGGTCTGATCGGCGGGCACCGGAGCGGGAGGCAGACGATGACCGTGCCGCAGGGGCGGCGGAGCAGTACGTACACCCGGTTGCTGAGGTATGGCTTCACGGATCCCGCGGCCGCCGAACGGCTGCTCGAAGGGCCGGGGCTGGCCTCCGTGGGCGCCGACCCGGTGCTGCTCGACGCGCTCGGCGCGGCCGCCGACCCCGACCTGGCGCTGCGCGGGCTGGTGCGGCTGGAGGAGGCCGAGCGGGACGCCGGCGAGCGCCGGGCGCTGCTGGAGACGCTGGTGGCCGCCAAGCCGCTGCGCGACCGGCTGCTGGGGGTGCTCGGCGCCTCCGAGGCGCTCGGCGACCACCTGGCCCGCCACCCCGGTGACTGGCACGTCCTGCACGACTTCGAACCGGCCGATCTGCGCCCGGACGTGGCGCAGTTCGAGCGGTCCCTGGCCGAGGGCATGCGCGGCGGCCGCGAGCGCGGCCTCGCGGCACCGGACGCGCTGCGCGCCGCCTACCGGCGGGCCCTGCTGGGCATCGCCGCCCGCGACGTCAGCGGCAGCACCGACCTGTCCACGACCGCCGCCGAGCTCGCCGACCTGGCCACCGCCACCCTGCGCGCCGCGCTGGCCGTGGCCGAGGAGGAGCAGCCGGCCGACGCCGCCGCCTGCCGGCTGGCCGTCATCGGCATGGGCAAGTGCGGCGGCAGGGAGCTGAACTACGTCTCCGACGTCGACGTCATCTTCGTGGCCGAGCCGCGGGGGCAGACACCGGAGGACCGCGCCCTGCAGGCCGCCACCCGGATCGCCTCGCGCATGATGCGGGTGTGCTCCGACGTCACCCCCGAGGGCACCATCTGGCCCGTGGACGCCAACCTGCGCCCCGAGGGCCGCAACGGGCCCCTCGTGCGCACCCTGAGCAGCCACCTCGCCTACTATCAGCGGTGGGCCAAGACCTGGGAGTTCCAGGCCCTGCTCAAGGCCCGTCCGGTGGCGGGCGACACGGCGCTGGGAGGCGCGTACGCCGAGGCCGTCTCGCAGCTGGTGTGGCAGGCCGCCGAGCGGGAGAACTTCGTCGCCGACGTGCAGCAGATGCGCCGGCGCGTGGTCGCCTCCATCCCCGCCGGCCAGCTGGAGCGCGAGCTGAAGCTGGGTCCCGGGGGCCTGCGCGACGTCGAATTCGCCGTGCAGCTGCTGCAGTTGGTGCACGGGCGCAGCGACGCCACCCTGCGCGTGCCCGGCACCCTGGACGCGCTGGCCGCCCTCGCCGCCGGCGGCTACGTCGGCCGCGCGGACGCGAAGGCACTGGACGCCGCCTACCGGTTCCTGCGGTCCATGGAGCACCACATCCAGCTCTACCGGCTGCGCCGCACCCACCTCGTGCCCGAGGCCGAGGCCGACCTGCGGCGCCTGGGCCGCTCGCTGGCCCGCACCCACGGCTGGCCCCAGGGCACCGAGCCGGTCGCCGAGCTCGGCGCGCAGTGGCGCCAGCACACCCGCGAGGTGCGCCGGCTGCACGAGAAGCTGTTCTACCGGCCGCTGCTGGACGCCGTCGCCCAGCTCGAACCCGGCGAGATCCGGCTCAGCCCCAAGGCCGCCGGCCAGCGCCTGGAGGCCCTGGGGTACGCCGATCCCGTCGGCGCCCTGCGCCACCTGGAGGCGCTCGCCTCCGGGGTGACCCGCAAGGCGGCCATCCAGCGCACGCTGCTGCCGGTGCTGCTGGGCTGGTTCGCCGACTCCGCCGACCCCGACGCGGGCCTGCTGAACTTCCACAAGGTCTCCGACGCCCTCGGCCGTACCCCCTGGTACCTGCGGCTGCTGCGCGACGAGGGCGCCGCCGCCGAGAACCTCGCCCGGGTGCTCTCCGCCGGCCGCCTCGCCCCCGACCTGCTGCTGCGCGCCCCCGAGGCCGTCGCCCTGCTCGGCGACCCCGGCGGCCTGCGGCCCCGCACCCGCGAGGCGCTGGAGCAGGAGGTGCTGGCCGCCGTCGGCCGGGCCGAGGACGCCGAGGCCGCCATCGTCGCGGTGCGCGGCGTGCGCCGGCGTGAGCTCTTCCGCACCGCCGCGGCCGACATCATCGGCGCCTACGGTCGGGCCGGAACGCCCTCCGAGGCACACGCCTCCGGCGCGCACGGCACCGGCTCCCGCGGGGCGGCCGAGACCGCCGGCGCCGACCACGCCGCCCGCGCCGGCATCGTCGGCGACGCCGTGACCGACATCAACGCCGCCACCCTCGCCGGCGCCCTGCGCGCCGCCGTCCGGGCCGAGTGGGGCGAGACCCTGCCCACCCGGTTCGCCGTCATCGGCATGGGCCGCTTCGGCGGCCACGAGCAGGGCTACGGCTCCGACGCCGACGTGCTGTTCGTCCACGAGCCCCGCGAGGGCGTCCCCGAGGAGGAGGCCGCCAAGGCGGCCCAGGCCGTGGCCGGCGAGATGCGCCGGCTCCTGCAGCTGCCCACCACCGATCCGCCGCTGATCGTCGACGCCGACCTGCGCCCCGAGGGCCGCTCCGGCCCGATCGTGCGCAGCCTCGCCTCGTACGCCGCCTACTACCGGCGCTGGTCGCTGGTGTGGGAGAGCCAGGCCCTGCTGCGCGCCGAACCGGTGGCGGGCGACGCCGACCTCGGGCGGCGCTTCGTCGAACTGATCGACCCGCTGCGCTACCCCGCCGAGGGCCTGGGCGAGGAGGCCGTGCGCGAGATCCGCCGGCTGAAGGCCCGCATGGAGTCCGAGCGGCTGCCGCGCGGCGCCGACCCCACCACCCACACCAAACTGGGCCGCGGCGGCCTGTCGGACGTGGAGTGGACGGTGCAGCTGCTGCAGATGCGGCACGGCTGGTCCGTGCCGGCGCTGCGCACCACCCGGACCCGCGAGGCGCTCGCGGCGGCCTGCGCGGCGGGGCTCGTCCCGGCCGAGCAGGCCCGCGTCCTGGACGAGGCCTGGGTGCTGGCCACCAGCGTGCGCAACGCGGTGATGCTGGTGCGCGGCCGGCCCGGCGACACCTTCCCGGGCGACGCCCGGGAGCTGGCCGCCGTCGGCCGCTACCTGGGCTACGAGCCGGGCCACGTGGGGGAGATGCTGGACGACTACCGGCGCACCACGCGCCGGGCCCGCGCCGTGGTCGAGGAGTTGTTCTACGGATCGGCGAACGGTTCCCGGGGCGGCCCGCACAACGGCGCGCGGGGCGGCCGGTGAACCAAGGATCCCGCTAGGCGCGCCCGCTCGCCACCCGGCGGGCCAGGCGCAGCGGGAACGCCCCGAACCACGCGTAGGACAGGCCGAAACCGACCCCCAGGCACAGCAGCCCGCCCACCGCGTCCAGCCAGAAGTGGTTGGCGGTGGAGACGATGACCACCAGCGTCGCCAGCGGGTAGGCCGTGGCCAGGACGCGGACCCACACGGCCCGGGCGAGGGTGGCGACCATGACGCCGCACCAGGCCGACCAGCCGATGTGCATGGAGGGCATGGCCGCGTACTGGTTGGACATGTCCGCGAGGTTGCCCGAGGCCATCGAGCCCCAGGTGTGGTGCACCACGACGGTGTCGACGAAGCCCGGGCCCTGCATGAGCCGGGGCGGCGCGAGCGGATACAGGTAGTAGCCGAGCAGTGCCACACCGGTGGTGGCGAACAACGCCAGGCGGCCTGCCGAGTACCGCCCGGGGTGCCGGCGGTAGAGCCAGACCAGCACCGCGATCGTCAGCACGAAATGCAACGTCGCGTAGTAGTAGTTCATGCCCACGACCAGCCACGTCACCGAATTCACGGCCTTGTTGATCGTGTGCTCGACGGCGATGTGCAGGCCCTGTTCGGTCTGCCAGATCCAGTCGGCGTTGCGCAGTGCCGCGGCGCGCTGCTCCGGCACGGCGTTGCGGATGAGCGAATACATCCAGTAACTCACCGCGATCAGCAGCACCTCGAACCACAGGCGTGGGCGCCGCGGCGTGCGCGCTCTGCGCAGGACGTGCGCCCGGAGGCGGCCCGCCGACGGCCCCTCCGCGCGCTCGTCGGTGGGTGGCGGAGCGGCCGTCCGGCCTTGCACAGTCCTCACTGTCGCTTCACCCATAGGCCAACAGTCTGCCAGAAAGCGCCCCGCGCCAGATCGCCCGAGCGATCGTTACCGGCCGCCCGCCACCCCCGTCCGACGGCCCCCGTGAGGGCCCGCGCGCGTCGTCAGGAACGCCCGCCGGGCGCCGAGGCCGTCGAGCCCCGCACGACCAGTTCGGGCAGGAAGACGAACTCGCTGTGCGGCGCCGGTGTCCCCCCGACCTCCTCCAGCAACGCCCGCACCGCGGCCTGTCCCATCGACTGCACCGGTTGGCGAATGGTCGTCAGGGGCGGATCGGTGAAGGCGATCAGCGGCGAGTCGTCGAAGCCCACCACCGAGACGTCGCGCGGCACTTCGAGGCCCCGCTGGCGGGCCGCCCGGACGACCCCGAGCGCCATCATGTCGCTCGCGCACACCACCGCCGTGCACCCCCGGTCGATCAGTGCGGCGGCCGCCGCCTGACCACCCTCAAGGGTGAACAGCGAATGCTGTATCAGTGCCTCCGCCTCCGGCTCGGGCAGGCCGAGCTGCTCACGCATGCTCGCCACGAAGCCCTCGATCTTGCGCTGCACCGGCACATACCGCCGCGGCCCCACCGCGAGCCCTATGCGCCGGTGCCCCAATGCCGCCAAATGGGTGACGGCCAGCCGCATCGCCGCCCGGTCGTCGGGGGAGACGAAAGGCGCGCGTACCTGCGGCGAAAAGCCGTTGATCAGCACGAACGGCACCCCCTGCGCCCGCAGCCGCTCATAGCGCTGCATGTCCGCCGAGGTGTCCGCGTGCAGCCCGGAGACGAAGAGGATGCCGGCGACGCCGCGCTCGACGAGCATCTCCGTCAGCTCGTCCTCGGTGGAGCCGCCCGGCGTCTGCGTGGCCAGCACCGGTGTGTATCCCTGCCGGGTGAGCGCCTGGCCGATCACCTGGGCGAACGCCGGAAAGATGGGGTTGTCCAGCTCCGGGGTGATCAGCCCGACCAGCCCGGCGCTGCGCTGTCGCAGCCGTACGGGCCGCTCGTAGCCCAGCACGTCGAGCGCGGCCAGCACCGACTGACGGGTGGAGGCGGCCACCCCCGGCTTCCCGTTGAGGACACGGCTGACGGTCGCTTCGCTGACACCCGCCTGGGCGGCGATGTCGGCCAGCCGTGCGGTCACAGGAGGTGACGATACCGGTCGCATCTCAGACTGCCCACCACACACAAGAATTCGAAGGAATCCTTACCGTACCGCCCGCGAATTCCAGGTCTGCCTCGTCAACGCTCGCCAGCACCGGACGGCCCGGCACCGGAAGCGTCACCTCGGCACCGAGAGTGTTCAGGGTGCACACGAAACCGGGGCGGGTGAACGCCAGCACACCCTCGGGCGCCTCCAGCCAGCCCATGTCGCCGTCGCCCAGACCCGGCAGCTGCCGGCGCAGCGCGAGCGCCGAGCGGTACAGCTCCAGCATCGAGCGCGGATCGCCGGACTGCGCCTCGACCGACAGCCCCGCCCACTGCTCGGGCTGCGGCAGCCAGCTGCCGCCCGGCCCGAAGCCGTACGGGGCCGCCTCGCCCGACCACGGCAGCGGCACCCGGCAGCCGTCGCGCAGGCCGTCCTGGCCGTCGCCGCGGAAGAACGCCGGGTCCTGGCGCACCTCGTCGGGCAGGTCCACGACCTCCGGCAGGCCCAGCTCCTCGCCCTGGTAGACGTACGCCGAGCCGGGAAGCGCCAGCATCAGCAGCGCCGCCGCCCGGGCCCGGGCCAGCCCCAGCTCCCCGTCGCCGGCGCCGTAGCGGGTCACGTGGCGCACCACGTCGTGGTTGGAGAGCACCCACGTCGTGGGCGCGCCCACCGAGGCGGTCGCCGCCAGCGACCGGTCGATCACCTCCCGCATGGCGTCGGCGTCCCAGTCGCAGGTCAGGAACTGGAAGTTGAACGCCTGGTGCAGTTCGTCCGGACGCACGTACAGCGCCAGGCGCTCCGAGGTCGGCGCCCACGCCTCCGCCACGCCCACCCGCTCGCCCGGGTAGGACTCCAGCAGCCGCCGCCAGGCGCGGTGGATCTCGTGCACCCCGTCCTGGTCGAAGAACGGCAGCACCTGCGCCCCGATCAGCTTGGCCTGCTCGGTGCGGCCGATGTCGGGCAGGCCCGGCGCCTTGACCATGCCGTGCGCGACGTCGATGCGGAAGCCGTCGACGCCCAGGTCCAGCCAGAACCGCAGGACGGAGTCGAACTCCTCGCGCACCTCGGGGCAGTCCCAGTTCAGGTCCGGCTGCTCGGGTGCGAACAGGTGCAGGTACCACTCGCCGGGACGGCCGTCCGCGTCCGTCGTCCGCGTCCAGGCCGGGCCGCCGAAGACCGACTCCCAGTCGTTCGGCGGCAGTTCGCCGCCCTCGCCCCGGCCCGGCCGGAAGTGGTAGCGCGCGCGGGCCGTCCCCCCCGGACGGTCCGCGAGCGCCTCCTGGAACCAGACGTGCCGGTCGGAGGTGTGGTTGGGCACGATGTCCACAATGATCCGCAGGCCCAGCCGGTGGGCCTCGCGTACCAGGTCGTCCGCGTCCGACAGCTGCCCGAACAGCGGGTCGACGGCCCGGTAGTCGGCCACGTCGTAGCCCCCGTCCGCCTGCGGCGAGGCGTAGAACGGGGTCAGCCACAGGGCGTCCACCCCGAGGCCGGCCAGGTACGGCAGCCGCTCGCGGATCCCGCGCAGGTCGCCGACGCCGTCCCCGTCGCTGTCGGCGAACGAGCGCACGTACACCTGGTAGATGACGGCGCTGCGCCACCAGCCGGCCTGCTCGGTGGAGGCGGCGGCGGAGTCGTCGGCGAACGGGCGGACGGAGGGCGCGAGGTCCGGGGTCATGTACGTCCTATCGGTTCGTGGTGTCGTATGGCGGAGCGGGCGGTGCGCACGGCTCAACGACGGGCGGGGCCCGCGGGTCAGCCCTTCGTCCCGCCCGCGGTGAGCCCGGCGACCAGATGCCGCTGGGCGAAGAAGAAGACCAGCCCGGCGGGCAGCGCGATGAGCACGGCGGCCGCCGTCATCAGCCCCCACTCGGCCTTCTGCTGGCCGACGAAGGTCTGCAGGCCGACGGCGAGCGTGTAGTGCTCCTCGCTGCTCATGAACTGGCTGGCGAAGGCCACCTCGCCCCAGGCGGTGATGAAGGAGTAGAAGCCGGTGACCGCCAGCCCCGGCCGGGCCAGCGGCAGGATCAGCCGCCAGAACGTGCCGAACGGGGTGAGTCCGTCGACCCGGCCGGCCTCGTCGATCTCGGCCGGTATGGAGTCGAAGTAGCCCTTGAGCATCCACGCGCAGAACGGCACCGAGACCGTGCAGTACGTGAGGATCAGGCCGAAGTAGGAGTCCAGCAGTCCCAGCTGTCCCAGGAGCGTGTACAGCGGCACGATCAGCACCGCCATCGGGAACATCTGCACCACCAGGAACGTCCACATCAGCGGCCGGTGGCCGGGGAAGCGCATCCGCGAGACCGCGTACCCCGCGCTCGCCGCCACCAGCACGCCCAGGACGGTGGCGCCCAGGGCCACGATCAGCGAGTTGCCGAACCAGGTCAGGAACTTCGTCTCGCCCAGCACATGCGTGTAGTTCGACAGGTCGAAGCCGCTCGCCCGGGTCGGCTCCTGCCAGCCGTCGCGCCCGCGCAGCGAGACGTAGACGACGAACAGGACGGGGAAGACGGCGATCGCCGAGGCCGTGATCAGCGCGGCGTGCAGCGCCGCCGAGGCGCCGCGCGAGCGCTGCCCGCGCTGCCGCCGGCGGGTGGGGATCGTGGTGCTCATCGCGTCGCGGCCTCCTGCCTGGCGAGCATCCGGCGGTAGAAGACGGCGAAGACCAGCAGCAGCGAGAGGATGAGGATCCCGTACGTCGCCGAGCCGGCGTAGTCGCGCACGCCCTGGAAGGCCATCCGGTAGGCGTACGTCACGAGGATCTCGCTGTCCGAGCTCGCCCCCTGCCCGATCAGCAGGTAGATGACCTGGAACATGTTGAACGTCCAGATGACGCCCAGCAGGATCACCGTGCCGCTCACCGTCCGCAGCCCCGGCAGGGTCACGTGGCGGAAGCGCTGCCAGGGGCTCGCGCCGTCCATCTCGGCGGCCTCGTGCAGCTCGCTCGGGATGGACTGCAGGCCGCCGAGGACGGCCATCATCATGAAGGGCACGCCCAGCCACACGTTGACGGCGACCGCCGAGACCTTCTGCAGCGTGCTGTCGCCCAGCCAGTCCACGGGGCCGAACCCCATGGCGGACAGGAAGCTGTTCAGCACGCCGTACTTCTCGTTGAACATCAGCCGCCAGGCGAAGGTGGCGACGAACGCCGGCACCGCCCACGGCAGCATCAGCAGCACCCGGTACAGGGTCCTGAAGCGCACCTTGCGGTTGAGCAGCAGGGCCAGCCCGAGGCCGATGGCGTAGTGCAGCAGGACGCAGGACGCGGTCCACACGACGGTCCAGGTCAGGCGGGAGTAGAAGTGCCCCTCCTGGCCGGAGAGCACCTTCCAGTAGTTGTCGAGCCCGACGAACTGGTACGTGGCGGGGATGTCGTTGACGCCGATGGTGCGGGCGACGTTCGCCTCGTTGGCATCCGTGAAGGACAGGTAGATGCCCCTGCCCAGCGGATACCCGACGAGGACGCCGAGCACGACGACGACCGGCAGCACCATCGCCCACGCGTACCAGTGGGTGGAGAAGGAACGCCTGACCCGGGTGACGAGTGTGGCCATGAGAGGACTACTCCTGGATGCCGTAGTCCTTGAGGAGCGTGGACTGCCAGGCCTTCGCCGTGGCGGCGAGCCCGGCCTTGGGCTCCTCCTTCAAGGTCAGGATCTTGGTGTAGTGCTGCAGCCACTCGGTGAACAGGTCGCCGCCCTGCGGGATCGGCGGCCGCGGGTGGGCCTTGGCCAGGGCCTGGTAGTAGGCGCTGCGGACCGGGTCGGCCAGAACCGTCTTGCTGTAGGCCGACTTGCGGGTCGGCAGCACGCCGATGGCGTTGGAGACGCTCTCCTCCTGCGCGGCCTCGGTCATGAACTTGGTGAAGAGGTAGGAGGCGTCGAAGTTCTTCGAGCCCGCGTAGACCACGAGGTTGTGCCCGCCCACCGGGGCGCCGGCGGTGCCGGTGGAACCGGCCGGGACGGGGGCGATGCCCAGGTTCTCGCGGGACTTGTAGGCGTCGCCGCCGAAGATCTCCTTGGTCGCCCAGGGACCGTCGACGAGCATGGCCAGCTTGCCGTTTTTGAAGTCCGTCTTGAGCGCGTTGTACCCGTCGGTGCCGGCCGGCTTGGGCGCGGCCCCGGACTTCACGAGGTCGACGGCGGTCTCGATGCCCTTGAGGGACGCCGCGGAGGAGATAGTGATCTTCTTGGCGGCGGCGTCGACCATGTCGGACTTCTCGCCGTAGAGGAAGGGCAGCGAGTAGTAGCTGTCCGGGCTCAGGCCGATGCCCTCGGCGCCGGCCCTGTCCTTGATCTTCGCCGCGGCCTCCTTCACCTCCTGCCAGGTGGTCGGGGCCTTCTCGACGCCCGCCTTCTGGAAGAGCTCCTTGTTGTAGAGGAGACCCAGGGTGTCGGTGACCTGCGGGACGCCGTACGTCTTGCCCTGGTACGCGGCGTTCTTCAGCGGGCCTTCGAGGAAGTCGCCGGAGTTGTCCAGGGCGGGGGTGCCGGTGAGGTCCTTGAGGTAGCCGAGCTGGGCGAAGCCGGGGGTCCAGCCCACGTCGGAGCGCAGCACGTCGGGGGCGCCCTTGCCGGTCGCGGCGGCGGTCTTGAACTTCTGCTGGGCCTGGTCGAAGGGCACGTTGACGTACTCGACCTTGATCTTCGGGTACTTGGCCTCGAAGTCGGCGACCAGCTTCTTGAACGCGGGCGCCTCGTTGGTGGCGTCCGAGGTGTCCCACCAGGTGATGGTGCCGCTCACGCTGCCCGGGTCGCTCGCCGCCTGGGCCCCGTCGCTCTTGTCGCCGCCGCCACCGCCGCACGCGGTCGCGGTCAGGGCCAGGGCGCCGACAAGGGCGGCGACCGATATGCCTCTTCGCATATGGATGCTCCTCTTTCAGATGGCCGCCTGAGGGTGGGCGGCCAGAGCTGAGGAGGAAGTTAACAGGCTGAAATCTCTTGCGAAAGAGTTTGCAAGGAGGGAATCGCGAGATTTCGGGGCTGTAACCGTTCCGTGTCCGGAGGGTTGACCGGGGCGGGAGGGGCTCGTACGGTCTGCGGCGGCAAGCGGTTGCATCGTGCGGGCACGCCTTGCTGAAAGAACCTGCAAGTGAGCCACCCCCCACCTGGAGGCCTCGTGCCCCGAAGAATCGTTTCATCGGTGCTGGCGCTGGTGGCCGGCACGGCCGTCGCCGCGGTGCCACCACAGCCGGCGGCCGCCGCCGCTCCCGGCGGCAAGGACGTCACCGCCGTCCTCTTCGAATGGGACTTCCCCTCCGTCGCCCGCGAGTGCAGGAACACCCTCGGCCCCGCCGGCTACGGCGCCGTCCAGGTCTCCCCGCCCCAGGAGCACGCCCAGGGCCCCCAGTGGTGGACCTCCTACCAGCCCGTCAGCTACCGCATCGCCGGCCGGCTCGGCGACCGCACCGCCTTCGCAGACATGATCAACACCTGTCACGCCGCCGGCGTGAAGGTCGTCGTCGATGCCGTCGTCAACCACATGGCGGCCGGCGCGGGCACGGGCACGGGCGGCACCCCGTATACGAAGTACGCCTACCCCGGCCTGTACGAGGGCCAGGACATGGACGACTGCCGCACCGTCGTCAGCGACTACCGCGACCGGCACAACGTCCAGGACTGCGAACTCGTCGGCCTCGCCGACCTCGACACCGGCGAGGAACGCGTCCGCACCCGCATCGCCGGCTACCTCGACGACCTCCTCCGGCTGGGCGTCGACGGCTTCCGCATCGACGCCGCCAAGCACATCCCGGCCGCCGACCTCGCCGCGATCAAAGGGCGGTTGAGCCGGCCGGACGTCTACTGGAAACAGGAGACCATCTACGGCGCCGGGGAGGCCGTACAGCCGCAGGAGTACCTCGGCACGGGCGACGCCCAGGAATTCCGCTACGCGCGGGACCTGCGACGGGTGTTCTTGAGCGAGCGGCTCGCGTACGTGCGTACCTACGGCGAGGGGTGGGGCTACCTGCCCGGCGCCCAGGCGTCCGTCTTCGTCGACAACCACGACACCGAGCGGGGCGGCGACACGCTCAGCTACAAGGACGGTGCGAACTACACGCTCGCGTCGGTGTTCATGCTCGCCTGGCCGTACGGCGCGCCCGACGTCCACTCCGGCTACGAGTTCACCGACCGGGACGCGGGACCGCCGCGGGGCGGCGCGGTCGCCGCGTGCTGGCAGGACGGCTGGAAGTGCCAGCACGCCTGGCCCGAGATCCGCAGCATGGTCGCCTTCCGCAACACGGTGCGCGGCGAGACGGTGCGGGACTGGTGGGACAACGGCTACCAGGCGATCGCCTTCGGGCGGGGGGACAAGGGATACGTGGTGATCAACCACGAGGGGTTCGCGGTGACCCGGACGTTCCGGACGTCGCTGGCCGCGGGCACGTACGTCGACGTGCAGAGCGGACGCCGGGTGACGGTGGGGGCGGACGGCACGTTCACGGCGACGGTGGCGCCGAACACGGCACTGGCGCTGCACGTGGGGGCGCGCGGTTGAGTTTTCCCCGTTCCGAGCTCAGCCGAAGGAGACCGTTCGTGAGAAGACTTGCTGCCGTCGCGGCAGCCCTGGGCGTCGCTCTGACCCTCGCCGGGCCCGGCCGGGCGCAGGCCGACGCGGCCCCCGCCGACGCCCGCGTGCTGTGGCTCGACCGGCACACCGTCGCCTGGCCCAAGGGCCTCGGTGATCCCGCGAGCCCGCATCGGCTCGTCCACGACCGCGGGTCGTTCCCCCTCACCCGCGACACAAAGAGGGTTCTCGACCGTCCCGGCTACGACGCGTACCGCCTCGACGCACCCGTCGCCGCCGAGCGCTCCGCGCTCACCGGCGCGCTGCGTGCCGAGGCCGGTGGCGGCGTCGTCACCGGCGTCCAGATACCCGGCGTCCTCGACGACCTCTACGGCGCCGCCGCCGCGAAGGCGCAGCTGGGGCCCGCCTTCCGCAAGGGCCGGCCGTCGCTGGCCGTGTGGGCGCCCACCGCCCGCCGCGTGGCGCTGGAACTGGAGCTGGGGGACGGCACGCGGCGCATCCCCATGCACCGTGACGCCGCCACCGGCGTGTGGAGCGTGAGCGGTCCCGCCTCCTGGAAGGGCAAGCGCTACCGCTACGCGGTCACCGTCCACGCCCCCGCCGCCCGCGAGGTCGTCACCAACCTGGTCACGGACCCGTACTCCACCGCCCTGACGGCCGATTCGGCCCGCAGTGTGGTCGCCGATCTGGCCGATCCGGCCCTCGCGCCGCCCGGTTGGCAGCAGCTGCGCAAGCCGGCAGCCGTGCCGTGGCGGGCGGCGCAGATCCAGGAGCTGCACGTGCGCGACTTCTCCGTCGCGGACCGCACCTCCGCCCACCCGGGCCAGTACCTCGCGTTCACCGATCGCGCTTCTGCCGGCATGCGGCATCTGAAGGAGCTGGCCGACGCCGGGACGTCGTACGTCCACCTGTTGCCCGTCTTCGACTTCGCCACCGTGCCGGAGCGGTCGGCCGACCGGCAGGTGCCCGGGTGCGATCTCGGCGCGCTGCCGGCCGACTCCGAGCGGCAGCAGGAGTGCGTCGCGAGGACCGCCGCCCGGGACGCCTACAACTGGGGCTACGACCCGCTGCACTACACCGTGCCCGAGGGCGGGTACGCCTCCGACCCCGACGGCCCCCGCCGGACGCTGGAGTTCCGGCAGATGGTGCAGGGCCTGTCGCAGGCCGGCCTGCGCACCGTGATGGACGTCGTCTACAACCACACGGCCGCCTCCGGCCAGGACCCGAAGTCCGTGCTCGACCGGATCGTGCCCGGCTACTACCACCGGCTGCTCGACGACGGCTCGGTGGCGAACTCCACGTGCTGCGCCAACACCGCGCCCGAGCACACGATGATGGGCAAGCTCGTCGTCGACTCGGTCGTCACCTGGGCCCGGCAGTACAAGGTCGACGGCTTCCGCTTCGACCTCATGGGGCACCACCCCAAGGCCAACATCCTGGCCGTGCGCCGCGCCCTCGACGCCCTGACCGTGGCGAAGGACGGCGTCGACGGCAAGGCGATCGTGCTGTACGGCGAGGGCTGGAACTTCGGCGAGGTCGCGAACGACGCCCGCTTCGTCCAGGCCACGCAGAAGAACATGGCCGGCACCGGCATCGCCACCTTCTCCGACCGCTCGCGCGACGCGATCCGCGGCGGCGGCCCCTTCGACGCCGACCCGCGCCTGCAGGGCTTCGCCTCCGGGCTGTTCACCGCGCCCAACGGCGCGCCCGGCAACGGAACCCCGGACGAACAGCGGGCCCGGCTGCTGCACGACCAGGACCTGATCAAGGTCGGGCTGACCGGCAACCTCGCCGGCTACCGCTTCACCGACTCCTCGGGCCGCGACGTGCGCGGCGCGGACGTCGACTACAACGGCTCGCCCGCCGGCTACGCCGCCGCGCCGGGCGACGCCCTGGCGTACGCCGACGCCCACGACAACGAGAGCCTCTTCGACGCCCTCGCCTACAAGCTGCCGCAGGCCACCCCCGCCGCCGAGCGGGCCCGCGCCCAGGTCGTGGCCATGGCCACCGCCGCGCTGTCCCAGGGCCCGGCCCTGAGCCAGGCCGGCACGGACCTGCTGCGCTCGAAGTCCCTGGACCGCAACTCCTACGACAGCGGCGACTGGTTCAACGCGATCCACTGGGACTGCGCGGCCGGCAACGGCTTCGGGCGCGGCCTGCCGCCCGCCGCCGACAACGCCGCCAAGTGGCCCTACGCCCGGCCCCTGCTGGCCGACGCGGCCCTGCGTCCCGGCTGCGGCCCGGTCACCTCCGCCTCCGCCGCCTACCGGGACCTGCTGCGGATCCGGACGACCGAGAAGGCCTTCGCCCTGCCCACGGCCGCGGCCGTGCAGGAGGCGCTGTCCTTCCCGCTGTCCGGCGGCAACGAGACGCCGGGCGTGATCACCATGCGCCTGGGCGATCTCGTCGTCGTCCTCAACGCGGCCCCGCAGCCGCAGCGTCAGCAGGTCGCCGCCCTCGCCGGCACGCCGTACGCCCTGCACCCGGTGCAGGCGCACGGCGCCGATCCGGTGGTCAAGGGCGCCTCCTACGAGGCCGCGTCCGGCACGTTCGCCGTGCCGGGGCGTACGGTCGCGGTCTTCCGCCGGGGCTGAGCGACCGGGCCTCGGGGCGGTGCCTCGACTGCGGGCCGCCGGTGGCCGATCGCGCCACGCGGCGGCCGCCGCAGATCGGCACCACCCCGCGCCCCCGGCGGGGCGCCGTGGTGGCGCGTGACGAAGATCCGCCGGACACGCCCTAGCGCAGCGGTGCGATCCGTGTGCCGTCCGCGAGGCGGCCGCTCACCTCGACCTCGGCGCCCTCCCGGGCGGGCACGGCCAGCAGCGGCCCCTGGGCGCTGCCGCGCACCGCGCCCGTCGCGGAGACCGAGGCGACGCCGCCGCCTCCGGCGGCGAGGGCGTACCAGGTGCCGCCCGGCGCCTTCCACAGCGCACCCGCCAGGACGTGCGGCTGCCGGGCTCCGCACGCGGGGGAGTCCTCGGTACGGGCGACGAGCGCGCCCGGCGCGCCCGGGCGGGTCTGCGGCGCCTGGAACTGGACGAGGACCCGGCTGCCGGTGCCCCGCCAGGTCTCGGCCCGGGTGCAGGACCACTGCGCGGTGCCGGCCCCGCCGGGCAGGACCTGGGTGGCGTACTCCCAGGCGTTGACCGAGCGCACGCCCTGGCCGCGCACGTTGGACAGGTGGCAGGCGGTGTGCGCCCACTGGGCGCGCTCCTTGCCGTCGGCCACGTCGTGCGGCGCTGCGGGGGCGCCGGAGGTCAGCCGGGCCGGGAGCAGCTCCCCGAGGTCGGTGACCAAATGGTCGCCGAGCTGCAGCGCGGTCCAGCTGTGGCAGTCGTTGCCGGAGTTGCCGTTGGGGGCGCTGCTGCCGGCGGGGCTGGGCACGGCGTCGACGACACCGGTGGCGTCGCGGTGCAGCGGCTGCGGGGCGGCCTTCGGATCGAGCAGATCACGCACGGCCGCCGTCGTCACCCACGGGGCCGTCAGATAGCGGACGTTGCCGTCGGTGCGGCCGACGACCAGGGCGGTCGCGGTGCCGGTATCGGCGGCGTCCGCACGGCCGAAGTCCAGGGCCGCGGAGGTGGTGTCGCCGCTGCGGGCCTCGGCGTAGCGCACGACGCGCAGGCCGTCGAAGAAGAGCACGACGACCGCCGCGTCCACCTCGCCGGCGTACAGCAGCTGCGGCGGGCCGGCGGCCGGGCCCGTGGGCGTGCCCGGCGTGGCGGTGACCTGCACCGTGCCGCCGGGCCGGGCCCATACCGCAAGTGCCCGGCGCAGCAGCTCGCGGTCGCCGGTGCGGTTGCCGCGGGCGGGCCAGACGGCGAAGCCGCGGTGGTCGGCGCTCTGCCAGGCGGTGGGGGCGGCCGTGGTCAGCCGGGCGGGGTCCAGGGCCTGCTCGGCCGCCGCGTTCTGCGCGTACGGCGGTGCGGCCGCCCCGTCCCGGCTCCAGCCGCCGTCGGGCAGCGCCACCAGCGTGCCGCACACGACCAGCGCCGCCGCGGCCCCCAGCGCCGCGCGCACATGCTGGCGGCGGCGCATCAGGTCCGTCGGCCGGGCCTGCAGGGTGCACGGGTCGAACTCCACGGACTCCAGCAGCGGCGCGTCCCGGCTGCCGGGCGGGACGCGCACGCCGTCCGCCTCCATCAGCGCCGCCGCCGGGTCGGGCACGCCGGCCGCCGACAGCAGCCGGCGGACGTCGCGGTCGGCGGGCACCTCCAGGGCGCGCAGCACGTAGGCGGCGCGGCCGGGCGCGGACAGGGACGCGAGCGCCTGGTCGAGCGCCAGCTCGTCGGCCCCGCCCGAGCGGGGGAACAAGCGCAGGCCCCACACCTGGGGAAGCAGCGGCGGCAGCTGCTGCAGCCGGCGCGGGCGGGGGGCGAGGGCGGCGGTGAGCACGCGCTGACGCAGGTAGGCGTAGCCGGGGTCGTCGCCGGGCGCCGCCCTGCCGCCGCGGGGCGGCGGCACGGCGGGCGCCGTGCCCCCGCCGCCGGCCCGGCCGCGCGGCAGCGCCCGCTGCACGAGCGCGTGCGCGGCCAGCACCCGGCGGCTGCGGCCCAGCGCGGGCGGCAGTACGAGGTAGGCGAGCCGGACCAGGCGCGGATAGTGCTCGAGCAGGGCCGCTTCGGCGTGCTCGACGTCGACGGGGACAGGGGCCAGTGTTGCTTGCTGCTCCACATTCGTAGAACGAGTGAGTGGTGCGGAGGTCACTCGTGTGGGGGTGGGAGGACGCCGCGCGACCCACGGTGCGCCCGCACTCCGCCGGTCGCATCGCAGTCATCCCACGGCCACCTCACGGCCACCTCCCCGCCGCCGGCGGCTGTGACCGTGCAGCCGTCGGCACCTCCCTTCCCGGCCGGCCGTGAAATTTCGCCTGGAGCAGCATGAACCCCACCATGACGGCCGAGGCGGCGCCCGTCGGGAGCCGGTGCGCCGGATGGTTCGACCGGCCCGTCCTCGCCGGCCTCCGCGTCCGCCTCGAACCACTGTCGCCGGTGCACGCCGAAGGCCTGCTGGAGGCGGGCGACGACCCGCAGGTGTGGCGGTGGCTGCCGGTACGCCGCCCCGGCGACCCCGTGGCGATGCGCGCGTACGTGGCGGAGCTGCTGGGCCGCCACCGCGACGGCCTGGCCGTGCCGTGGGCGCAGATCGACGTCCGTACGGGCCGGGTCGCCGGCGTCACCGCCTTCCGCGACCTGGCGCCCGGGGACCGCGGGCTGCACATCGGACACACCTGGCTCGGGGCACGCTGGCAGCGCACGGGCATCAACACCGAGGCCAAGCTGATGCTGCTGGAGCGCGCGTTCGACGTCCTCGGGGCGATCCGGGTGAGCTGGACGGCCCACCCGGAGAACCAGCAGACGCTGCGGGCCATCGAACGGCTGGGCGCGCGGCGGGACGGAGTGCTGCGCCGGCACCGGATCATGCCCGACGGGACGTACCGCGACACGGTCGTCTACTCGCTGATCGACTCCGAGTGGCCCGCCGCCCGTGACGCCCTGCGGGCCCGGCTGCGCGGAGGACCCGCCGGACAGGCCGCGCCCCGACGGGGCGAAGATCCGCCGGACAGCCTCTAGGCGACGTAGCGGGCGCGGATGCGGTCCACCAGGGCGTCGGGGACGCCGAGGCCCTCGCGGACGTACGCGGCCACCGTGCCGTACGTCTGGTGCATGGCCTCCAGCGCAGCCGCCAGGTACGCCGTCCGCACCCCGAGCAGCGCCTCCACGATGTCCGGGTCCCCGCCGGCGCCCGTGAAGCGGGCGATCGCCCCCGCGAACGCCTCCCGCACCGCCGGCGCGACCCCCAGGTACTCGGCCTCCACCGCCGCCGCGTCCGCGCCGAGCAGCATCAGCAGCACGCTCGCCGCCCAGCCGGTGCGGTCCTTGCCCGCCGTGCAGTGGAAGAGCAGGGGGCCGCAGTCCGGCTCGGCGAGGGTGGTCAGCAGCAGCCGGTAGGCCTGGCAGGCGGACTCGGAGGTCACGAAGGAGCGGTACAGGTCGCACATCAGCTTCTCGGCCCTGCCGCCGCCCAGGTGCGCCTCGGCCAGGGTGGGGCTGCCGAGGACGTCCTCCAACCGGGCGGCGGGTACGGCGCCCTCGCCGCGGGTGCGGTGCACGCCCGCCAGGACGTCGGCGACGATCAGCCGGGAGCCGTCGGGCAGCCGGTCGGGGTGGGCGAGGCGCTCGTGCTCGGTGCGCAGGTCGATCACGGTCTTGATGCCCAGTTGGGCCACGACCGGGTCGGTCGCGATGTCCAGGCGGTCGAGCTGGCCGGAGCGCAGCAGCAGACCCGGGCGGACGGCGGAGTTGCCGGCGAGGGCGATGCCGCCGAGGTCGCGGAGGTTGGTGATCGTCGAGGCGTCGAGCTGCTGCGGCATGGGCCGGTCTCCCTGGGGCTGCCGTGATCTATCGCATTTTCCGCCTTTTATTGTGAAGAACGGCGGCCGAGTCCGCGACGCCGCCCCCGGGCGAGCGCCGGTCCCAGGGCCGCGCCCAGGAGCAGGGCGAGGAGGTGCCCGGCGTCGGTGAAGGTGACGCGGCCGCGCCCGCGCAGCAGGGGCCGCACGCCCAGGGCGAGCAGGGCGGTGCAGGCGGCGGTGCGCGCCGGGCGGTGCGGCACGGTGGTGGCGAGGGCGCCCGCGACGGCGTTCAGGCCGTAGCTCACGCCCACGTCCGTGGCGGAGCGGGTGGCCGGCCCGGCGTGCCGGGCGCGCAGGGCGCCGTACACGATCAGGGACGCGCCCGCGTGGCCCCAGAGGAAGGCGGCCGCCGCCCACCACGCGCCGTAGGCGTACTCGGCGTAGCCGAGCACGGCCAGGAGCAGCAGCGCGTACGACAGGTCCATGGGCGCCTCGACCAGCAGGGCGCTGGTGACGAGGGTGTCCCAGCGGCCGGCGGCGAGGTTGTCGACGTTGGTGGAGCAGCGCAGCAGCAGGTGCCGGCGCGCGTCGGGCGTGAGCAGGTGCCGCACGGCGTACGCGCCGAGCTGGACGCCCCCGACGTAGGCGGGGGCGAGACGGGGTGCCCGGGCGCCCGGGGTGGTGGTGTGCACCGGCCCATGCTCCACCGCGGGCGCCCGGGTACGCCATGGTCTTTACCGGAGATCGTCCTCCACAGGGCCGTCCTCCACAGGGCCGTCCTCCGGAGACCGTCCTCTGGAAACCGTCCTCTAGAAGTCGGCCGGGGGAGCGTACTTGTAGCCGACCCGGCGCACGGTGACGATCGACGAGCGGTACTGGGGGCCCATCTTGCGGCGCAGCCGGGCCACGTGGACGTCGACGGTCCGGCCGTCGCCCACGTGCCCGTAGCCCCACACGGTCGTCACCAGCTGGTCGCGGGTGTGCACCCGGTGCGGGTGGGCGACCAGGTGGGCCAGCAGCTCGAACTCCAGGTAGGTCAGGTCCAGCCGCCGGCCGGCCACGCTCGCCGTCCGCTGCTCGGGGTCGATGGCGACCAGGTGGTCGCCGTGGACGGCCGGTGCGGCGTCCGGTGCGGGCTCCTGCGGGCCGGCGGCCCGCAGCAGGGGCTCGTCGGCGGGCACCAGCACGAGGTAGCCGACCATCGGCGGGCGGCCCGGCAGCACCGGCAGGGCGTGCTGGGGTGCCGGCAGCCAGGTGGCCCCGGCGTGCAGCAGGTCGGCGACGGGTGGCAGCTCGTCGGGGGCCACGGCGCGCAGCCGGTGACGGCCGGCGGTGCGGGGGACGTGGGTGCCCTGCGGGGCGGAGGGGGCCAGGGTGCGGACGTGAGTCATGAGGCGGGCTCTTTCGCGCGGAGGCCGTCGAGAGGACGTGCATGCGCGGGCCGCTTGGCCGGCACCCGGGGCCGGCGGCTGACTTCGACGGAAGGGGTCAGCGGGAGGAGTGGGCCTGCGCGAAGGATGCGCGACAACACACTCGGTCGAAGTCGTGGTGCTGGCGGGAAGGCCAGAAGGGCTCGAGGTCGCTGCGACCCGTCGCGCTGTTCCGGTAGCTGGCCATGCCCCTATTGAAGCACGGTCCGTCGCGCGCGAGCAGTCCGGCCGGAGGCGATCTGTGCAACTCCGGCCGGATCTTGACGAAGATCGTTGCGACCGCTAGCGATCGGTGGTCCCGGCGATCACGGGGTAGTGGTCGGAGAGGTTGGTGTAGGTGTACGGCTTGCCCCAGCTGGAGACCGTCCAGGGCGCCGACTGCTCCTTGATCACCGTGTTGCGCCAGCCGGCCGGGCGGGCGTGGCCGTTGCGGTGCAGCACGTAGTCGAGGTCCTCGCGCGGGTCGGTGGGGTAGCGGTAGGCGGCGATCGAGTTCTCCTTGGTGTCGAAGGAGTAGGGGTGCCCGGCGCGCTCGTCGGCCGGGGCGAGGTCGCCGTCGGCCAGCATCGAGCGGTACTCGGCGCTGCGGAAGTCCACGTTCAGGTCGCCGGCGAGCAGGACCTGCTCCCCGGCCGGGATGTTCTTGGCGTCCAGGAACGCGTCGATCTGCTTCAGCTGCCGCGAGCGGTCGGCGGCCGCCTCGCCCGCGGCGCACCCGCTGTCGGTGGACTGCAGGTGCGTGCCCACGACGTGGACCCTGCTGCCGTTCACGTCCAGCACGACGTAGGCGAAGCCCTTGTTGGACCACCAGTCGGCGCCGCACGCGTCCTTGTAGATCACCTGCTCCTTGCGCAGGACCGGCCATCTGCTGAGCACGGTGACGCCGCCGTCCTCCGGGGTGGTGGCGGAGTAGTTGCCGCCGGTGGCGTCCCAGCCGTCCTTGCTCCGCCCGACCACCGGCGTCTGGTACGGGTAGCGGTCGGCGGCGCGGGACTTCAGCTCGTCGGAGGCGGCGTTGTCGAACGCCTCCTGCAGCACCACCACGTCGTTGCCCTGGAAGAAGTCTGCCGCGGCTATCTCCTGTGCCCGGTGCTGCTGGCCCCAGTTGGGGTAGAGACGGGTGCTCATCAGGAAGGTGTTGTAGGTGAGCACCTTCAGCTGCGGGATACCGGCCGTGGCGCCGGCCGTGGTGCCGGCGCCGGTGGCGTGGGCCTGGCCGGTGGTGAGCGCGGCGGTCAGGGCGGTCGCGGCGGCGACCAGGGCGGCGGATCGGACGGTGCGGGCGAGCGGCACGGCTGCTCCCTGAGGGGGTGGGCGGTGGAGGGTGCGCGGGCCGTCGTGGCAACGGCCCGGCACATCCCACCAGTTGCCGTTAGCACCCGGTGGCGCTCAGGTTGCCGCCGCGGGAAGGGAAGCCCAAGAGGTGGCGCCGCGCTTTCAGGACGGCTGCCGCCCGGCCAGCAGCTCGCCGACGATCCGGGCCACCTTCGCGGGCGGGGGCAGGGTGGGGTGGTTGTTGAAGGTCCCCGAGACCACGTCGTAGCTGTCCTGCCAGTCGGGCTCGGCCACGTGCTGGCCGTCCTCGCGGATCTGGGCGATGTTGCGTTTGACCGATGGCTTGTTCCACATCTCGGTGCCCATGTGCGGGAAGAACACGACCGGGAAATTGGCGCCCAGAATGACCGTCGAAAGGCGGTTCGTGGCGGCACCGGTGGCCGCATTGGAGAGAATGTTCGCGGTGGCCGGGAGAACGACGAGGATGTCGTGGTCGCCGACCAGTCGGGAGGGTTTGTCGGTCGGCCAGTCCGCCGGGGATTCCCCGCTGATGACGCGCTCGGCGGAAAGCTGCACGGTGTGCGCCGGCAGGAATTGGGTCGCCGTGTGCGTCATCAAT
Organism: Streptomyces sp. NPDC049585; assembly: GCF_040675615.1. Taxonomy (NCBI): domain Bacteria; kingdom Bacillati; phylum Actinomycetota; class Actinomycetes; order Kitasatosporales; family Streptomycetaceae; genus Streptomyces; species Streptomyces sp. NPDC049585. The sequence goes on along the minus strand of NZ_JBFAPE010000013.1, from coordinate 12,925 downwards.
ACGGTGTAGGTGCCGCCGAGCTCGCTGCGGAGGGTGCTCAGGTACTGCGGCAGCATCGTCACGGCGATCGAACCGGTGGCGCCGACGAGTATGCGCGGCCCCTGTGACCCAGGTGTCCTGTGTTCAGTCATAGGGCCGATGATGCATGCCAACTCCGGGTCGGACAAGGGCGCTTCACGGCCGTACGGGTGCGGCGCCCGGTCCGCTCCCGGGCCCGCGGCAAACCGTGCTGGTCGGGGCCGTCAATGGCGCGACAAGAGCGGCGGGAAGTCATGGATGTAAGGGGCATGCGCGGTCTGCTATTAGCGGTTCTTCGGCCCTCATAAGCGCTTTGCATAAGTCGTGGAAAATGATCTGTTCAAGGAAGTGGAAGGTCGCTTCCTGCGAGGTCAACCGGCCTGGAAAACAAACCGTGTTGGACGATCTTGTCTTTGCTCTGATCGTGTGCATACGATGTGTGCCGATGAGGTGATCTAGCCGGATCGCGGTGCGGCCGGTCGGCGCCCGGTGCGCATGCCCGGGCCGCGGCAGTCGCCTCGGTAATCCATGCTCATGCCCTTTCGCCTGTGAATTGCGTTGTGCGGCACGTGACGTTGTCGTCGTAAGTCGTCGAAATAAGCACGCACGAGAGGCACGGAGATTTTTATGGAAGACATTTTCGCCGCAATGGAGACCGGTGTGCTGCCCCGCACCGAGCCCCGGCCGGCCGAGCGCCACGAGCCCTTCCCGCTGACGGACATTCAGCAGGCCTATGTGATCGGACGCCACCGCGGCCTCGAACTCGGCGGCGTCTCCAGCCACTTCTATTACGAGTTCGACGCCCCCGGGCTGGACGTGCCCCGGCTGACCGAGGCCCTGCGCAAGGTCATAGGCCGGCACGACATGCTGCGCGCCGTCACCGACTCCGAGGGCCGCCAACGCGTGCTGGAGCACGTGCCGCCGTACGAGATCGCCACCACCGACCTGCGCGGCGCCTCCCCCGGGGAGCGGTCCGCCGCCCTGGAGCGGATCCGCGCGGAACTGGCCGAGCAGGTCCTGCCCACCGACCGGTGGCCGCTGTTCGACATCCGCGTCACCCTGCTCGACGGCGGCCGCACCCTGCTGCACCTCAGCGCGGACCTGCTCTTCACCGACGTGCGCAGCCTCTCGCTCATGCTCACCGAATGGCGGCGCCACTACGACGACCCCGCCTACGCGCCCGAGCCGCTGGAGCTCACCTTCCGCGACCACACCCTCGCCGAGCGGGCGCTGCAGGAGGGACCGGCCGGCGAGAAGGCCGCCGCGTACTGGCGCAAGCGCCTGCCCGAGCTGCCCCCGGCACCCGACCTGCCCCTGGCCGCGACCCCCGAGGAGATCGGCCGGCCCTCCTTCGTCCGCCACCGCGCCGTCCTCGACCGCGCGCTGCGGGCCCGCTTGCAGGACGCCGCCCGCAGCCGCGGCCTGACCCTGTCGGCCCTGCTGCTCACCGCGTACACCGAGGTGCTGCGCGGCTGGTCCAAGCGGCAGGACTTCACCCTCACCACCACCCTGCTGCACCGCCCGCCGCTGCACCCGCAGACCGACCGCATCATCGGCGACTTCCTCGCACCCAGCCTGCTGGCCGTCACCGGCGGCGCCGGGCAGACGTTCGCCGAGCGCGCCACCGCGCTGCAGCAGCGGCTGCGCGAGGACCTGGCCCACACGGCGTTCGGCGGCATCCGGGTACTGCGCGAGCTGACCAAGCTGCAGGCCGACGGGCGCAGCGCCTCGCTGCCCGTCGTCTTCTCCAACACCCTGGACGCCCACCCGGTTGCCGACGGCGAGGGCCTGACGGCCTTCGGCGAGCTGGTGCACAGTGCCAGCCAGACCCCCCAGCTGTGGCTGGAGAACCAGATCTCCGAGGAGGCCGGCAACCTCGTCGTCACCTGGAACGCCGTCGAGGGCCTCTTCCCGCCCGGCGTCCTGGAGGCGATGTTCGACGCCTACCGGGACCTGCTCGGCCGGCTGGCCGGCGACGACGCGGTGTGGGAGCGCACCGGCGGCCTCGTCCCCCTGCCCGCCGCCCAGGCCGAGGAGCGCCGGCGCGCCAACGACACCGCCGCCGACATCCCGCCGCGCCTGCTGCACGAGCTCGTCGGCGAGGCCGCGGCCCGCCGCCCCGACGCGGTGGCCGTCCTCGCCGACGGCGAGGAGGTCACCTACCGGCACCTGACCGAGGACGCCCACCGGCTGGGCCGGCGGCTGCGCGAGTCCTGTGGCGCCGAGCCGAACCGGATCGTCGCCGTCTCGATGCGGCCGGGCGCCGCCCAGATCTCCGCGATCCTCGGCGTGCTGCACTCCGGCGCGGCCTACGTCGCCATCGATCCCGAACTGCCCGAGCAGCGGCGGCTGAAGCTGTTGCGCCAGAGCGGGGCCGAGGTGCTGGTCACCGAGCCCGCCCTGCGCGAGGGTGTGGCATGGCCCGAGCAGCTGACCGTCGTCACCCTCGACGACGAGGAGACCCGCAGCCGCAGCGCCGAGCGGCCCGACAGCGTCCAGGGCCACGACGACCTGGCGTACGTCATCTTCACCTCGGGCTCCACCGGTGAGCCCAAGGGCGTGATGATCTCGCACCGCAGCGCCGCCAACACCGTCCAGGACATCAACCGGCGCTTCGGCGTGGGCGAGGAGGACCGCGTCCTGGCCCTCGCACCGACGAACTTCGACCTGTCCGTCTACGACATCTTCGGCGTCCTGGGCGCCGGCGGCGCCGTGGTCGTGCCCGACCCGCGCCGCGCCAACGACGTCACCCACTGGTCGGAGCTGGTCGACCGGCACGCGGTCACCCTGTGGAACAGCGTGCCCGCGCCCATGCGGATGTGGGCCGACGCGCTCGGCGACGCCGGCTCCCCGCGCGGCAACAGCCTGCGCCTGGCCCTGCTCAGCGGCGACTGGATCCCCACCGATCTGCCGGACGCGATCCGCAAGCACTTCCCGGCCATGGAGGTCATCAGCCTCGGCGGCGCCACCGAGGGCTCGATCTGGTCCATCCACTACCCGATCGGCGAGGTGCCGCAGCACTGGAGGTCCATCCCCTACGGCAAGCCGCTCGCCAACCAGACCATGCACGTCCTCAACGACCGGCTCGAACCCTGCCCGACGTGGGTCACCGGTGAGATCCACATCGGTGGCACGGGCGTGGCCCTGGGCTACTGGGGCGATGCGACCCGCACGGCGGAACGCTTCATCGTCCACCCGGCAACCGGCGAGCGCCTGTACAAGACCGGCGACCTGGGCCGCTACCTGCCCGGCGGCGACATCGAGATCCTCGGCCGCGAGGACTTCCAGGTGAAGATCAACGGCTACCGGGTCGAACTCGGCGAGATCGAGGCCGTCCTCGACCGCCAGGCCGGCGTCCGGCACGCCGTGGTCACCGCCCCCGCCCACCCGCGCACCGGACAGCGCCAGCTCGCCGCGTACCTCGTCCCCGAGGCGCCCGGCAGCCTGCCGGAGGCGGCGGCCCTGCGCGAGGCGGCGACCGGCGCACTGCCCGGCTACATGGTGCCCAGCCACTACATCACCATCGACGCGCTGCCCCTGACCGCCAACGGCAAGATCGACCGCTCGGCGCTGCCCGCCCCCTGGAGCGACGGCGAGGCCGACAGCCGCACCGCGCCGCGCGACGCGATCGAGGAACGGCTGCTCGCCCTGTGGTCCGAACAGCTCGGCCACGAAGACTTCGGCACCGAGGACGGCTTCTTCGACGTCGGCGGCGACTCGCTGCACGCGGTCGGCATCATCGGCCAGCTGCGCGCCGAGTTCGGCATCGGCCCCGACGCCGAACAGGAAGTGATCGAGGGCCTGTTCATGAACGCGACCGTCTCGGCCTTCGCCGACATCATCCGGTCGATCAAGGAGGCCGGAGCATGACCCACCCCCTCGACGCACACGACACCGACGCCCAGGACACCGACGCGTGGGACCACGTGGTGGTCGGCGCCGGCTCCGCCGGCATCGTCACCGCCACCCACCTCGCCCGCAGCGGCGCCCGGGTGCTGCTGCTGGAGGCCGGCGGCGACCAGCCGGCCCCCGGCGCCGACAACCCGCTGCGCGACGCCAGCAAGCTCGTCCTCGACGGCTTCAACTGGGACTACCGGGCCAACCTGCGCGGCAGCGACCGCCTCGACGACCTGCTGCGCACCGGCGCCCCCCGCACGGCCCCGGCCGACGCGGAGGGCCGGCGCACCCGGGCCCTGTGGTCGCGCTTCCCCTACCAGCTCGGCAAGGTCGTCGGCGGCTCCTCCGCCGTCAACGGCGCCATCGCCCTGCGCGCCCTGCCCCGGGACTTCGACGCCTGGGTCGCCGCCGGCAACCCCGAGTGGTCCTGGGAGCACGTCCTGCCCTACTACAAGGAGATCGAGGACGACCCCGGCTTCCCCGGCCCCCTGCACGGCGACGACGGCCCGCTGCCCATCCGCCGCCCGCAGCGCGCGCACCTGCACGAGCTCGACGCGGCCTTCTGGGACGAGTGCAGCCACCAGGGCCTGCCCGACCTGCCCGACCTCAACGCCGGGCAGGAGCGCGGCGTGGGCCCCGTACCGTCCAACGCGATCGACGGCGTGCGCATCGACGCCGCGACCGCCTACCTCGCCCGGGCCCGCGACCTGCCCAACCTCCGCATACGCACCGGCCGCCACGTCACCCGCGTCCTGTTCGAGGGCACCCGCGCCGTCGGGGTCGAACTGCTGGAGGGCGACCGGCCCGTCACCGTACGGGCCGCCAACGTCGTCCTGAGCGCAGGCGCGATCGGCACCCCCGTGATCCTGCTGCGCTCGGGCGTCGGGCGCGCCGACGTCGTCCGCGCCCTCGGCCTGACCTGCGTCGCCGACCTGCCGGGCGTCGGCGAGAACCTCAGCGACCACCCCTCGGTGGTCGTCTGGTCGCAGCCCGAGGAGGGCGTGTGCACCCCGGGCCTGCCCTGGCGCCAGGTCGCCGCCCGGATGTCCAGCGGCTTCGACGACGACACCGACATCCAGGTGGGGCTGCTGAACAACGTCGAGAGCTCCACCATCCCCGGCTTCGTCGACCGCCTCGGCTGGCCCATGGTCGTGGGCATCTCGGTGATGCTGATGCGCCCCGCCTCCCGCGGCCGGGTCTTCCTGGAGGACGCCGGCCCCCTCGGCCGGCCCGTGATCGAGCTCGGCATGGGCTCGGACCCCGAGGACGTCGAGCGGCTGAAATGCGGCGTGCGCCGGGCCTGGGGCATCCTGCGCTCGCCGGGACTTGCCGGACGGCTCGCCCGCACCCAGTTCTGGACCGACGCCATGGTCGCGAACGACCGGGTGCTGCACAGCGGCGTCCGCAACATCATGAACCCCGGCTGGCACGCCACCGGTTCGGCCCGCATGGGCCCGGCCGACGACCCGGCGGCCGTCGTCGACCAGGACGGCCGCGTCCACGGCACCGAGAACCTCCGCGTCGTCGACGCCTCCGTCTTCCCCACCATCCCCAGCGCGCCGACCAACCTCACCACCCTCATGCTGGCCGAGAAGATCGCCGCCGGGGTGAAGGAATGAGCCCCGCGCGGCCCGCCCCGGGCCCCGTACGGCTCTACTGCTTCCCCCACGCCGGCGCCACCTCCTCCGTCCACCGGCCGTGGGGCCCGCTCGCCGCCCCCCACCTGCAGATCGTGGGCGTGGATGCGCCCGGGCGCGGCACCCGCAGCCGCGAGGAGCGCCCGGCGGACTTCCCCGCCCTGGTCAATGCCATGGCCGAGCACCTGGCCGACGACCTGGCCCGCGCCCTCGACGAGGACCCCGGCCTGCGCTGGGCCACCTTCGGCCACAGCTTCGGCGCCATGACCAGCCTGGCCGTGGCGGACGCCGCCGCCCGCCTGGCGGGGCGGCCACCGCTGCGGGCCGTCCTCTCCGCGGCCCTGCCGCCGCGGCTGCAGCAGCCCGACACCACCGACGACCTCACCGACGACGAGCTCCTGGAGAAGATCGCCGCGGACGGCGGCACCCCCGCCGGACTGCTGTCCAACAGCGCCATGAGGGCCTATCTGGTGCGCCTCATGCGCGAGGACTACGTGATCCGGCGCCAGTTCCCCCGCCACGCCGCGCTGCGCGTCGACTTCCCGCTCACGCTGGTCGCCGCCCGCGACGACGCCTACGTCACGCCCGCGCAGATGTGGCAGTGGGCCGAGCACACCACCGCCGCCTGCCGCCGGGTGGAGATCCCCGGCGGTCACTTCGCGGCCGTCCAGGACCCGAAGGAGATCGTCGCCATCGTCACCGAGGACCTCCTCGGTGCGGGGGAGGAGCAGGGATGAAGCACCACCTGTACGAGGCGCAGCACGAGGAGTTCCGCGCGCTGTGCCGCGAGTTCCTCGCCCGCGAGGCCGTACCGCACCACGAGCGGTGGGAGCAGGAGGGCATCGTCGACCGTGCGGTGTGGCGCAAGGCGGGCAAGGCCGGGCTGCTGGGCATCGGCGTCCCCGTCGAGTACGGCGGGGGAGGGGAGGAGGACTTCCGCTACCCCGCCGTGTTCTCCGAGGAGCTCATCCGGGCCCGGGTCACCGCCCCCGGGTTCGTCGCCCACAACGACGTCGTCGCCTCCTACCTGGCCACCCGCACCACCAAGGAGCAGCGGGGGCGCTGGCTGCCGGGCCTGTGCTCGGGCGAGCTGATCGCGGCGATCGCCATGAGCGAGCCGGACGCGGGCTCCAACGTCGCCGACATCCGCACCACCGCCGTGCGCGACGGCGACCACTACGTCCTCAACGGGCAGAAGACGTTCATCACCAACGGCGAGAACGCCGACGTGGTGCTCGTGGCGGTCAAGACCGCCCCCGACCGCGGCGGCCAGGGCATCAGCCTGCTGGTCGTCGAACGGGACACCCCCGGCTTCAGCCGCGGCCGGCGGATGGCCAAGCTCGGCTGGCAGGCCTCCGACACCTGCGAGCTCTTCTTCTCCGACTGCCGGGTGCCGGTGGCCAACCTGGTCGGCAAGGAGAACGCGGGCATGGCCTACCTGATGGCCGGGCTGCCCCGCGAACGCCTGAGCATCGCCGTGGTGGCGGTCGCCGCGGCCGAACGGATCCTGGCCGACGCGCTGGAGTACGCCCGCAGCCGCAAGGCGTTCGGCCAGCCCATCGGCAGCTTCCAGCACAACCGCTTCCTGCTCGCCACGCTGGACACCGAGATCACCATCGCCCGCGTCTTCCTGAACCACTGCATCGCCGAGCTGGGCGCCGGCCGGCTCACCGTCGCCGACGCGGCCAAGGCCAAGTGGTGGACCACCGAACTGCAGGTGGAAGTGGCCAACAAGTGCCTGCAGTTGTACGGCGGCTACGGGTACCTCAAGGAGAGCCCCATTTCCCGCGAATGGGCCAACAGCAGGGTGCAGACCATCTACGGGGGGACCACGGAAATCATGAAGGAACTCATCGGTCGCTCGCTCGGCCTGTGAGCAGCGCGCCGTGCCCGCGCACGGCAGGAAAGGACGGACAACCAGATGGATCCTCTCGACGAGGTGAATCCCCCCACCGGCGCGGCGGGGAAGGGCACAACCCCCCGCCGCGGCCCGGAGCCCGGTCTGCCGGCCACGCCGGACGGACTGACCGTCTCGGTCGCCACGGAGGAGGACTGGAACCATGTGGTCGCCTGGGCCGACGGTGAACGCTGGAACGTCGGCCGCGGCGACGCGGACCTGTTCCTGCCCACCGACCCGGGCGGCTTCTTCGTCGGCCGCATGGAGGGCCGGCCGGTCTCGGCCATGTCGGTCGTCAACTACTCCGCCCGCTATGCCTTCCTCGGCCACTACCTCGTCGACCCCGCCTTCCGCGGGCGCGGCCTGGGCCTGGCCACCTGGCAGGCCGCCGTGCCCCACGCACGCGGCCGCTCGCTCGGCCTGGACGCGACACCGGCCCGGCAGGACGACTACGCCAAGTCCGGCTTCGTGTCCTACTACGACACCGTGCGCCACACCGGGCGCCCGCAGCGGGCGGGCGCGCCGGGGCCCGGCGCCGTGCCCGTCACCGGCGAGCACCTGGCCGCCGTGCTCGCCTACGACCGGCAGTACTTCCCCGCCGACCGGAGCGATTTCGTCCGCCGCTGGCTCACCGCCCCCGGGCACGTGGCGTACGCGCGGCTGACCGACGGGCGGCTCACCGGCTACGGCGTGATCCGCCCGGCCAGCGGCGCCCACCGCATCGGCCCCCTCTTCGCCGGGACCCGCGACGACGCCGAGGCCCTCTTCGACGCCCTCACCGCCCACCTCGGCCCCGCGGAGGAGGTCTCCCTCGACATACCGGCGCCGCAGAAGGAGGCGGGCGCCCTGGCCATCGACCGGGGGCTGGCGGCGGAGTTCCACACCGTGCGCATGTACAGCGGGCCGGTGCCGGCCAACCTGGCGGAGCAGGCCTTCGCCACCACCACGCTCGAACTCGGATAACCCACCACAGGACAAGGGAGGTGCCCCCGTGGCAGAGAAGACCCCCACCCTCTACGAATGGGCCGGCGGCATAGAGGCGCTGGAACGGCTCACCGAGGAGTTCTACAAGCACGTACGCAAGGACGAGCTGCTCGCCCCGCTCTTCCAGTACATGACCGACGACCACCCCCAGCACGTCGCGGCCTGGCTGGCCGAGGTCTTCGGCGGCCCGGCCGTGTACACCGAGCAGCTCGGCGGGTTCAAGCGCATGATCCGCAGCCATCGCGGCCGGTCCATCCGGCCCGAGCAGCGCACGCGCTGGGTGCAGCTGATGACCGAGGCCGCCGACATCGTGGGGCTGCCCTCGGACCCGGAGTTCCGCTCGGCGTTCATGTCCTACATCGAGTGGGGCTCGCGCCGGGCGATGGCCAACTCCCAGCCGGACGCGCCGCCCTCGCGCCGGGAGACCGTGCCGATCTGGGGCTGGGGCGAGGCCCCGCCCGGCATGCCCTGAGCAACGCCGTGAAGGTGCCCGGCCCGCCGTCCTCGCGGCGGGCCGGGCACCTTCGTTCGGGAACCCGGGCGGATCAGCGCCTGGTGCAGGCCCGGGCGGTGTGCACGGTGACAGCCGTGAGGTAGAAGGCGTCGGGCCGCCAGAGGATGCCGGTGCAGGCGTCGCCGTCCACCAGGCACTCCAGGGTGCGGCGGTCCTCCGCGTCGAGCCGGTCGCCGATCCGCTCCTGCCAGTGCTCCAGCAGCCGGTAGAGGTGCTCGCGGGCCGGCAGGTCCAGCGGCGCCGGGTGGTCGACCAGGAACGTACGGCTCCCGGTGGGCACCAGCCCGGCGCGGGCCAGCATCGCCGGCCAGTCCTCCACCGTGCGCTCGTGGCCGGGCAGCCGGGCCCGCAGGCTGCTGAACTCGTCCTCCAGAACGGCGTCCAGGCGGGCCTGCAGGCCCGGCCGGCCGATGCCGATGTCGCGGGGCAGGAACCGGGGAGGCAGCCCGCGCTCGGCCACGGCCAGCACGCCGCCCGGGCGCAGGGACGCGGCGAGGGCGTCCAGCGCGGCCTGCTGGTCGCCGAGGTGGTGGACGGCCTTGCTGGCCCAGATCACGTCCGCGTCGCCCAGCTCCCCGAAGTCGCCCGGCAGATCGGCGTGCTGGGTGATGACGCGGCCGGTCAGATCGGCCCCCTCCGCCCGCGAGCGGGCCCGCTCCAGCAGGCCGGGGTCCCGGTCGACCGCGACGATCTGCGCGCACGGGAAGTACCGGGCGAGCAGGCAGGCCACCACCCCCGGCCCGCTGCCCACGTCGAGGACGCGGCCCACCGCCGCGGCGGCGGCCACCTCGTCCCCGCCGCACAGCAGCCCCCGCAGCCAGCCCACCGCCTCTTCGAGGTAGGGCAGGTGCAGTCGGGCTTCGCGCTCCAGTGCGTCAGCCAGGGCATCCCGGTCGATGTCCCCGGCCTGATGTGGATTCATGGGGCTTACCTGCTTCCGGGAGAGGGCGGAGTGCGGGGGACGTGCCGGGGCGGCGCGCCGCCCTCAGCCGAGGTAAGGGGCGAGCGTCCGCTCCAGGACGGCCTTGGGGGCGGCGCCCACCCACTGCTCCTTGCGCTTGCCGTCCTCGTAGACGATGAAGGCCGGGATGGAGGAGACGCCGTGCTCGATGGCCAGGGCGGTCTCGTCGTCCACGTTGACCTTGACCACGTCGAGCTTGTCGGCGTTCTCGGCCGCGATCTGCTCCACGATCGGGCTCACCATGCGGCACGGGCCGCACCAGGGGGCCCAGAACTGGATGAGGACGGGCTTGTCGGACTGCAGCACACGGGAGGGGAACATCTCCTCCGTGAGGGCGTCGACGGGGGACGGGCGCATGAGGGCGATCTCCTAGGCGAGGGAAGGGAACAAGAACGCGTTTCGGGTGAGCAAGGGGTCCGGTCAGAGCCGGAAGGACGGCTCGGCGGCCGCCATGGCGCGGCGCTCCTCGACGGCACGGGCCACGTCCTCGTCGAGCAGGTCGTGGTTCAGGGCGAAGCCGGCCGCGGAACCCTGACCGGCCGCCGTCACCACCTGGGCCCGTGGGTCGGCGACGTTGCCCACCGCCCAGACACCGAAGACGCTGGTCCGGCCGGTGGCGTCGGTGACCACCCAGCCGCCCGCGTCCTTCTCGCAGCCCAGGTCGGTCAGCAGGCCGTCCCGGGGCATCATGCGCGGGAAGACGAACACCGCGCTGCGGGGCACCACGCTGCCCTCGGCCAGCTCCACGCCGCGCAGCTTGTCGTCGTCCACCACCAGCCACTTCACGGTGCCCTCGGCCAGGCGGATGTCGCGGGCGGCCAGCCGCTCGCGGTCCTCCTCCGTCAGCTCCATCGTGTGCGGGAAGAAGACGACGTCGTCCGACCACTGGCGCAGCAGCAGGGCGTGGTTCACCGCGTTCGGGTGGGTGCCGAGCACGCCGATGGGCTGGTCGCGCACCTCGTAGCCGTGGCAGTACGGGCAGTGCAGCAGGTCCCGGCCCCAGCGCTCGCGCACCCCGGGGATGTCGGGCAGCTCGTCGCGCAGCCCGGTCGCCACGACGATGCGGCGCGCCTTGAGCACCGGGCCGCCGGCCAGGTGGACGTAGAAGCCGGGGGCGATGTGGTCGACCTGGGCGTCGATCAGCTCCACGCCGTAGCTCTCCACCTCGGTGCGGCCCACGCCCAGCAGTGCCTCGGGCGGCATCCCGTCACGGGAGAGGAAGCCCATCATGTGGGAGGCCGGGGCATTGCGCGGACTGCCGGAGTCCACCACCGCCACCCTGCGGCGGGACCGGCCCAGCAGCAGGGCGGCGTTCAGCCCGGCCGCGCCGCCTCCGACCACCACGACGTCGTACACGGAGCCGTCGGCTGCCTGGTTGTTCATATCGCTCACGGCGATCACCTCCGCGCACAGCGTGCGACCGCCATCCGGTTGCGGCAACATTTGTTGCCGTTTTAGGAACGGGTGCGGTGCAATGCCCCCGTGCACCCCTCAGAAGCGATCAACGAAGCCCTCGCCGAGGTCGGCCCCCGCCTCAAGCGCCTGCGCGTCCAGCGCGGGGTGACGCTGGCCGCGCTCTCGGAGGCCACCGGCATCTCCAAGAGCACCCTCTCGCGCCTGGAGTCCGGGCAGCGCCGGCCCAGCCTGGAGCTGCTGCTGCCGATCTCCCAGGCCCACCAGGTGCCCCTGGACGAGCTCGTCGGCGCCCCCGAGGTCGGCGACCCCCGCATCCGTCTGACGCCCAAGCGCGTCAACGGCAACACCGTGCTGCCCCTGACCCGCCAGCCGGGCCCCCTGCAGACATACAAGATGGTCATCCCGGCCACCCACAAGACCCCGGAGATGTGCACCCACGAGGGCTACGAGTGGCTCTACGTCCTCTCCGGCCGGCTGCGGCTGATCATGGCCGACCACGACCTGACCCTGGGCCCCGGCGAGGCCGCCGAGTTCGACACCCGGCTGCCCCACTGGTTCGGCAGCACGGGCGAGGGCCCCGTCGAGGTGCTGAGCCTCTTCGGCCGCCAGGGCGAGCGCATGCACGTCCGGGCCAAGCCCAAGGGCCGCGGCTGACACGGGTCGGGGGAGACGAGGCGGGTGATACTCGGGAGCATGGAACACGCTCTTGAGTTACCGCAGTTCGACCACCTTCTGCACTGTGTCCCCGACGTGGAGGGCGCGGTGGCCGCCTACACCCGCGCCGGCCTGCCCGCCCACGCCAACCCGCCCCACCGCGGCTTCCGCAACGGCGCCTGGCGCCCGGACGCGCGGTACGTGGAGATCCTCACCGTCGAGGACCGCGCCGCGTTCGAGGCCTCGCCCTACGGCGAGGCGATGGTCCCCTGGATGCCCCGCATCGACGCCCTGCTCGCCGCGGGCGGCGGGGCGCTGAACTTCGCGGTCCACGTGGCGGACGTGACGGCGACGACGGAGCGCCTGCGGCGCCAGGGGTACGCCGTGGACCTGCACACCTTCACCTCGCAAGGCGCCCCCGTCTCCTTCGCCGAGGCCGTGCTCACGGGCCCGGACACCCCGCCGTGGGCGCCGTTCTTCATCACCTACACACCGGACCGCGAGACGCTCTTCCGCACCTACCGGGCCGCCACGACCAGGCGCGGCCCGCACGACCTGGCCGGGTTCGTGATCGAGACCCCGGACCCGGCCGCCGCCGCGGCCTGGCTCGCCCGGCTCACCGGCCTTCGCGCCGGCGGCGATGCCACGGCACCGGTGGTCCCGCTGCCCGGCGCCCACGTGCACTTCGCCGAGGGCCCGGCGGACGCCGTCACCGCCCTGCTGCTGACGGACGGCGGCACGCCGGGCGCGCAGGAGATCGCCGGGCTACGGCTGGAGCATCAGATGCGGTCGGCGGCGATGAGGAGGTAGTGGAAGCTGCCTTCCTTGTAGGCCGTCAGGAACGGGTCCTCGACGCCGGTGGCCAGCGAGGACTGGGCGCGCAGTTCCCAGTAGGGGATGGTGGCGGCGGTCAGGTCGACGACGTTCATGGGCACCAGGCCGTTGGC